>NZ_CP009251.1:936255-1248340 GCF_001941345.1 Corynebacterium stationis
AGCCTTTTCAACTACTGAACGCTCAACCTTGCCATCGCGAGCCAAGCCTTCTAGTACAGCAACGACCACAGACTCAGCATCCGAATTGAAGAAACGACGAGCCGCAGCGCGGGTATCGGCGAAGCCGAAGCCGTCGGTACCCAAAGCAACATAGGTGCCAGGGACGTACGGACGAATCTGCTCGTGCAGGTCGGAGACGAAGTCGGAAACGCCGACGAACGGGCCTTCGACAGATTCCAGCTGCTTGGTCACAAATGGCTTTGCTGGCTCAGCGCCGTGCTGCAAAGCTTCCTTGTTCAAGCGCTTACCTTCACGCGCCAGCTCAACCCAAGAAGTGACAGAGAAGAGGTTAGTCTTCACACCGTATTCCTCATCCAGAATCTTCTGCGCACGCAGGGACTCGTGGACACCGACACCGGAGGCCAAGATGTTGGCTTCCAAGTCGCCATTGCCGACAGTGTTGAATTGGTAGATGCCGCGGTGCAGGCCTTCGACATCCAGGTTCTCTGGCTCTGCTGGCTGGTGTACAGGCTCGTTGTACACAGTGAGGTAGTACATGACACTCTCACCATTTTCACCGTACATACGGTCAATACCACGTGTAACCAGGTGTGCAATCTCGTAGCCGAAAGCTGGGTCGTATTGCAGAACCGAAGGGTTGGTCGACGCCAAGACAGGGGAGTGTCCATCCATGTGCTGCAGGCCCTCACCGGTCAGGGTGGTGCGGCCAGCGGTTGCTCCGATGATGAAGCCACGTGCCATCTGGTCTGCAGCTGCCCAGAATGCGTCGCCGGTGCGCTGGAAACCGAACATCGAGTAGAAGATGTACAGCGGAATCATTGGCTCACCGTGGGTGGCATATGAGGTTGCTGCCGCGGTGAACGATGCCACAGCACCAGCTTCCGAAATGCCTTCGTGCATAATCTGGCCATCGGTTGCCTCGCGGTAGCTCAGCATCAAGTCGTGGTCGACTGGCACGTAGTTTTGGCCACGTGGATTCCAAATCTTCAAGGTTGGGAACCAGGAGTCCATACCGAAGGTACGAGCCTCATCCGGGATGATTGGAACTACGCGCTTGCCCAGTTCCTTATCACGCATGACTTCCTTGAACGTACGAACCAAAGCCATGGTGGTAGCAACTTCTTGCTTACCAGAGCCCTTGCGAACGCTCTTGAGCTTATCGATGCTCGGTGCCTGCAATGGAGTGAAGTTAACACGACGCTCCGGCAGGAAGCCGCCGAGTTCTTTACGACGTTCCAGCATGTACTTAATTTCTGGCGCATCATTGCCAGGGTGGTAGTACGGAGGAACCGCTGGGTCCTTCTCCAAAGCCTCATCGGAGATTGGAATGCCCTGCTTATCGCGGAAGCTCTTGAGGTCTTCCAAGGTTAGCTTCTTCATCTGGTGGGTCGCGTTGCGGCCCTCGAAGTTGTGGCCCAGACCGTAGCCTTTAATGGTAAAGGCCAAGATGACGGTTGGCTTGCCGGTGCCCTTGTTTTCCATGACGTGGTTGTAGGCAGCGTAAATCTTGCGGTAGTCGTGACCACCGCGGCGTAGCGCCCAAATCTCGTCATCGGTCATGTCTTCAACCAGCTTCAAGGTTCGCTCATCGCGACCGAAGAACTCCTTGCGCACATATGCGCCGTCGTTAGCCTTGAAGGTTTGGTAGTCACCATCAGAAGTGGTGTTCATGATGTGGACAAGTGCGCCATCCTTGTCTGCTTCGAGCAGCTTGTCCCATGCGCGACCCCATACGATCTTGGTGACGTCCCAGCCAGCGCCGCGGAAGAAGGACTCCAGCTCCTGGATAATCTGG
Source organism: Corynebacterium stationis (assembly GCF_001941345.1). Lineage (NCBI taxonomy): Bacteria > Bacillati > Actinomycetota > Actinomycetes > Mycobacteriales > Corynebacteriaceae > Corynebacterium > Corynebacterium stationis. Next base: position 938,072 of record NZ_CP009251.1, read on the forward strand.
GTGTTACCACGTACAGGGCCGTCAAGACGCTGCAAGTTACAGTTAATAACAAAGGTCAGGTTGTCCAGCTCGTAGAGCGTTGCCTGGTGGATAGCGCCGCGTGATTCTGGTTCATCCATCTCACCGTCGCCCAAGAATGCCCAGACGTGCTGATCGGAGGTATCCTTAATACCGCGCATCTGCAAGTACTTGTTAAAGCGTGCTTGGTAGATAGCGTTGATTGGGCCTAAGCCCATGGATACGGTTGGAAATTCCCAGAACCATTCCATGCCATGTGGGTGAGGGTAGGAAGGCAGGCCATTGCCTGGGCCACGGGAGACTTCCTGGCGGAAACCGTCGAGGTCATTTTCATCCAAACGGCCTTCCATGAAAGCACGTGCATACACACCTGGGGAAGCGTGGCCCTGGAAGAAGACCTGGTCGCCGCCTGATGGATCGTCTTTGCCGCGGAAGAAGTGGTTGAAACCAACTTCATATAGCGGCGCCGCACCCGCGTAGGTGGAAATGTGTCCACCGACGCCAATGCCCGGACGCTGTCCACGGTGCACCATGACTGCAGCGTTCCAGCGGATCCAACGACGGTAACGCTTTTCCAGTTCCTCATCGCCAGGGAACTCTGGTTCCATGGTGGTAGGGATGGTGTTAACAAAGTCGCTGGACGTGAGTGAAGGAAGGGGCACGCGCTTTGCGGTTGCGCGCTCCAAGAGGCGCAGCATCAGAAAGCGTGCCCGCTCGGTGGATGTTTCATCCAGCAAGCCATCGAGCGATTCCAGCCACTCTTTAGTTTCCTCTGGGTCACTGTCGTGCAGGTACGAGGCAACGCCGTCGCGAATGAGTGGGAAATTGGAATCGCCCTGTAGGGCATCCTTTTCAGCCATTCCATGAACCTCCTGGTTAGGTAAAAATGTTTTGTTCTCCACGATACTCGCAAGTAGGTTACATCGTCGAAAAGTGGTGTGCTTAATCACTAAATATGTCGCGCATTTCACTGTAACTGCGCACGGGTTTGGCGTCAGCCTCTAGCTAAAATCGCAGCAATCGATTAACTTTTGGTTGTGTAAGTGAGAAATCTTGCATCTTTAAAGGTAAGGTGCAATGCAATTGCGAAATGATTTCGTAACTTGTTTTCAATACTAAAGGAGGAATACCACGGTGGCTGACGCTACTGGCGTAACCAAAAACTATGCATCCACGCTCGGCATTACTGAGGGCATGATTGCGCTCGAGACTGGCTGGGACGAAGACTGCGATCCTGCAATCTCTGAAGCTGTTGAGGCTGTTCTGGGAGAAGACTTTCTAGAAGAAGAGACTGATGAGCTCGTTGACGTGGTTGTCATGTGGTGGCGCGAAGATGACGGCGATCTCGTGGACGGCTTGGTTGACGCCCTCCGCCCATTGGGTGATGGTGGCACCATTTGGCTGTTGACTCCTGGTGCAGGAAAACGTGGAACTATTGCTCCAGGTGAAATTTCCGAATCCGCACAATTGGCAGGCCTCGTCCAGACCACCGCAGAGCGTCTCGGTGATTGGCAGGGCAGCTGCTTGGTCGCGCGCGGCGCGATGAAGAAGTAAGAATTAGCCGAAAACACCTTCCAGCCAGGCGATTTGTTTAAGTTAGAAGGTGTGGCTAGTATTCTAAGAGTGCTCATGAGGAAGCGGAAAGCTTTTAAGAGAGCATGATGCGGCTTTAGCTCAGCTGGAAGAGCAACTGGTTTACACCCAGTAGGTCGGGGGTTCGATCCCCTCAGGCCGCACAATTTGAAATCTCGAGACATCCGTTCTACTCACGGTGTCTCGAGATTTTCTTCTTCTGGGGGTTTATTTCGAGGTTGTGGGTCAGCTTCGGTGGATAGATTTGGAAAGCATCTACTGGCGGCGTCAAGTTCGTATTTTCCCAGATTACGCGAGCGTGTGGGTCTATGGCGGTGATGTCGTTGGCGAGGCAAACGAGGACGGCTTCAGGGCCGCCGTGTCTTTCGCCGACGTAGAGCTTTTCGGGCTTACCTTCGTAGTGGAATGTGATTTTCCTTCATTGCCTACTTTGTCTTGATGTAGAAGGTTGTCGGTACCCGTCGAGAAACAGTTGTAGGCCTAGTGTGGTGCGCGACCTTTTAGTGGTCGGGGCGTTTGTTGTTGGAGGAGTTGATGAGCGTGGAGACCTAGTGGTTTAGCCCGCCGACGATTGGGCTCGAAGATGATGGCTGTGCAGACCAGGGTGCGGCGGGAGTGGGCCTCGGCGACGGCCACAATTGGGACGTATCATTTGTGCGGGTGCTCGGGCGTAGTGATATCGGGGCAGAGGAGCGTGGAGTTGAAGTATGCGCTTGATGGTACGTGCGGTGTTCTTCCCGCACTACCGAGTTATCCGTCTCGGTGCACCGATTTAACAATGAAACGTAATGTTAGGTGCCAGAAACGTGAGGCTTCCATTTGCACACGACCATTCGTTGTAGCCTTGGCGAAAAGAAACCGCGGCGCCCTTCAAGACACTGGTCTGTCGGGGGCCGCGGGCTCAATGGTTACTGACTAGCGCTCCCAGACGCGGTGGGAAGCGAGCAGCTCCTCTACCGGCGCAGCCGCCTCGGAGGGAGATGCGACGGCCACGATTCCGGGCTGCTTGACGGCCACACCGGCTGTGTCAAGTGCGGCGGGGGCGTCGTCGCCTGCCAGTACGATTGCCTTCTTGTGCCGCTCGAATTCACCTAACATTGTGGTCACCTCTGGGATAGCAGGCGGGTTTACCACTACGACAGCATCAAACTCAACGGATCGCGCAGTGAGGTACGTGCGGGAGACTGACACTTCTTCGCCGTCAAGGGTGATCGTGCCGCCCTTTGTGGAAACGACCATAGGGATGGTGCCGGCGTCAAAAAGCTCGTTGAGGAGCGAGCCAACTCCCTTCAGTGCTTTCTCCGGACTAACTAGGACCGCTACCTGACGGCCGTCGACAGGCCAAGCCCCGCCCACCTGGGACAGCACGGGCGACGGGCTGACGTCCGCGAGTTCCTGCGGTTGCGGGTGTGGCAGACCTAGGTTGTCTGCGACTGTTTCGGCTAGCCCTTGGTCCACGTGAGCAAGGACGTCGAGGTAGCGCAGCTTGATCGACTCCTCGTAGCATTTGCCCAGTTCGAAGGAGAATGCCTGGGCGAGATGCTGCTGCTCTACTTCGCTGAGCGAGACGTAGAACATGCGAGGTTGAGAGAAGTGGTCCTCGAAGGACGCCGGATTATCCCGGGTAATGTGGCCCTCGACAGGGCGCGGCACGTCGATCAACGCACCCTCGGAGACCGTGGCCTCGGTCGGGTTGCCGGCATCGAGGCTGTTCGGCTTGTAAGGGGCGACGCCCGTGTGGGCGCCCTGTTGGTACATGCCGTCGCGCAGGTTGTCGTTGACTGGGGCGTGGGGACGGTTGATGGGGAGCTGACCGAAGTTCGGCCCGCCCAGGCGGCTGATTTGAGTGTCCAGGTAAGAGAACAGGCGTCCCTGAAGCAGCGGATCGTTGGTGACGTCGATGCCTGGAACCAAGTGCCCCGGGTGGAACGCGATCTGTTCAGTTTCCTCGAAAAAATTGCCAGGATTCTTGTTCAGGGTCAGGGTGCCGATGATCTCAACGGGCGCGAGCTCCTCAGGAACAATCTTCGTCGGGTCCAAAAGATCGATGCCTTCGAACATCTCCTCCTTTGTATCCGGGAAAACCTGGACGCCAAGGTCCCATTGGGGGAACGCGCCAGCCTCGATGGCATCGGCGAGGTCGCGGCGATGGAAATCAGGATCCACACCGCCAGTGATCTGTGCTTCCTCCCATACCTGGGAGTGGACACCGAGACGCGGCTTGAAGTGGAACTTTACCAGGGTGGTCTCCCCGGCATCGTTGATCAGACGGAAGGTATGGACACCGAAGCCCTCCATCGTGCGGTAGGAACGAGGGATTCCACGATCCGACATGTTCCAGAACGTGTGGTGCGTGGCCTCGGTGTGCAGGCCTACGAAGTCCCAGAACGTGTCATGCGCGCTCTGCGCCTGGGGGATCTCCCGGTCTGGGTGCGGCTTGGCAGCGTGGATGACGTCCGGGAACTTGATGCCGTCTTGGATGAAGAAGACGGGGATGTTGTTTCCCACTAGGTCCCAAGTGCCCTCGTCGGTGTAGAACTTCACGCCCCAGCCGCGCGTGTCGCGCACGGTGTCGGCAGATCCGCGGGAGCCGAGCACGGTGGAAAAACGCACGAAGACGGGGGTCTCTTTGCCCTCGGCGAACACTCCGGCCTTGGAGATCGCAGAGGCGTTACCGTTGGCTACGAACACGCCGTGGGCGCCTGCGCCGCGAGCGTGGACCACGCGCTCCGGGATGCGCTCGTGGTCGAAGTGGGTGATCTTCTCGCGGAAGTGGTGGTCCTGCATGAGTAGGGGACCGCGCTCACCCGCACGCAGCGAATGGCTGGTTTCGCTCACCCGGGCGCCCTGGGCGGTGGTGAGGTACTCGCCTTGTTGTGCGCGGGGGTCAGGGTCGCCCGCACCGATGTGGAAAGGGCAGCCAGTAGGCGAGTAAGCGGCCGGGGAAGCCTGCGCATCCGTCCGATTTGGGGGAGCGGTGGGTGTGCTCGGCTCGGGAACCTGGGGGGTGTGGCCGCCTGGGGTGCCGGGGGCCGTGTCGCCTTGTGGGGATGCGGCGGGTTGAGAGGACTCGTTCGTGGTCATTACCTGCTCCTATTCGAGATGGGTGATGTACCTCTCAATACTAGGCACGTCTTAAGGCCGTGTATAGAGCAAACGAAAATCGGGGGCATCTTGCGGGGAAACGAAAGGGGAGACTAATCTGCGACATTAGGATGAAATTGCGTGGTCTCGCTCAGCGTTGAAGCGACCGCACTCACTAGCACAACAGGAATTTCTCCCGCTTCACGAAAGGTCACGGGGGTGATTCCAGAAATGGAAGCGCTGAAAAGGCCGGCGCGTTTCATGGAAATGTCTTGGGGGTTTGCTCCATGTGGGTAGAGGAAAGAACCTGGAGCAGGACAATGAAATCTGCCCGGACAGACAAGACCGCTTTGACCTGACCGGCACTAGGCACAGCAAGCCCGCCGCGATGGTCCCCTCTCTCGAAGATCGGCCAGAAGATTTAGCCGCTGAAGGCGCCAATTTGAGCCACGGACACCGGAAGCCGAGACAACAAACAATCGCTCTAGGAGGCATCGGCTTTTTCACTGTGGAACGCGGCCTAAAATGACCTGGGATGTTTCGGTTGATAGTCGAACGCCGCAATCGTTCTTTGCACACTAAGCTCTTGGGCAAGACGTAAAGAAGGCCTGTGAAAGCGGTTTCAGTACCTCCCGTAGCTATCGCGAATCCACGACGTGCGGCTCAGCTCACGTAGTTAACGGGTTGTCCGTTTTGTTAGAGCACACCGGCGTGATCCTGGCTGAACACTCGAGCATCACTGGGGTCGGCACAATGTGGCAATTTCTTCGCCTGGACCGAGTAAACCGCGACTTTAAGTCACAAGAGCCGAGCCCACGACGGGCGCCTGTCATCGCCTATGCGCGAACACGAATAGACTTTGTGACGGCTTTCTTCTCTGTCTGGGGTCGCGGATGGGCCTTGTCTGACGCGATACGGAGCGAAGTATTGCTTTTGCCGGCCCTTAGGCTAGTGATTGCGGGTGCCAGGAAAAATGAGCCTGCTTGTCACTCAGACCACTAATCGCAGCATCTCGACTAATCTATAAAAGCCGTCTTGCTGATACTAAAACCGATGTTTTCACAGGCGTTGGCGGTTCTCATACCAATGGCCTAGCGGAAGACTTGAGCGGCTCTTGCGAAAATGAACTCATTCTCATCGGCACGCGGGCCGTGGTCGTGGATAACATGGTCTTCACTTGAAACTCCCATCTCAATCACGACCCGGGTTTCAATGACGCGGCTGGAAGGGGCCAAGACCGAAAATCAAAGTAAATGATGACGTAACGCATGTGGCCTGACAATCTCCACGCCCATGGGCCGTACTGTCGGATAGGAGACGGACTTTTACCTTCGACTTAGATGCTGATGCGCCACCGAACCGGGCCGATTTAGCGCCTTTGCTTAAATGATTAAGCCTACGGGAATTAATCACATTACTTAGGGCTGTAGAAACCGTGAGTTTATGCTGGAAGTAACCATCTTCAAAGGAAGGACTGTCGATGTCAGAGTTAAATCGATTACTAAATGATGAATCGATAAATTTACACGCCCGCGCGGCTAGTTGGCGTGAAGCTATCACCAAAGCCGGAGAGCTCTTGGAAAGCAGCGGGGCAATTACTGATGCTTATACACGAGCTATGATTGAGTCTGTTGAAGTCAACGGTCCTTATATCGTTGTCGCGCCAGGTTTTGCTTTTGCCCATGCGCGTCCGTCGGAAGCTGTCAAACGCACCGCTATTTCCTGGGTGCGGTTAGAAACCCCGGTCGCTTTTGGCCACGGCACCAATGACCCAGTTAACCTTATCGTCGCACTCGCTGCCCAAGATGACAAGGCACACACTGCATCCATGAAAGAGCTAGCGAAGCTTTTGGGCAAGAAAGATACCCGCGCCAAGCTAGACACTGTCGCTACTGCCGATGAACTCCGTGAGCTCCTAGAAGGACCGGGGGAAGCGTCGAAACAAGCAGCTGCGAATCCCCAAGGGGCACCAACTGCATCGACAAGAGGTGCATCGCTTAGCGATGCACCGAAGACCGCAACTGTGGAATCGAAAGGCAAAGTGCTCACCGTATGCGGCAATGGTCTGGGCACCTCACTGTTTTTGAAAAACTCCCTGGACGAAGTCTTAATCGATTGGGGCTGGGCGAAACTCATCAACGTCGAAGCCACCGACACCATCTCGGCGAAAGGCCGCGCGAAAGAAGCCGACTTCATCTTGACCTCCGGCGAAATTGCCGCCACCTTGGGCGATGTTGGCGTGCCGGTGTGGGTGATTAAAGACTTCACATCTTTAAGTGAAATCGATGCCGCTCTGCGTGAGCTGTATGCGGTTTAAGTAACTAACAGAAAGAAACGACAATGGATGTAGTTCTTGCCATCGCGCAATTTCTGGTCAATGAAATCCTCGCCGTGCCTGCCTTCCTCATCGGTATTATTACCGCGATTGGTATGGCAGCCATGGGCAAAGGCATTGGCCAAGTACTTGGCAGCGCGATCAAAGCCACCCTGGGCTTTTTACTTATCGGCGCCGGTGCAGGTCTGGTCACCGCGTCTTTGGAACCTTTAGGCGTCATGATTGAAGGCGCCACCGGCATGCGCGGCGTGGTTCCGACCAACGAAGCCATCGCCGGTATCGCCCAAGCGGAATACGGCAGCCAAGTCGCCTGGTTGATGATTTTAGGCTTTGCGGTCTCGCTGCTGCTTGCACGATTTACCCCGCTAAGCTACGTATTCCTCACCGGTCATCACGTACTCTTTATGGCCACGATGTTGACCATCATTTTGGCCACTACGGGGTATAGCACGTGGGTAGTAGTTACCGTCGGCGCAATTCTGCTGGGCATTTTGATGGTTGCGCTACCTGCAATCGCACACCCATGGACCCGCCGCATTACTGGCAATGATTCCATTGCTATCGGCCACTTTGGCACCCTGGGCTATGTTGCTGCTGCTGCCACCGGCAAGGTCGTCGGCGGGAAAGACAAAGCGAAGCAAAGCCCTTCGACCGAAGACCTGAAACTGCCTGAGGGCCTACGCTTCTTGCGTGACTCGATGGTTTCTACCGCGCTATCGATGGCGATTATGTACATCATTTTGGCGCTGCTATTTTTGGCCCGCGCCGGCAAGGAAGAAGCCTTCCAAGCTTTTGAGGGCGGTGCCACTAACGTGGGCAACTTCATCATGCAGTCCGTTACCCAGGGTCTGCAGTTTGGTGTGGCCGTTGCGGTCATCCTCTTTGGTGTTCGCACTATCCTGGGTGAGCTGGTCCCAGCATTCCAGGGCATCGCCGCCAAGGTTGTGCCCGGTGCTATTCCGGCTCTCGATGCCCCAATCGTGTTCCCTTACGCGCAAAATGCTGTGCTGATCGGCTTTATTTCTTCGTTCATCGGTGGTCTAACCGGCCTGGCACTTTTGGCCGTATGGCTCAATCCGATGTTCGGTGTTGCGCTGATTCTGCCGGGCCTTGTTCCGCACTTCTTCACCGGTGGTGCAGCAGGTGTCTATGGCAACGCTACCGGCGGTCGCCGTGGCGCGATGCTGGGTGCGTTTGCCAACGGACTTATCATCACTATCTTGCCGGCCTTCTTGCTTGGTGTGCTCGGCACCTTCGGCGATGCCAATACGACCTTCGGTGACGCCGACTTCGGCTGGTTCGGCATCCTCATTGGCTGGTCCGCGCAGCTTACCGGTGCGCTAGGTCTTATCCTGTGCGCCATCGTAGGTCTTGCAGTACTCGCCCTGGGCTGGTGGTCACAACGCAAGCTTGTCGATGGCAACTGGGACCCCACCCCGTGGCGCGACGTGCCAGCAGGTGCTGCTGAAGCAGCAGGAGATCCGAACGCCGCTTCTGATGGCAACGCGTCCAAGTCCGTATCTGCTGGTCTGACCGCCGCATCGGCGAAATACCCGAAGGTCGCCCCACCACAGGGCGCGCCAACCCCGCCAGCGCCGCAGTACTAGAGGCACTCTCAACCCAGCGCTAAATAAGTAGAACGTGCAGCCAAGAATTCTTAGGCTGCACGTTCCTTTTGCGTAACGCAAGTAGTGAAGTGAGGACGATACCTGCAGTTCCGTTCTTTGCGTAATGCCCGCAGCGAAGCGAGGACATTACGCGCGGTCTTGGGAGCGCTTGTTGAACTTCGCGTAGTGGTCTGGGTGGGAGTCGCCGTAACGTGCACGGCGGCGCCTGGATGCGGCGGTGGTGTGGTTTTCTATTACGGGCTCTGCGTCAGCAGGTTGCGCAGGCGTTTGCTCTGCCGGCGCCTCTTTGGCGTGGGTCTCGGTGGTAACAGGTGCGGCGTGGGTAGAAGCAGTCTCGGTGGAGGTCTCCTCGGAGGTGGCTTGCTCAGCGGGGGTATCGGAGGTGCGGAGGGCTTCTAGCTCTGCTTGTTCTTTCTCGGCGCGGCGACGCTCGCGGATTTCAGAATAGACAAACCAGCCCAAGCCAATGGGTGCGAGGATTCCAAAGGCAATCCACTGATAGCCATAAGACAGGTGGTTTCCGCGATCCATTGACGGCAGTGGAATGGTATTTAGTCCGCCTGGTTGGTCATCGGAAAGCTGCACGAAAGCACTGCTTAAACCTTCCACACCAGTGAAATCCATGATGGTCTCAGCGTTGATGGAATACACCTGCTTGTATCCATCGCGCTCAATGGGGGCATTCGGGTGGATTGCTTCGCCTAGGCGGGCAAAGCCGTTGAGCTGAACTTCGCCGGTGGGAGCAGATTCCAGGTCATCTGGTACTGCGTTGGCTTCACCAGCGGGAATCCACCCGCGGTTGACTAAAATGATGTCGCCTTCAGTGGTCTCAAAAGGCACCAAGGATTGATAAGACGGACCAGAGCTCACCGGGCGCATGCGCAACAAGGTCTCATAGTCATTGAGGTACTGACCCGTAAGAACTACGCGCGTCCATTCTTTGTCTGCGTCGAGCGAACCATCAGCGTTGATAGCTTCTTTGTAATCCACTGGGTCTGCTTCAAAGGCAGCTTCTAGTTGGTGGTTGCGCTCGACGATGTCATCGTCTTTATGCAGCTGCCACGGCGAGAGAATCGTGATGGAGACATAAGTAAAGGCAATGACAAAAAGAGCTAGAAGAATCCAACTCGGCCGAAACGCACCGAGCCACCCAGAGTTCTTCTTTTTTACCTGTTCGCGCATAATGCCCCTAGTCTAGCTGTTGAGAAGGTCTTTAACCCACTCGATAAGCCCAGGCACAGACGCTTCGATTTCTGTTCGCGTGCGGGCAAAATCTGCCTGTGATCCGTAATACGGATCCTCCACGTTTGACCCCTCTGGCGAGCGCGGATCGAAAGAGCGCAGCATACGAATTCGCTCAGGTGAGATGCCCTCGGCCAGAAGACCATCGACGTGGCTATCGTCCATCGCGACGAAGATATCTGCATTGTGGTGCTCAGGTCCCAACTTCGCGGCGCGGTGCTTATCACCGTCGTGGCCAGATTGGCGCAATTCTAAAATGGTGCGCTCATCTGCCTTTTGTCCTGCATGCCAGCCACCCAATCCACAGGAGGAAGTGCGGGTTAAATGTGTAAGACCAGCGGCCTCTAATGCGTCATGTGCAATGACTTCTGCCATGGGAGAACGGCAGATATTGCCAGTGCAGACAAAACAAATATGCAAAGGGTGTGAGGTAGGGGAAGATGACGAGGTAAAAGCATCGGACATATGGCTGTGTTTACCAGCATTGCTGCCAAGTAAGCAATTGGAAGTGGCATATAGGATAGGAGACTATGAGCTCACTTACTTCCGATGCGATGACCGTGGCAGATATTCGCCAGATCCTAGAAACCGCCTACCCGCCATACTTGGCAGAAAAATGGGATGCGGTGGGCCTAATTTGTGGAGACCCTGCAGCGAAGGTAAGCAAAGTCGCCTTTGCTCTAGATTGCACCCAAGCGGTTGCCGAACGCGCCGTGGAAATCGGTGCTGACATGCTCGTTATTCACCACCCGTTGTTGCTGCGCGGTGTGGAATCGGTGGCTGCTGATACCCCGAAGGGCAAGGTTATCCACACGCTGATTCGTGGTGGGGTCGCACTATTTGCCGCTCACACTAATGCTGATTCCGCACGACCGGGAGTCAATGACCAGCTAGCTGAACTTGTCGGCATCACCCCGGGACGTCCAATTGTGCCCAAGGACCCCAAGATCATTGATAAGTGGGGAATGCATGTGCCAGCCGATGCTTTAGAAGCAGTCAAAGCTGCCGTCTTTGAGGCCGGTGCAGGAGCTATTGGAGATTACTCAGAGTGCGCTTTCCAATGGGAAGGCCAAGGTCAATTCACCCCAGGACAAGGAGCAGATCCGCATACCGGAACGGTGGGGAAGCCCTACACCGGTAGTGAGATGCGGGTGGAATTTGTGGCGCCGTCGAATTTGCGGGCACGGATCATCGACAAGCTGCGATCTGCTCACCCTTATGAAGAGCCTGCCTTTGATGTCGTGGAGATGGCACCGACTGCCGACTTAGAGACTGCCTGTGGTTTGGGCCGGATTGGGGAGCTAGATGAGCCCATGACGTTGCGCGAATTTACTCAGCAAGTAGCCGATGCGCTTCCGGAAACCGCGTGGGGTGTGCGCGCTGCCGGTGATCCGGAACGTATGGTCAAACGCGTGGCGGTGTCTTCAGGCTCGGGGGATAGCTTCTTAGATAACGCGCGGGCTTTGGGCGTAGACGTGTATGTCACTTCAGATTTGCGCCACCATCCGGTTGATGAGCACCTGCGCGCGGGCGGTCCGGCGGTTATTGATACCGCGCACTGGGCGAGTGAATTTCCTTGGACGCAGCAGGCTTCGGAAGTAGTTGCTGCAGGCGCTAAAGTGGAATGCGAGATTATTTCACTGCGAACTGACCCCTGGACTATTTCGGCGCACCCGGACGGCGCTTAGTCAACGCATGTGCAATAACGCGGTGTGGTGTACGTGCTGCGCTTGCACAGGGCCGCATTTTAACTAAACAAGGATTTGAAGGAGACCATGATGAAACTGGAACCGAAGAAGCAGCAGGTGCTGTTAGAACTCTCACGCACGATGCGTCTAAACGCCGTTGGCGCGCAGGCACCAGAATTAGCCGAGAAGGCTGATTTAGAAAAGGCTGAAACTGAGCACAAGCGTGCACTTGATGCTGCTGCCGCAGCGCAGATGGCTGTCGACGATGTGGAAAATGACATCCTGCGCATCCAGTCTGATGAGCGCAAGCTGCGCAAGCGAGAGCGCGACGACAAAGCGCAGCTGTCCGCTGCTACCGATCCTGATGTGCGCCGCGAATTAGAACATGACCGTTATGCAGCTAAGTCCCGCATTGCGGATTTGATGAGCGAATTACAAGAAGCGCACAACGAAATCCACGCCCTGCGCAATAACCGCGACGTGCATGGCGCACGCGTGGATGAAGCAGCACGCAAGGTTGAAACCGCGCGACGCGCATTTGAAGCAGCACAGGAAGGAGTTCCTGTCGAACCAGAACGTGATATTGACCGTGAAATCGCCGAGTTGCGCGCACAGTTAGATGACGATGTCTTGGCTGAATTTGAGCGTCAGCGCTTGGAAAATGGCGTCGGTGTTGAAGCATTCAAGGCAGAGAAGACCTGTGGTTCCTGCTCGATGGTGCTGCCACCAGCGGAGCGCGCTGCCATTTTGAATGCGCCCAAAAATGAGATGCCGCAGTGCTCTGACTGTGGTTCCTATTTGGTTCGACCTGCCTAAAGGCACCTCGTCGCACACTTGGTGCGGCATGCGTCGCCAGAGAAATATTTAAGGATTGAATTTAGTGAAGGTCATTATCTACGCAGACGGCGGCTCCCGCGGCAACCCCGGCGTTGCCGGTTCCGGCATCGTTATCTACGCAGCTGACGGTTCGACGATCCTCGATGAGATCGCCTACGTCGTGGGCAAAAAGTCCACCAATAATGTTGCCGAGTACTACGGGCTACTACGAGGGGTTGAACGCGCAAAAGAACTGGGAGCCACCGAGGTGGAGTTTTACATGGACTCCAAGCTTGTGGTGGAACAAATCAATGGCCGCTGGAAAATTAAACATCCAGATATGCAAAAGCTGGCGCTTGAGGCGAAAAAGGTCATCAACTCCTTCGATTCCTTCACCCTTGACTGGGTAGCGCGTGCCAAAAACTCTGTCGCCGATAAATTATCCAATGACGCCATGGACGCCTGCGCTGCGGGCCACCCAGTCGGCATCGTGCGCGACAAGGAAGAAGTGTCGCAAGAGGTTGAGGCGGCACCTGCGGTAGAAGCTGGTGTGAACGCGACTGCGGAGCGCACAGCGGAGCAGTCCTCGACGCTGGATCCGAATGATTGGATGGGAGACCGCGGAGATATCACCCGCTTTGTGCTGTTGCGCCATGGGCAGACACAGATGAGCGTCGACAAGCAATACTCGGGTCACACGGATGTCGAATTGACCGAGCATGGGCAAAAACAAGCCCTTGCGGCAGCCCAGATGCTGGCCAGTCGCGGTATTAAATTCGATGCTATTGTCGCATCCCCGTTGGCCCGTTGCCAGCAGACTGCGAAGGCAGCGGCGCAAGCATTGGGCATTGACGAGATTGAAACTATCGAAGACCTTATTGAGTTGGACTTTGGACAGTGGGAAGGCGAATCTTTCCACGCGGTGGATAAACACGACGGGCGTCGGTTGCAAGAATGGATGAACGATAGCTCAGTCGAATGCCCTGATGGTGAATCCTTACAGCAGCTGCACCGGCGTGTGCGCCAAGTACGCCAGCAACTACAAAAGCGCTATCCCGGCAAGACCTTGCTGGTGGTTACCCACGTGAACCCTATTAAATCCTTTATTCGGCAGGCACTCGATGGCAACGCTGCGGTGTTCGAGAAGGTATTTTTGGGGTTGGCATCGATTAGCGATGTGGAATTTTGGCCCGATGGATCCCTTGTACGCTGCGTAAATGATATTGGGCACCTGGGTGCGCTAGAATAATTTCTCGAATGAGTCGGCCGGGTGAACGCGGCAATCGAACCATCCTGCAGGCCAGGACAGGCGAGCGCCGAGGAAAGTCCGGACTTTATAGAGCACGGTGATTGCTAACAGCAACCCAGGGTGACCTGCGGGCAAGTGCAACAGAAAGTAGACCGCCACGCGCAAGCGCGGTAAGGGTGAAACGGTGCGGTAAGAGCGCACCAGCGTCCCAAGTGATTGGGGCGGCTGGGTAAACCCCACTGAAAGCAAGGCATCATGGCCCGTTACTGGCGGGCCTGATCAGGTGTTTGAGAGCTGCTCGCTCGAACCTGAAGGTAGCCGCTTGAGGCGTATTGGCAACGATGCGTCCAGATGGATGTTCACCGCTGTCCTAGGCTTTGAGCTTGAGGCAGTACAGAATCCGGCTTATAGGCTGGCTCATTCTTATACTTTTTCTTCTCTTTCGCTTTTTGCTTTTGCCCCGCGAAAGTAGGAAATTCTGGAACAATGGGACAGCATGAAGTTATATGCTGCGCACCTCGATTTAAGCTCCATCGCCAACGAGTTTAAAATCCCTCTGGCCTTTGACAACAGTGTTACTGATGCAGCGGCGCATGCGCACGATAGGTTCTCTGCGCTGCGTAAAGATATGCGTGATATACCCCTGGTGACCATTGATCCAAAAGGTTCGATGGACTTAGACCAGGCCGTCTTTATAGATAAACCAGCGAGTGGGGCAGGCTATATCGTCTCCTACGCCATCGCGGATGTTGCCGCGTTCGTCGAACCCGGCGGGGTCATTGAGCGTGAGTCTTTAAGTCGCGGACAAACTATTTATCTGCCCGCGGAGCCGGCACGCCTGCATCCACCGGAGCTTTCTGAAGGGGAAGCATCGTTGCTTCCTGGTGTTGACCGTCCCGCAGTGATGTGGACTTTTCACCTCGATGCAGCCGGTGAGGTAGAAAATTTTCATGCAGAACGCGCGCTGGTGCGCTCGCGTGCGCGCCTAGACTATGAGCAGACCCACCAAGATTTAATGAAAGGTCAGCTGCATTCTTCCATCGCCTTGTTGCCGGAGGTGGGTAAATTACGTCAGGCATCCTCTTTGCGCAGGCACGCGATTTCCTTGCGGTTGCCATCGCAAAGCGTTGAGCTTAACGATGACGGACAATACGAATTAATAATCGAGCCTCGCCATGAAATCATGGACTACAACTCAGAGATCTCACTGCTTACGGGCATGTGCGCGGGCCAACTCATGGCTGAACACGGCGTTGGTTTCTTGCGTACGCTGCCTGCGGCAACGCCGGAAGCAGAGGGGGAATTTCGCCGCGGTATTGCAGCATTAGGCTACGACATCGGCGAGCACAGCATCACGGAATTTTTGCTCTCGATTAATGCCGACGAACCCCGCGGTATGGCGGCGATGCGCCTTGCACAAAGGTTGCTGCGCGGGGCCGATTATGTGTGGCTCGGGGAGGGGGAAGCGGAAATCCATGCGGGCATCGGCGGCTACTATGCCCACGTCACCGCGCCACTGCGCCGATTAGTAGACCGCTTTGGCTCTGAGGTGTGTCTCGCGTTGTGCGCTGGTGAAGAGATTCCACAGTGGGTTGCGGACAAAGCCGACGAAGTTATTTCCTCGATGCGGCGAAGTTCGCAGCTAGCATCGCAGGTGGAAAAGGCCGTGCTGAACTGGCTGGAAGCCCGCGTCCTGCAACCCTGGGTCGGACACAACTTTGAAGCTGTGGTGCTTAGCGCGGATCAGGAAAAGAACAAGGCGTCCGCGTTTCTCACCCAGCCGCCAGTGCTTGCCGATGTCGTGGGCGCCCCGCCCGAGGGCCACAGCGTCCACGTGTCACTGATTACTGCCGATCCCGATGCCCGCGAGGTGAAATTCGCGTGGCCTGCTGATTAAGCTACTGGGCTGCGGATTCAACCACGGCTTCGGTGCCGTGGACAACGGGAACCACGATAAGCCCATCGGCAGCAAAGTCAGCGGCGAAATTCTCCGCGCGCTCACTTGGGACAAAAGTCAACACGGCGTTGGACGTGCCAGCTGAGGCCGCGCGTGCTGAGAGCGCGCGCCGGGCAATGGCTAATTCACCCAGTGCATCCGAGTTGTCGAGACCGTAGTAGGTGCGCAGATCCTGCTGCGAGAGAGCCAAGATAGTGCCAAGATCACTCCACGCACCTGAACGCAACGCACGTGCGACCTGGTGGGTGCGGGTGGTTTCTGCTTCATAAAAGCGCAGCCATCCGGATGCTTCGGCAATAGTGGGCTGGCCTTTGGAACCATGAACCTTGTGCACGGCGTTGAGCCAGTCCAATACCCGCTCTGGAGCATCGGGCAACAGACGCAAAGATTCGGTGCCAAAAGCGTGGCTGGCGTCATCGACGAACTGGCGGCGCTGCGCAATGCCTGCGGCCTGGTCAGGAACATCCGCACCCGCGGGGAAGAGCACAAAAGCACGCTGGGCCCCGGAGATAGGCGCGGCAGCCTTAGTGACCGAATGATCGGCGTAGTCAACGATGCTGACCGAACCTTCTTCGGTGCGCAGTGCCGCAGTATGACGTGCTGGCAAGGAAGGTAGCGAAGAGAAGGTGTCGACTGCCTGCGTGCAGACTTCTGCAATTCGTGCGCGGGTGGGCGGATCTAGCTCGACGTTTTCCGGCAACATCGCGAGTGCTACTGCGACATCGGCAGCTGATAGTGCACCCATGCCGGCATCACGCGGAATATCGCAGACGATCGTAACGTCAGCGCCTGCGGTCTCACGCGAGAGCAGCTGACGGTTAATCATTGTCCAAATAACTCCGCCGACGCGCGCGGCTAAGCCCCCCTGGGGCAGTGGCGGAACCGTCGGGCGGCCTTGCTCATCGATACCTGGCTGTTGTTGGGCAAAGCGCTTGGCCAGCTCATCTAGCTCGATAGCGTCATCGGTGTGCTTTTCACCTTCTGGAGTGGTCTCAATGAGACGCACTTGAACTTTGCCATCGGTACGAGGGGACACTGCGGCCGCGGCACGCAGCTCTGAAATTCCCATGACCACGATGCCGCCGAAGTGCCCCGCGTGCTCACCTGCAATTGACCATGTGCCCGGGGCGCTAGCAACCGCCTGCGCAGTATGTCCTGCGTGTGCGGTGTGTGCTTCCTGCGCGCGCGCGGAAGCTAAAGAAGTGGGTGCGGGCCACATCGGCATGCTGATCGGGCTCCTTGCATGTGGGATAAAAAATTACTGGGTCGAGCTAACTACCTTAATAGTTTAGCGGGCGCGATAAATACCGCGGCGGTAGTGTGGGAAAGCATAAGCCATCAGGTGGCTTTTCTAACAAAGATAACGACCGATAGTTAATTGAGAAGGAGATGCTCATGGCCGCAGAAGGTAGCCAATGGTACTTTGACCCATCCACCGGTGACGTCTCTCAAGGCAAGCAAGCCGGATGGGAAAACCGCATGGGCCCTTATGATTCTGAATCAGAAGCCCGCTCCGCGCTCGAAATTGCAGCTGCCCGCAATAAGGCAGCTGATAACGAAGACGACGAAGATGATGACTGGGGCGAAACCCCATCCTGGAAGAAGTAGCGAAAACTACTTTTCCATCTGTTTCTTTAAAGGTTTGAAGGCTTGCTTGATGTCTTTGATGCAAGCCTCATAATCTTCTAAAGCTTCCAAGCCAATCGCGCGCTCACGCTGATACAACAGGCCGTAGCCAAAGGTATCCTCGCCGCGACGACGTGCGGCTTGCGCTAGGTGCAGTAGTTTGTCGCGCGATGTTACAGAATCCTGGAAATCTCCAAGTACTGACTGCATCTTCTTACAGGCAGCATAAAGCCCCTTGGTTTTCAGCTTGGTAGCAGCACCTGCCGCCTCTGCGGCATAGCGCAGTTTCTTCGCGGCCTTGCGCATGTCGTGGTAATACTCTTCGCGCTCATGCAGCGTCAGCTCATCATTATGCCAATTCTTGCTCGCTTTCTTATGGCGCTTGAGCAGTTTCTGGTAGGCCTCATCCAAGTGCGCAGCTAAGACCCGCTCCATCTCCTTGGCAGCCTTTTTAGCCGCTGCTTTGGCCTCAGCCTTTTCTTCCGTCTCAGACTTCTGCGGCTTTTCGCTTAGCTCTTCAGCTGCTTTATCTTCGTCACCTTCGTGCTCACCATCGGCCTCGAGAGCTTCAGGTGTCTCGAGTGCCTCGGGGGTCTCGGGAGCTGAAGGAACCACTGAGTCGGTGTCTTCGGAGGCGGCATCAACCAAAGGAGATTCAGAATCTTGCTCAGATTCAGGCGCAGCCGTTTCAAGAGGAGGGTGCGCTAAAAGCTCATCGAGGGAGTCGAGCAATTCCAGGTAGCGCTCGGAATCAAGGGCGGCTACAGCCTTGCGGTGTGCGCGGGTGTACTCGCGGCCCATATCGTTGGCGATGTGGTTGCGGGTGTTTTCATCTAAAGTATCGGAATCTTCAGCGGCAAGAAGCGACTGCCAGCGCTGGTCAACAACTTCCGCATCACGGGCAAGACCAAGGATGCTTGCGAGCAACTTCAATTCGGCTTCAATGTGCGCAATCTTGTCGCCACTAATGACACCGTGGAAAGTTTCCATGTGGCTGCGCAGCTCCCGAGTGGCCACGCGCATTTGGTGGATGGAATCCCACTCATCGGCGCGCACCTTCGGGTCATAGGCCACCAGCTTGTCGCGATTTGCAGCAAGTGCTTTGACTACTGCTGCAGCCGGGGACTTTTTATCAACGTCGGGTTTCAGAAGCGATGGTGGCAGGGGAGCGTTATTAATCGAATCGCCCAAAGCCGAAGCGAGTTTGGAAGGTGATGCAGAGACCCGTGCTCCGGCGGCAATAAATTGCTTGGTGGCAGTGCGGATGAAATCGGTACCTTCCTCTGAACCAGGAAGATCGCCAGCCAATTCAATTTCCCACTCGCGCCAGGAGGTTTGCTTACCACCGGGAAGAAAAGAAAACGCGGTGACATGGTCATCACAAAACTCTGCGCGGGCAGCACCAGAAGCATCCACTAAGACTTGTTCGGTGCGCTGGTTATCGACTTGCGCAATAGGCTCGACTGGGTGATTACGGATGATACTGCGCACGTGGGCGAGAAGCTGCGTGGGCACGGTATATACGCCATCAACTGCTTCGCCTAGATCGTGATGAAGTTCCGTGCGACCAGCAGAGCTAGGTAGTTTAATGTGCCAGCCGTCATCATGCCCACCGGTGCGCCGGCGCAACGTGATCTTGGCGCGGGTTAAACGCAAGTCCTTGGTGTCGTAGTAAATGGCAGACAAAGACTCCGAACGCGTAGCTCCGATATCCTCAATACCTGGAAGATCGGTCAACACTGGGGTGGGTAAGTCCTGCGAGACGGAAAATTTCGCTTCAACTTCTAAAAACTTCGAAACTGATTTAGCTGACTTTTCCGTCTTTCCTGGTTGTGCGGACATTGACCCACCCTCTGCTATAAATGCGCTGTTGTAATAGACGTGCTTTCTTTTACCAACCTTACCGTGTCTCATCCCAACTGGCTGGGCGAAGAAAGCTGAAGCGAAAGCTTAGGAAGCAAGCTGATTGCGGCTGGTACGAATGCCAGATTTATCACCGCCAAGGTGCAAGCGCTCTGCGGCATCGACACCATCGATAATGCCGCGCATGTGGTTCATCGAGAGATTCATGCTCGACAAATTAGGGAAGAGGTCTTGGAGGGCTTCTTCTGCATTGGTTTGGCGGCGCGCCAGCGCAGGAAGTGCCCGGGAGGTGATTTCATATTGGCGCTTGTCAGAGCTTTCCTGCTCATCCCGAGTGCTGTTATTAGTACTTTCCTGGTGTTGTTGTGCAGCGGCAATGTTGGCCTCATGCAGCAACTCATGAATCTTGCCGGCATAGGCCAACATGAAGCTGCGCCGATAGGAAGCAGTTTGGCCCTCTTCGGCGGCAAGCTTGGCGCCTTCAGAGTTGGTCATAAACCAGGCCCGCTGGCGATTAAGCGAAGAGAAAAGATCGACGATGTGCTCAGCATCATCGCGGGTCGCCATGACAGTGCAAATACCCAGATCTGATAGCAGCACGGCTGTTCCGCCATTGGCGCAAGCTACTGATGACAGAAGTGACATTTGATGTTTGACCCAGGGCGCAGCAATACGCACGCGCACAGCGACGACTTCTTCGGCGGAAGTTTCTAGCTCATCTAAGACTTGGTCAATGCGATATTGCTGACGCAGATTCTGCGCCTTCGCAATGAGCGCATCTGCTTCATCTTCAAAATGGGTGGACTCGGCCTTCGCTAATAAGCCCTGAATCTTGTCATGCATCTTCTTTTGCTTCGGGTCGCTAAATTGCGGTTCAGCGGAGGAGACCACCTCGGCATCGCGTAGAAAAGGCAGCCGGTAAAGCTTATCCATCCACGCGTGAATCGTGCGCGGCTTTAACGTGGTGGCTAAAGACAAATCGAAGTCGCTGGGACGGTAACTCAGCCAGGCGTAGCGGATTTTCCCAATCCCAATGCGCGCGGGGATTTGGGGTGCGGCTTTTTCTAACACGGCCGCTACTGCAGGGCCTAAAACGTGTTGTAAGTCCAGTGGCATCCAGCCACGTTGAGCTACGGTAATAATGTCGTGGATGAAGGCACGTACTAAATGCGGGTCTAAATGGTGCAGGCGGTTCATAGTAAAATTCCTTTACTTTTAAAACGTTGGGTCAATCTATTTAGACTGCGCACATTCTTTAAAGGTTCACCAAACTCTTTCGGGGTTTTACGTCACCTCGGGTGGGTAGTTTCTACTAAGGTCAAAACTATGAGTAGCCAACACGAATTCGTCCTGCGCACCGTTGAAGAACGCGATATTCGCTTCATTCGATTGTGGTTTACAGATCTCATGGGCGGATTGAAATCGGTGGTAATGAGCCCATCGGAGCTGGAATCAGCTTTCGATGAAGGCGTGGGCTTTGACGGCTCTTCCATTGAGGGCTTCTCACGGATTTCGGAATCGGACAATATTGCGATGCCAGATCCGTCGACTTTCCAGGTCCTGCCCTTTGAACAAGAAGTACCGGATATGCAGGCAGCCCGGATGTTTTGTGATGTGGTCATGCCGGATGGCCAGCCTTCCTTGATCGACCCGCGCCATATTTTGCGCCGGCAAGTCCAGGCCGCGGCAGGCGATGGGTTTACGTGCATGGCATCACCGGAGATTGAGTTCTTCCTTCTCAAGCAGACCATTGATATTGAAGATTTGCAGCCCACCGATAACGGCGGCTACTTTGACCAGGCAACCTACAATGATGTGCCGCTGTTTCGTCGAGAAGCAATCTTAGCGCTGGAATCGATGGGGATTGCGACAGAGTTCTCGCACCATGAAACAGCGCCTGGGCAACAAGAAATCGACCTGCGCCATGCCGATGTCATGACCATGGCCGATAACATCATGACCTTTCGCTACATCATCAAGCAGGTAGCAGTACGTCAAGGGGTAAGTGCGACCTTTATGCCTAAGCCTTTTGAACAGTGGTCTGGTTCCGGCATGCACACCCACCTGTCGCTATTTGAAGGCGAATCCAATGCCTTCCACGATCCAGATGATGAATTTTCTTTGTCTGAAACCGCCAAGCAATTTATCGCGGGCATTTTGGAGCACGCCCCGGAATTCACGGCGATTACCAATCAGTGGTCGAATTCCTACAAGCGCCTGCAATTTGGCAATGAGGCTCCGGGGGCAGCGACCTGGGGAGTCTCAAACCGTTCGGCGATGGTACGGGTTCCTACCTACCGCCTGGGCAAAGAAGAATCTCGCCGCGTGGAAATTCGCTCCGTTGACGCGGGCGTAAACCCTTATTTGGGCTACGCAGTGCTGCTGGCAGCCGGGCTCAAAGGCATTCGCGAAGGCTATGAATTAGGCGATCCAGCTGAAGACGATGTGCATTCACTGACCCGCCGTGAACGCCGCGCGATGGGGTATAAGGATCTGCCCACCTCGTTAGACCACAGTTTGCGCATGCTGGAAGGCTCGGACTTTGTGGCTGAGGTTCTCGGTGAGCACGTCTTTGAATTCTTCCTGCGCACCAAATGGGATGAGTGGCATAGCTACCAAAAGCAGATCACCAAATATGAATTGGCTAATAACCTCAATCTTTAAAAGGACTATTTTTTAATGCGCATCGATTTGCCTTCGCCCGCTACCTTGGGTTTATCGCGTCCTACCGCCGCGCAAGATCTGCAAGATCTGGGCTGGGACACAGATGAGGCCTTGCCGTTGGTGTGGTGCATTGCCTCGGCTGGGGACCCAGACTTGGCGCTTAACACCATGGTGCGCATCTACGCCGCTTTAGAAGACAAAGAGAAAAAGCGTTTGACGCAATCGCTTATCGATGATGAAGCGTTGCGCGTTCGCCTCATCGCGCTCTTAGGCGGCTCAACTGCGCTTGGAGACCACCTCGCAGCGAATCCACACTTGTGGGAGAAACTCGCTTTGCCGCTGCCGGAACCCACCGAGATGATGCAGGAGCTCTTGGGTGTCATCAAAGCCCAACCCGCACGTTATCTGGACGTTGACGCAGGTGAGGGTGCCTCCACCGATCCGGCACAGACGGATCTGTCGACCCCGGGGACGTATCGCGCCGGGATGGAAGAGACAGAAGCACGCCCACTGTTGAAATCGACTTATCGCACGTTAATCATGCGCCTGGCTGCCCATGATTTGGCGGGCAGTTTCTACTCCCGCAAGGGTCAGACGGAAGGCCAACCGACGGTGGAGTTTCGGACGGTCACGGCGTTGACCACCGCGCTTGCCGATGCCGCCTTGACTGCCGCCTTAGCCCTTGCCGTGCGCATGGTGTGTGGCGAGGAGAAATTACCGATGCAGCTGGCGGTTATCGCCATGGGCAAGTGCGGTGCGAAGGAATTAAATTACATCTCTGATGTCGATGTCATCTTTGTGGCGGAGCCCATCGAGATGGGTGATGACGCCGGGCAAAAGGCGATGCGTAAGGCCACGCGCGTGGCGGCAGAATTTAACCGGATTGGCACCAGCTGCTTTTTTGAAGTGGATGCGAATTTGCGGCCCGAAGGAAAATCCGGGGCGCTGGTGCGCACCTTGGATTCGCACATTAAGTACTACACGCGCTGGGCAGAGACCTGGGAATTCCAGGCCCAGCTCAAAGCTCGCCCGCAGACCGGCTTTATGCCACTGGGTAATGCCTACGCGAAGGCTATTGGGCCGATGGTCTGGGAGGCATCGAAACGCGAATCTTTCGTGGAAGATGTCCAAGCTATGCGCCGGCGCGTGCTCGAAAGCGTGCCGGATTCGCTGAAAACCCGTGAGCTCAAACTCGGTGTCGGTGGTTTGCGCGATGTGGAATTTGCCGTGCAGTTATTGCAATTAGTCCACGGCAGGTCTGATGAATCCTTGCGAACGCTTGCCACCGTCGATGCCCTGGATGCGCTTATCGCCGCGGGCTATGTCGGCCGCGATGATGGTAATCAGCTCATTGAGGCATATGAATTCTTACGGCTTCTAGAACATCGTTTGCAACTGGAACGTTTTCGGCGCACGCACACCATGCCGGCCGATGATGATGAAGACACTCTAGAGTGGCTTGCCAGTGTCTCTGGGTTTATGGCCCAAGGCGCAAATTCTGCGGCGACGATGATGAACAAGTACTTAAAGACGGTGCGCCTGCAAATCTCGGAGCTGCACTCGCGCTTGTTCTACCGCCCGCTCCTGAACTCTGTGGTCGCAATGAGCCCGGCCGAACTCAAACTCAGCCCGCAAGCTGCGAAACTGCAGCTGGCAGCACTTGGTTACCAAGCTCCAGACCGCGCCTTCGAGCACCTGACAGCACTGGCTGCTGGTACCTCGCGCAAAGCCCGCATCCAGGCGATTTTGCTACCGACCTTGATGGAATGGCTAGCTGAGACCGCCGACCCGGATGCTGGGTTGCTGAATTACCGCAAGCTGTCTGATGCCGCCTTCGACCGCACCTGGTTCTTACGCATGTTGCGTGATGAGGGCATCGTCGGCAAGCGCTTGATGAGTATTCTAGGAACTTCGCCTTATACCGCGGATTTGATCATCGCGGCCCCTGAGGTAGTCAAGCAGCTCTCGGACGGCTCCGATGGTCCAAAGCTGCTTGACACCACTCCTGAGCAAGTATCTTCTGCGCTGCTTAATGCGGCAAAACGCCACCGCGACCCAGACAAGGCCGTGCATGTGGCGCGCTCTTTGCGGCGGGTAGAATTAGCGCGCATTGCCTCCGGCGACCTGCTGGGTTACTTGGATGTTCAGCAAGTCTGCCGTGAGCTTTCCACCATTTGGGCAGCGGTGTTAGAAGCTGCCTTGCGCGCAGAAATCCGCGGCTGGATGCATGGCGAGGCCCGCCGGTTGGACGAAGCCGGCGAGGAGAGAAAGCCCCGGCCTCTCGCGCGCATTGCCGTGATCGGCATGGGGCGTCTTGGAGGCATGGAATTAGGTTTTGGTTCCGATGCTGATGTCATGGTCGCAGCCGAGCCTGCCCCAGGTATCGAAGAGCCAGAAGCGTTGAAGTGGGCGATAGGGATCATCGATAAGATGCGAACCCGTCTCGCCAAACCCTCCGGTGACCCGCCTTTGGAGGTCGATTTGGGCTTGCGTCCGGAAGGTCGTTCCGGTGCGATTGTGCGCACTATTGAAAGCTTTGACCGCTACTACCGAAAGTGGGGCGAGCCCTGGGAGATGCAGGCGCTGTTGCGCGCGGCATTTTTTGCCGGTGATGAGGAAGTAGGACAGCGGTTTATGGAAGTCATCGATAAGTACCGCTACCCGGAAGACGGTGTTTCTGCCTCTACTATTCGTGAAATCCGCCGTATGAAAGCGCGCGTGGATAATGAGCGGCTGCCGCGTGGGGCTGACCGCAATACCCACACCAAGCTGGGCCGCGGCGGCTTAAGCGACGTTGAATGGACAGTGCAATTGCTCACCATGATGCATGCCCATGAACACCCGGAATTACACAATCCGTCGACTCTGGGCACATTGGACGCCCTTGAAGCAACCCAGGTGCTGCCGGCGGAACAGGTTGAAAGCCTGCGCGAGGCCTGGCTGATGGCGACCGATGCGCGCAATGCGCTGGTACTTGTGCGCGGCAAACGCGTCGACCAGCTGCCGACCCCTGGCCGCCAACTCGCGCAAGTAGCTGGTGCTGCTGGCTGGGACCCCGATGAAAACCAATACTTCCTCGATGCCTACCTCAAAGCCACCCGGCATGCGCGCCGGGTTGTAGACGAGGTCTTTTGGGGCGAAGCGGAATCGCTCGAGCACGGATAGTTGTCCTCGGACCTTCGGTCCTGCGGGCGGCTATCCACAGAAATAGGACCTGCGGGCAACTATGCGTAAGTTCAGCTTCGGCGCAGAGTCTGTGGGACTGTTCGCCCCCTGAGAAATACTCGGATTTAACCCTGATCTTTGCCGCGTACCCTTTCAGGTTGTCGCGAGAGTGCTTAAGCTGGGCAGTGAAGACAAAGACACAGCGGCACTGACACAACTGCACAGCATTTTTGAGCATCCGTTTCATTTACGGAGAAATCCCAGCGGAAGGATTACCGAACACCATGGCACTAATCGTTTCCATCGAGTTAAACAATGCCACCTTTGAAGACCTCGCCACCTTAGTATCCACCGCGGGTGCGGCCGGGGCAGATGAATCCACCACCATTGAAATCGATGAGGAGCAGCAGGTGCTGCGCGTAATCATTGAGGACCCCATCGCACCGGATATTGATACCAGCGACCCAACCTTCTTCACTTTCTTCGATAATGACACCGACGATGACGAAGATGAGGATTTTGGTGAAGACTTCGACGATTCACGCAACTTTGAAGGCTTCGAACCAGACTATGGTCGCCATTCAGGAGGGCCGAGGCCTTTTGATTTGTCTACGGCCATCAATGATTTCATCGACAATTTGAAAGATGAATTGCCGTTTGGACCACCGCGGAGAAATAATCCTGGGCGCTACGAAAGCGATTGGAAGAATCCCAACAAGTTTCCACCGGCGGACTTTCTTTACGGACTAGCTGAGGACTACTTCCGCGATTTTGGTTATCGCGGCAAGAACCGTGGTGACTCTCCCGGTGATTCTCGTGGCAATTTCCGTGGGGAAGACCGTGGCGGGCAGCACCGCGATGATCCAATTCAGGATGATTTTTACACCGACGAGCCTCGGTTCGAAGATTTCGCTGGCAAGAAGAATCCCTTTGGCTCAGCAGGCGGAGGCGACTTTAGCGAGCTGCGTAATGCCGGCGAAGGCTTCTTTAAGGGGCTTTCAGATTTCATCAACGAACAAGTTGATCGCCGCACGGAAAACAGCAAAAGCCGCGGCGGCAGGCGCGGGCGCGGGCCAGTAAATGGCTACGGCAGCTTTACAAATCCTGGTGCTTATGACGATCATCCGGAAGGTACCTCACGCGATGATCAAGACACTGAAGAAAAGCTCAAGGACTTTCGTGATTTTCCAGGGCAGGACTTCTCGAGCGAAGATTTCTCTGGGCTTAGCTATCTCAACGAAGACGACATCGATGGCTTGGATGCCGCTGGCGAAAATGAGGGACAGTCGCGCCGCGGCAATGACGGGGAGTACAGCCCGGGGGACGGCAACCGTCGCGATGAAGACAAGCGTGATGAGGGCACCGATGATGAGAATGAAAGCTAAGTCGGCGTTGGCGTAGAGGCAGCTGAGAGTATCATGCAGGCCTAGAACAAGCTGGAGGCGCGGGAGTATACTTACCCTCGCGCCACCAGCGGCGTCTTATACACCTTGTCTTTACTGACAAAATTTCTAGGAAAAGGACAACGGCACCGAGGATGGCTTTTTCTTCCACAGCCCCATCAGGAAGCCCGCGAAACAGCGGCGGGCAAAACAGCCGCACTAACCGTCACATGGTTACGCAGGCGGTATGGCTGTGGCTGGGTGGAGTTATTGTAATTTCCGTAATTCTTTTTGCCATGATGTCTTACTACGCGTCGAACCATTCGGAAGAAGGCACAGTGACGGTCGGCGAGGCAATCGCGGGGACGCAGTCGGCTGCCGATGCTGATTCGGGTGAGACTGAGAAAGAAAACTCCCAACAGTATCCGGGCTACCGCTTGGTCGAACTGGCAGCAGCGCTGGGCCTGCCAAATGGGGCGGCGCCAGAAGGAGCCTTTGAGATGGGCATGAGTCATGATCAAGCCCGGCTTTATTTGATGGAGTTGGTCAACCAAGCTGTGACCAACGGAGTCTTAACCCCGACTGAGGCCGATGGCGTGATGAAGGCATTTGAAGCGGGGCTAGTCAGCGCACCGGTTAATATCACCGGCGATGATGAAGAAGATGACGCTGAGGACACTGACGATGCCAGCTCCTCAAGTAGTGTCGGCAGCAGCCAGTAAGTTCACTATCGAAAAGAGCTAGGTTTATGATCCTGCGGAGTCTGAAATTTTTATCTTCACCCGAGTCGCCGCAGGAGGTGGGAGAGCAGTCTCCCTATTTTGATGCCGCAGCAACTATCCCCGGTGTCCGTCGTGCCCTAGAACGTGAGCAAAGGCGCGGCGCGCAGCATCTGCGGTGGAAATTAGATCAGGTGGTTCCTGCTGACGCTTCAGGTCAGCGCGTGGACTCGCCGTGGGCGTGGAAACTACCACTGATCAAACATATTAAAAGCCGCGGGGGCATGCGCTTTACCCGTCCGGTGACCTTGATTGCCGGCGACAATGGTTCCGGGAAATCGACCTTTTTAGAATCATTAGCTCTGAATCTGGGGTTTAGTGTCATCGGCGGGCGCTTTGGAAACCCCTATGCACCGAAGGCTACGGGTACAGAAGCCGCATTGAGTTGGTATCTGCGCTGCGAGCTGGATGAACCTATTTTGCGTGGGTACTACCTGCGCTCAGAAACACACCAGCAGATGCTCGCAATAGATAGCGTTGCGGAAGAGGTCGCAGGCCGTAATCACTTGGATCCAACGATGGATCTAAGTTCGCGCTCCCATGGTGAGTCCATCTTTGATGTCCTCGGCGAGCACGTCGATGGCAAAGGCTTGTATATGTTGGATGAGCCTGAAGCAGGCCTATCAGCCGTTCGCCAGATGGCGTTGCTCGCAGAGATTGAGCAGGCAGCAGCACGCGGTGGACAATTTATTATTGCCACCCATTCACCGATTTTGTTGGGAGCGCGCCAGGCTCAAATTCTTGAAATCGGGGAGGATAACGTCGGCTATCCCACATGGGAAGAAACCGAAGCTGTGCGCGCGACGAAGGAATTTTTCACCAACCCGCGCGCTGCGTTGGACTTAGTCTTCGGTGACAGTCTCCATCCGGATCTTCCGGGGGCGAGTGCCGCCGCGCGTTATCAAGATGCCGAGGAGACCGATCGTCCACACAACAAGCACAGCTAGCGCGGCGTAGCGGAAATCCCCCCACACAAAGGCAGTGCCGCCGGAGTGCTTATCCAGCATGATGCCGAAGATCTGCGCGGCAATCATGCCGGCGGTAAACCCACCCATATTGGCAAGACCGGTGGCTGTTGCCACGACATTGCGGTCCAAGGTTTCGCGAATCTGGTCGAAACCATAGTTCGAGGATGGCGAGGACAGCGCCATCAGAATCATCATCGCGATGATAACGGCGAGCCCGCGTGGGCTTGGCGAGGAAAAGAACCACAGCCATGCCAGAAGGTGCAGCAGGGAAAGGACAAACGCGGAGATGTCGCGGTGACGGCCTGACAGTGAAGACAAGCGACCGTGGAATGGGCTGACGATGATCATCGCAATGGAGTTAATGGTCAACACTACGCCGGCTTGGGCCGACGAAAAGCCCATGGCTTCGGTCATCATCGGCACGCCCCACATCATGATGAAGACGAGGTTGGCGTGCAGGCCGGCGTAGTGAATGAAAAAGCCTTGCCACGTCGCGCGCGAGCTTAAAGCCAGCTTCATGCGCTGGCCGATGGACAGTGCGGGCTCGTCTTTTTCTACCGATGGTTCGGAGTATACGCCGGCAGATTCAGGCGAGTCCGCCACCGCAATCGCAGCCACGATGGCAATAAGAATGACAACAGAGCCCAAAGAAACAAAGGCAATGGTCCAGCCAGTAGCGTGCAGTAGCCACAAAAATGGCACGGCAGATAAGAATTGGCCCAGCTGGCCAAAGGCTGCTGTTACGGCCGTAAACATCGGGGTGCGATGCAGAGGGAACCAAAATGGCAACAGCCGCATAACCGACAGGAAGGCGGTCGCGTCACCGGCACCGATGAGCACACGCGCGCCGATAGCAACACCATAAGAGGTAGTTAGGCCCAGGATTAGCTGGCCGATGCCCATGATGATGGCGCCGATGACTAGGAGTCTGCGCGGGCCGAAGCGGTCGATTAATATTCCTGTCGGAACTTGGGCGAGCGCATAAGTACCAATCTGAATTGAGGCAAATACCGCGATGCGGGAGGCATCGACATCGAAACGCGCAATAGCTTCAACACCTGCAACACCGAAGGATGTACGGCCAAAAATAGCGCCAACATACACAGTTAGCGCGGCAATCCAAACGGTTAAAGCTTTAGTCGTTACTACTTCACGAGGGTTGGGGCGGGGATCTTTCTCAAATTCAGGGGTAGACACGTGTGGTAAGTGTACTCCGAGTAAGTAAGGTAAGGAACGTGGACTACATTTCAACGCGCGATAGCACAGCGACCCCAGCGAAGTTTACTGATATCCTGCTCGGCGGATTGGCCCCTGACGGAGGCCTGTACCTACCCACCGAGTACCCACAACTTGATGCCAAGACCCTGGAATCTTGGCGCGAGTTGGTCACAAGCGATGATGAAGCTGGCTACGGCAAGCTAGCTGCCGAGGTACTGAAGCTTTTCATTGATGATATTCCGGCAAAGGACATCGAAGCGATTGCTGCCCGGGCTTATACACACCCGAAATTTAGCTCGCAGGAGATTGTTCCTGTTACCGATCTCGGTGATTCCTTGCTGATTGGTCACCTCTCGGAGGGACCGACCGCAGCGTTTAAAGATATGGCGATGCAGCTTCTCGGTGAGCTTTTTGAATATGAGCTCGCACGCCGTGAAGCTACTTTGAATATCTTGGGCGCAACCTCTGGTGATACCGGTTCTTCGGCGGAGTACGCCATGCGTGGACGCAAGGGCATTCGCGTATTCATGTTGACCCCTGCGGGCCGCATGACTGCTTTCCAGCAGGCCCAGATGTTTGGTCTGGATGACCCTAATATTTTCAACATTGCTCTCGACGGTGTCTTTGATGACTGCCAGGACGTGGTCAAGGCCGTATCTTCTGATGCGCAGTTTAAGGCCGAGCACCGCATTGGTGCGGTCAACTCCATTAACTGGGCACGTTTGATGGCGCAGATCGTCTACTACATCAACTGCTGGCTAAAGGTCACCGAGTCTAATGAGCAGAAGGTGTCCTTCTCCGTTCCAACCGGTAACTTCGGCGATATCTGCGCAGGCCACATTGCGCGCCAGATGGGCCTGCCTATTGACCGTCTGATTGTGGCAACCAATGAAAATAACGTGCTTGATGAATTCTTCCGCACGGGCAACTACCGTCCGCGTCCAGCAGAAGAAACCTTGGCGACGTCTTCGCCATCGATGGATATCTCCCGTGCCTCGAACTTTGAGCGCTTTGTCTTTGACCTCGTCGGCCGCGACGCGGAGAAGGTCGCAGATCTCTTTGGCACCAAGGTCAAAGAAGGCGGCTTTGTCCTTGATACAGAGCTCATCGACAAGGCACGAGAAGAATTCGGTTTCGTTTCTGCTACCTCAGTGCACGCGGACCGTTTGTCCACCATCAAGGACGTGCAGGAGCGCTACAACTACCTGGTGGATCCACACACGGCGGATGGTGTGAAAGCAGCCCTCGATACCCAGGCAGAGCACAATATTGAAACGCCAATTATCGTTCTGGAAACTGCACTGCCGGTGAAGTTTGCACAAACCATCGAAGAAGCCATCGGTGAGGTGCCGCAGACGCCAGAGCGTTTTGCGCACATCATGGATGCAGACCGCTTTGTTACCGACTTGCCTAATGATGTTGGTGCGGTCAAAGACTTTATCACCAGTTCCATTAAGTCTACCGAGGTATAGGAGTATCCCATGGGCCAAGAGCAATCATTGCCGGAGGACTATAACACCGAGTTCGATCCGGAAGCTTTTCTGCAAAAGCTCAAAGAGCAAGCAGCAGCAGAAAAGGCCGGCGAGCAAGAACCAGATAGCGATGAGGGCAAATAAAGCACAAGGTGCCCAAGGGGATAAGCCCCGAGTACTATGAGCTGTGTGATACGGCGCCGAGCATTAAAAGCACTGCAGATTTTCGCAGTTGCTCTAACTAGCCTGCTCATAGCAGCAGGGCTAGTGGCATGCTCGGCGCCGTTTGCTGATCCCATCCAACCGCCCGCTGATGTTGCCACCAATGACACAGGCGAAGAGAACACGGAAGATTCACCGGTTGCAGACGCTGCCAGCGAAGAAGAGCTGCAGGTGCCAAGAGAGCCAATAGAGCTTGCCGATGCCACCCTGACCCCTGAATATTCCCCACTTGCCCCAGGAACCGCAATCGATATTTCTGCGGGCTATCCGCAGCCGGGGCAGTATTTTAACTTCAGTTATTGCACCGTGGCTTATTCTTTCAGCACCGAGGACGGCCGTTCCTTTGCGGTTACGGCCTCACACTGTGGTCAAAAAGGAAACTTGGTGTGGGCAGGAACTCCAGATAATACCTTCGGCTACCCAGCGGAGCCCATCGGGACTTTTATCTACTCCAGCTTGTATTCAGAGAGCGCGAAAAACCTTGATATAGGGTTGATTGAGCTCAACGGGAATCTCGCTAATATCTATGCGCCTCAAGAGATGGATACCCATATCGCTGGCAGGTTAGAAGCGCTCCCAGACTATGTGTGCAAGATGGGGAGGATGACCTATCAAACCTGCGGAGATTTAACCCATCAATCCGCGTCTTCAATTTTGCGCTATGGCGAAGAAGAGATTTCTTCCACCGCCGCACGTGCTGCGGTATGCGCGCGCAATGGGGATTCCGGCGGGCCGGTTTACGCGATGGTGGAGGGCCAAGACATTATCGTAGGGCTTGTCTCTGGAACCACGGTGCATATGGAAGAGGGACAAACCTGTGCGGATGTAGGGGAGATGGAGCTGTCTTTTGTCTCTATCCTGGATATCCACGCAGTGCTTGACCAACTACTCGATTCCCCTATGCAGCTGGCTACACTGTAGGACATGTCTACTCCTGAATACATCCTCAATCTGCGCAAGAACATTGGCCACCAACAGCTCTTCTTGCCGTCCTGCACCATGATTATACTGCGCCCGGCTCCCGCCGGCGCTTCCATCTGGGAAGTACCCAAGGCGCTGCTGGCGCGCCGGGCTGACAATGGCAATTGGGCTCCAGTGACTGGTATTTGCGAACCCGGCGAAGAGGTCGCGATAACGGCTGTGCGCGAGGTCAAGGAAGAAGTCGGCGTAGATGCCAAGGTCGAAGCACTCCTCGGCGTCGGCCTGGTGGGACCTACAACTTTTGATAATGGCGATGAGTGCTTGTTCATGGATACTTCCATGCGCCTTTCGGTTCCTGACGATGCCGAGCCTTTTCTAGCCGATGATGAAAATAGTGAGGTGGATTGGTTTTCCGTCGCGCACCTACCAGATAGCGTTAACCGCCAGCACCGTTTGTTAATTGCGGATGCAGTCGCGCAGATGAAACACCCCGCTGGTTTCCGTCCGCGCATGGGGTATCGCAAGCGCAACGCTTAAAAGGCCTGCTAGCTATCGACTTGTTTTCAATAACGGGATACTATTGAAAATATGTCTACTGGGCACTCTTCTCATCACGACCATGGTCATGGCCACGGACACGGTCATGACCATAGTTTTGTTAACACTCCGCTGAAGGCTTTGACCATCGCATCGGTGGTCACTGGCGTGATTTTCTTCGCGGAATTAATCGGTGGTTTGATATCAGGCTCGCTGGCCTTGCTATCTGATGCCATGCATATGCTCTCCGATGCCGCCGGGCTCATCATCGCGCTAATAGCCGCGCTGATTGGAAGCAAGGAAGCATCGTCACGCGCAACCTATGGCTATCGGCGCGTGGAGGTGCTCGCGGCGCTCTTTAATGCCATCGCCGTGACCCTCGTGGTCATTTTCATCATCGTTCAAGCAATTCGCCGCTTGGGCAGTGATTATGAAATTGACACCGGCATGATGCTGGTCGTGGCATTTATTGGCCTTGTAGCCAATGCGATTTCCGCCTGGGTTCTTTCTTCCCAGCAAGAGCACAGCCTGAATGTTAAAGGTGCATTCTTACACGTGCTGGCAGACCTATTAGGTTCAGTGGCAGTGATTATCGCCGGCCTGATTATCCGCTTTACCGGCTTTACTTTTGCCGACACCATTGCTTCTTTGGCCATTGTCGCTTTTGTTCTGCCACGCGCCTTGGGGCTGTTGTGGAAGACCATCGAGGTCTTACTAGAGCGCGTACCGCGCGACTTGGACCTGCATGAGATTGAAGCTGCTTTGCAAAAGTTGCCCAGCGTGATGATGGTGCATGACTTGCATGTGTGGACCACCGACGGGGTAGAAGCCCTTGCCACCGCGCACCTGGTGGTGGCCCAACACGACTATCAAATCCTGGACCAGGCGCAAGCTACGCTGCGAGAATTCGGCATTGAACATTCCACCATCCAACTAGAACCCGAAGACCACATTCAGCACGAAGACTTCTGTGATTAGCGCGGGCTAATTAAGCGGTGGCTTTCTTCTTAGACTGGTGAAGGTCGAGGAAGCCAAATGCTAGTGAAATAACGCAGACGGTGGTAATCATGGCAAAGCCAACCATGATGGCGTGTGGCCATGCTGCTGAGGTCCCGCGCAGCGTGGCAAAGGCCGCTGCAGTGACCACAGCTAGACCAATCGCTGTACCGATGCGCTGACCCGTTTGCAGCACAGCGCCGGACGAGCCGGCATATTCCTGCGGCACGCTTGCCAGCGACAGCGTTTGGTTGGGGGAGATGACCGAGCCTTGCCCCGCACCAGCGAAGGAAAGAGTGAGCACTAGCCACCATTCAGAGATATCCCACTGGGTAGTTGCCCAGATGAGGATGATTGAAGAGATGAGGCCGAAAATAGCAACGAACATGCCGCCGATGACCACCTTGCGCCCATGTTTAGAGACCAAGCGGCCCGCCACCGTGGATGAGACTGAGTTCAACAACGCTGAAGGAATACCCACGCAGCCGGCAATGAGCGCCGAATAGCCCAGCCCGTTTTGGAAGTACAAGGCCACCAGCACCCAAATGCTGGTAGCGCCCATAAACCACAGCGTCGCGATAATCGTGCCGTTGCGAAAGCTTGAAGCACGGAAGATCTTCAGATCCACCATCGGTTGATTACCCCGTGCGCGGTGGCGACGTTCCCACGCAACCCAGAAGGCAGTAAAGAGTACTCCCAGCGGCAGCAGCGCCCAGCTCCAATTAGAACCGGTGGATTCTACGAATGGGAACAGGACCATGAATACCGCAAGGCCCAAAAGCAATGCGCCAATCGGGTCAAGGGATTTTAGCGCGTTCCACGTGCCGACCTTCTTGCCCGTGCGCATGTCACGCACGCGTGAGAGCAGCGGCCGTGGGAACCACATAAACGCCAAGGCAATGGCCAACATGCCGATGGGGACATTGACCAGCATGGTCAAGCGCCAACCCAGATCAGCCCCGCCTAGTTGGATGAGAAAGCCACCAAAGACTGGACCAATTGCCACGGCAACGCCCACGGTGGCACCGAAGTAACCAAAGGCGCGGCCACGTTCTGGGCCTAGGAAGTATTGCTGAATCATGCCCACACCCTGTGGGTTTAAAAGCCCCGCGCCCACGCCTTGGACAAAGCGCGCAACGTTCAGTGCTTCTGCTGAAGGCGCAAAACCCGCCATGACTGAGGCCAGCGTGTAGACGGTCACACCGATGATAAATATCCCGCCGCGGCCGACCAAGTCACCAGCGCGGCCAGCAGCTACCAGCACCACGCCGAAGGTCAGCGCATAGCCAGAAAGTACCCATTGCACATCTGAATCAGAAGCATCAAGCCCCGCCTGAATAGAAGGCAGGGCAACGTTCACGATAGAAACGCTAATCAACGACATGAATACCGCGACAAGCAGGATGAGCAGGATACGCCAGCGAGCCGGGTCTTTACCGGCCGGATATTCAGTGGTGTTTGCTTCCGATGTCGAGGTATGTGGGGGTCGTGCTTGCGTCATTCTTTACACCCTACTCCAAATCTTTGTTTAAGGGGAAGGGGAGAAAAGCGTCATATCCTGCATTTTTGCGCAGTGCAATTGATTAGCCGAAGGGAAGCCCGCGTACCAACATAATGCGGTACGCGGGCTACAAGATATCTTTCGGACTAGCAGTCGAAGTACATCTCGAATTCTAGTGGGGTTGGACGCAGACGAGTTGGCTCAATCTCGTTTTCGTACTTGAACTTGATGTAGGTATCAATCAAGTCCTCGGTAAAGACATCGCCCTCGGTAAGAAAGTCATTGTCTTCAGAAAGTGCCTGTAGGGAAGCTTCCAAGGAAGTAGGTGCCTGTGGGATGGAAGCTGCCTCTTCTGGTGGCAACTCGTACAGGTCCTTATCAACAGGCGCATGTGGCTCGATGCGGTTCTTGATGCCGTCGATACCAGCCATCATCATGGCAGCAAAGCCCAAGTATGGGTTGCCTGATGGGTCCGGAGCGCGGAACTCAATGCGCTTAGCCTTTGGGTTAGAACCAGTAATTGGGATACGTACCGCAGCGGAACGGTTGCGCTGAGAGTAGACCAAGTTGATTGGTGCCTCAAAGCCCTTGACCAGGCGGTGGTAAGAGTTCAAAGTCGGGTTGGAGAACGCCAAGACCGCACCGGCGTGGTGCAACAGGCCGCCGATGTAGTAGCGCGCGATATCGGACAGTCCTGCGTAGCCAGCTTCATCGTGGAAGAGTGGCTTGCCGTCCTTCCACAAAGACTGGTGCGCGTGCATACCGGAGCCATTGTCACCTGCAAGTGGCTTGGGCATAAAGGTTGCGGTCTTGTTGAAAGCTACCGCGGTGTTTTTGATGACGTACTTGAAAGTCTGGATGTCATCGGCCGCATGCAGCATGGTGTTGAAGCGGTAGTTGATTTCCTGCTGCCCGCCGGAGCCGACCTCGCGGTGGAAGCGCTCAATCTGGAAGCCGACTTCTTGCAAAGCACCGACCATGGCATCGCGAACTTCAACGGTCTGGTCATATGGAGGGGTAGGGAAGTAGCCGCCCTTTTCGCGGTTCTTGTAACCGAAGTTTGGGGTGCCATCAAGGTTCGTGTCCTTACCGCGGTTCCACCAACCCTCGTTGGAATCAACGTGGTAGAAAGCTTGGTGTGCATCCGCCTGGTACTTGACTGAGTCGAAGAGGTAGAACTCTGCTTCGGCACCGAACTGACAGGTATCGGCGATACCGGTGGAGATCAAGTACTCCTCAGCCTTGCGCGCAACGTTACGAGGGTCGCGGGAGAAAGGCTCATGGGTGAAAGGATCATGTACAAAGCACTTAATGTTCAGGGTCTTTTCCGTACGGAAAGGATCGATGTGTGCCGAGTTAGGATCCGGGAACAAGGTCATGTCAGATTCATCGATGGTGGTAAAACCATCAATGGAAGAGCCATCAAAAGCCATTCCTTCTTCAGCGGCGTCCTCATCGAACTCGGAAGCAGGGATGCTGAAGTGATGTTCTTTGCCTGGGACGTCGGTAAAGCGGATGTCAACAAATTTTACGTCTTCATCAGCGATAAACTTCACAATCTCCGAGACGCTGGAAAATGCCATGGTTGCTCCTAAAAGGGTTATTTGTGCGGTAATTTCTACCTCACAAGTCTACGCGCGTCACCGAGTAGACCGTGATAAAACGTGCGCATTATTGCTTAAGTACAATGTCTATGGGTCATTTTAGCGGATTATCTATCACACACTAGAATTTAGCCCTGTCGCCGGCAGAAAATATGCGGATTTTTTGGTGCTGCCCTGGCAAAAGTGGGCTACATCATGTCTGGTGCGAGCAGACTTTCAACTCTTGGCATCGCCACGTAGATTAGTGGCTATGGCGAATAATAAGACGTGGTTGGATGGGCCTAATATCCCAGGTGAGAATGACTTTGACACAGTAGGGCGCTATCCAGGTGAAAACCTTGGACTGCCAGAATCAGGCTCGGGTGCATTGGCCTCGGTGTCCCGACGTGCAGGCGGAGTGTTCATTGACTGGATATTGTGCCTTCTCATCGCCAGTGTTCTTACAAAGTTCACACATATATTAGGCGGAGTATCCACCGCGACCTTCATTTTGTGGATCCTGATGGGCATTGTCTGCGGCATCCTATTTGCCCGTACCCCCGGCATGGCTATGCTGGGCATGGGCGTTGCGCGTATCGATGTTCCAGGAACCACCGTCGGGATTTGGCGCGGCGTTGTGCGCACGCTACTGACCGCGTGCCTATTCCCAGCAGCCATGGTGGACTCCGATGGCCGCGGAATTCACGACCGCGCGACTGGCACCGTCGTTATTCGCGATTAAGCACTGCCCACAGGCCAACGCTTAATCGGCAGGACAAACCGGGCAAGGCAAAAGCATCCCGCTTCACACACTGTGGCTTAGAAACTTCCTTGTGGAAGTTTTGCACAAGGTCTTTAGTGTGAAGCGGGATGCTTTTAAAGTTTTAAGTGCAGCTACCTGCTGGTTAGCTAACTAACCAGCATTACTCTAACCGGTATTACTTGCCTTTGCGCTCTTGAGCGCGACGCATACGACGGTTCATACCGGCCATATTCTGCGCCTGGCGGGGCATCGGACCCTTCGGCATACCTGCGACCTGTCCAGGAGTAGCGTCCATAGCCTCAATTTTGCGGGCTACAGCGTAAACCTCATTTTTGTTGTAGTTACGAGGAAGACGAATCAAGTGGTTGCGTAGCTTGCCCACTGGAACTTCATCTTCGCCGTCGCCAACGTAGACCTCATAGATAGGAACGCCGCCAGCGAGTTTATCGACGCGACGCTTGAGCTGAGTCATCGTAGGCTTGAGACGGTTCTTGTTGCCCTCAGCAACAAGGACCACGCCAGGGTTACCAATAACGCGGTGGATGATGTCCTGCTGGCGGGTCATCGCAATACCTTGCTCGACCTTCCATGCCATACCCACGGAATTCTTCAGCTGATTATCCAGAGCCCAACCGGCGACACCAGGCTGATCTTCGACGCGCTTGTACATATCGCGTTCCAAGCGGCGAGTAAAAATAATCATGGCGATAAGGAAGCCAACGCCTAGGCCCAAAATCAACATGAACCACTGGCCGTTGAATAACAGACCAATTAGGAAAAACAGCAAGCCCATGCCCAAGATGGACAGCAACATCAGCGGGATAAGTGCCTTATCCTGCTTGCGCTGCATCTGGAAGGCTTGCCACATTTGACCGCGGGTTTCCTTGCGCTTAGCGCGCTTTGCCACGCGCTCTTCCTTCTTTGCAGCCTTCACCGCTGCTTTATCTTGACCTTGTGCCATAGTTCCTACTTTAGGGTGGTGGAGGGTGGAAAACAAAAAATCTGCGGCGACCAACCACCCATTCTATAAACAGGCGGCGAACACCGCAGATCTTCTTCTATTGCTTAGCGGATGCTAGCAGTAAATTTATCTGCACCCACTGGGGTCTTTGCCATGCGGGAAGTAACTGGCGTTTCCTCGGAAGGGCCGTACTTCTTCAGCAGAGACGATGCTTCCTGAGCGGTTGCGCCATCAGAAGTTTCTTCCAGGTGCTTGAGATTTTCTGGCAGCTCCCAGCCACGTGCCTTCATCGCCTGGGTGTAGAGCTTGCCCGCGCGGTAAGAAGAACGAACCAAAGGACCAGACATAACGGTAAAGCCCAATTCCTTGGCGTACTCGGAGTGCGCAATGAACTCCTCAGGGCGAACCCAACGCTCAATTGGGTGGAAACGAGGACCAGGACGCAGGTACTGCGTAATGGTGATGATGTCAGTGCCTACGGAGCGCATATCGCGCAGAGCTTCCTGAATCTCTTCCTCAGTCTCACCCATGCCCAAGATCAGGTTGGACTTGGTGATCAGACCGAAGTCGTGTGCCTGCTGCAAAACATCCAAAGAACGCTCATAACGGAATGCCGGGCGGATACGCTTGAAAATACGAGGAACGGTTTCCAAGTTGTGAGCGAAGACCTCAGGGCGAGCCTCAAAGACTTCCTGCAGCAAGTCTGGCTTGCCGGAGAAGTCAGGGGTGAGGTTTTCTACACCCGTGTGAGGGTTCTTCTCGTGGATCTTGCGAACCACTTCAGCATAAAGCCATGCCCCCTCATCTGGAAGGTCATCACGGGTAACACCGGTGATGGTGGCGTAGTTCAGATTCATCTCTTGGATGTTTTCTGCAACGCGACGCGGCTCATCGGTGTCGAGTGCCTGCGGCTTACCAGTGGCAATATCGCAGAAGTCACAACGGCGAGTACAACGGTCACCGCCGATAAGGAAGGTGGCTTCTCGGGACTCCCAGCATTCGTGGATATTAGGACAACCCGCCTCCTGGCAGACAGTGTGCAGGCCAGCGCCAGCAACACGCTTTTTCATGTCCTCATAGCCAGGGCCGGTGCGGACCTGGTTGCGGATCCACCTCGGCTTCTGCTCAATGGGTGACTCCGCATTCTTCTTTTCAATGCGGAGCATCTTGCGTCCTTCAGGCATAATAGTCACAAATTCCACCCTACGTGTTGTGTGATTTTAAATTCAACTAATTATGATACTGACCTCGTATTTTTGACCCCTTGATGGGTGCGCTTAAGGCCTTAATTCTTTCAATCCCACCGGTTGCTGAAATATTCCGAAAACGGACATCGCTACCCGAATAGGGGCAGACTTAAGAACCAGCGTGATCAGCCAAGGAAGACTGCGCGCGTGCTTGGCGCGCTTTCTCATTAGCTAGTTTGATGGGGTCTGCGGCAGAGGCGAAAGTGTGGTCGGCGACGACCATGCGGCCGGCCAAGGCATCGTCAAGCGCAATGAGCAAGGGCTCAACCGCATCATCTACGGTGACATCGCGGCCCAACTCTAGTGCCAGGGTGGTGATATCGGCATCATCAATACCGCAGGCAATAATGTGCTCATAGTAGTCCAAGATATTGTCGCAATTGAGCGCCAGACCATGCATGGTAACCCCACGCGTAATGCGGATGCCTAAGGCCGCAATCTTGCGGTCTCGGTGCGATGCTGCCGGGTCTTTCGCAGCGGTAGTCGATGGCACCCACACGCCTGAGCGACCATCGATACGCCCAGCAGTTGTTACCCCCATTTCCCGAACGGTATGAATAACAGCTTCTTCCAGACGGCGGACATAATCGACGACATCGACAGGCTCTGCCAACTTGATAATCGGGTAGACCACCAACTGGCCCTCGCCGTGCCAGGTAATCCGGCCGCCACGATCAACATTGATAACCGGAAGACCGTTGGTGGGCATATCTTCGGGCTGCGTGCGCTTGCCCGCCGTATACACAGCGGGGTGCTCAACGACCAGCAACGTGTCTGCAACTTCGTCACGTGCGCGCTGCGCTGCGACTTCTGCTTGATAGCCCCAGGCTTCTTGATAATCCATACGACCTAAACGTCTCACCTCTACCGGGGCAGTAGAAGCGCGAATAGAACGATCAGCGGGGAAAAACGGGTCACGCGGAGCAGTCATGTTTTCCCAGTGTAGTACTTGGGGCAAACTGCTCCGCGCTTAAAGGTGCGAAAAGTAAAAAAGGCTTAGATGCCGTTTTCTGCCGCGTATTCATCAGCGGTCATAACCTCGCCGAGTTCTTCAACCTCGACCTCAAACAGCCAACCTTCACCGAAAGGATCATTGTTGATGATTTCATAATCATCATGCACTGCCTCGTTCACAGCGGTCACGGTACCGGTGACAGGGCTGTACAGGTCAGAAACGGACTTGGTGGATTCAACCTCACCACAGGTTTCACCTGCAGTGACGCTATCGCCAACTGCTGGAAGCTCAGCGAAGACAACCTCACCAAGACGGTCTGCGGCAACAGAAGTGATGCCGATGCGAACAGTTTTGCCAACGATTGCGTCCTGAGCGGCGTTAATCCACTCGTGGTCTTCGGAGTAAGTAAATTCTGCAGGTAGGTTAGCCATAGGAACTATCCTTTCATTGACGTGCCTGATCCGCCGGGAATGCAGCGAATAGGTGCATGGGTTGAAGTATCGCTTTCACTTTAGCGCAGCGAAGCACTTTACATGCCACTATCGCACGTTGATATTGCCCCTTCGGGGGTTAAGAGTTTGCCCCCATCGGACATTGAGCAGTGCCTAGGTGCCAGATTTCAGGTCGCGGGCAATGCTGATGACGGCAGCTCGACCTGCCCGGTTAGCTCCTACTGTGGATTGGGAAGGGCCATAGCCAATGAGGTGAAGATTCTTCTTTCCCTTTACCTTTGTGCCCTCAATGTTGATCCCGCCCTTCTCGTTATAAAGGTTCAGCGGGTCCAAGTGCGCCAGGCTGGGACGAAAGCCAATCGCCCAAATGATGGTGTCGACTTCAACTTGGGTGCCATCTGCTTCGATGATGCCGTTTTCGTACAAGCCCTGAAATATCGGCCGGCGATTCAATGCGCCATTAGCGTGTGCTCTTTTTGCATCTTGGTTAAAGATCAGGCCGGTATAAGAAACAATGGAGCGCGGTGCGTTTCCTGCCTCGGTGTGCTTGGTTACCTTGTCGATGGTCTGTCTTCCGCCTTCTTCGGCGGTAAACGATGCCCGGAAGAAAGGCTTGGAGCGGGTGTACCAGTAAGTTTGTTTCGCGACATCGGAGGCTTCAGCCAGTTGCTGCACCGCGGAGATTCCACCGCCGACTACTGCCACGCGCTGGCTGGTGAAATCTTCCATGCGGACATAGTCTTTGGAATGCAACTGGCGGCCTTGGAATTTCTCAATGCCCGGGTACTGCGGCTGATTCGGGTTATTCCACGTTCCCGTGGCGTTGATGACAGCGTCAACCTGCCACGTGGAGCCGGCATAAGGAGAATTTGTACTATCGCTGGTGGATTGTGCCGCTAGTTCGATGCGATAGCCATTCCCAGCCTCATTAACGCTAGCGACAGAAACTGGGCGAATGATGGGCAAGTCCATCTTGGCTTCATAGTCTGAGAAATAGTTCGGGACTGCCTCACGCGCGGGCGTAGTTTTCTTGATTTCGGATTGTTCCATGCCGGGTAAGTCAAAAATCCCATTGACGGTTGCCATGGTCAGTGATTCTTGACGGTGGCGCCAGGCGCCGCCAGCGGATTCTTCTGCATCGAAGACGACAAAGGTGCCCGGGGAGGATTCCTTGCCCCCTTGAGAGGCGGAAGGATTGCCGAGCGCGCTGACAAAATCGCGGCGGGTTAGGTGATATGCGGCTGAAAGACCGGCCTGACCGGCACCAATTACCGCGACAGTTGCATGGAAATTCATAGCTCTCAGCTTACCCGAATTATAGTTGATGTGTCACCTATGTGGGGTGGGTGGGCTGGGAGCTTAAAATGTCAAGGCCTAGTGAAGCTCTATTGGACTGGTGGTGCTGGTTCGACCTCGTCGAGGTTAACGATTTCAAATTCCAGCAAAGTTGCACCGGTTGCTACCGGCTGACGTCCGGTAGAGACGTGCGAAGGCTGACGCTGAGAGCTCCACTGCTGAAAATCTTCCTCAGTCTCCCATTCGGTAACGATGAAGTAGCGATCTTCACCCTTGGTAGGGCGTAGCATCTGGAAACCCTTAAAACCCGGGGCATTATCTACCGAGTGCTTGCGCGCAGCAAAGCGGGCTTCGAGCTCCGGGCCTTGTCCTGCAGGGACTTCAATGGCGTTAATTTTGATTACAGACATGGACACGCTCCTTAGTGCGACTGTTCGACGTCCTAGAAACTTCAAAACCTCAACTAAGGTTTGATGTCCAGCCTAGCGAAAGTTTGATGACCCGTGGGTGCTTGGAGGTGTGAAAACAAACGCACTCCACAAGCATGGCCGCAATCGGTGATGAAGC
The DNA here is from genome assembly GCF_001941345.1 of Corynebacterium stationis. Lineage (NCBI taxonomy): Bacteria > Bacillati > Actinomycetota > Actinomycetes > Mycobacteriales > Corynebacteriaceae > Corynebacterium > Corynebacterium stationis. The sequence continues at coordinate 980,820 of NZ_CP009251.1, forward strand.
GGGGCGCTCGTGGAGTGCGAAAGCTAGCTGCGGGTATTACTTCTCGCGGCTATAGAAAGGCGTCTTGGTAACGGTGAAGGGGTAACGCTTGCCGCGAATATCCACTTCTACTTCTGCGCCTTCTTCGAGGTTTGCTGCAGTATCTACCAGTGCCAGGGCAATAGGGTGTCCCAGCGTCGGCGATGGCTGACCCGAAGTTACGGTGCCGACCAACTGCTCGCCGGCATAGATTTCAGCACCGGTGCGCGCTGCACGGCGCTCAGAGGAGGTCAAAGCCTTGATAACTTGCTTAGGGCCTTCTTCCAAGCGTTGACGCAGGATCTCGGCGCCGACGAAGTCAGCGGTCTTCTTCTTAAACGCCACACCCATGCCTGCCTCGACAGGGGTGATATCGCGGGAAAGCTCATTGCCGTACAAAGGCATGCCAGCTTCCAAGCGCAAGGAATCGCGTGAAGCTAAACCGCATGAAGTAACACCATCTTGGTCGATGAAAAGCTGCCAGAGCTTGGTCGCATCGGCGTTGTAGATCATCAGCTCGAAGCCGTCTTCGCCGGTGTAGCCGGTGCGCGCGACGATGGTGTCAACGTCTGCGACTTTGGCCATGGTTGCGGCATAGTAAGGAAGGTTTTCTACTTCTTCCTTGGACTCTTCAGCAACCTGTTCAACTAGAACCTTGGCTGCATTGGGGCCCTGCAGGGCAATCATCGCAACATCCAAGGACTCATTGTTGAGTTCTACATCGAAGCCTTCAATGCGCTGATTAAAAGCTTCCCAAACCACATCAGTGTTGCCAGCGTTTGGCACTACCAAGAACTTGGTATCGGAGAAACGGTAGGAAATTAGGTCATCGATGATGCCGCCGTCTTCAGCAACAATCATGGAGTACTTCGCCTTGCCATTTTTCACGGTCTCCATGTTGGAGATCAGCGCATAGGACAAAAATGCAGCGGCGTCTGGGCCGTTGACCCAAATCTCACCCATGTGCGAGAGGTCAAACATGCCGACTGCATTACGCACTGCGTGGTGCTCATCGAGCTCCTTGCCGTACTTTAGTGGCATATTCCAAGGGCCAAAAGCGGTAAAGGATGCGCCGAGCTTTTCGTGCTCTGCGTGCAGTGGGGACTGGCGTAGTTCTGACATTGATTTAAGCCTCCTCGGTGGAATCGGTGTCGGCATCGAAGTCGAATGCCTCTGGCGGTGGGCAGGAGCACACCAGGTTGCGGTCGCCGTAAGCTTCATCTAGGCGGCGTACCGGTGGGAAGTACTTGTTCAAACGCAGTGAAGGAACTGGCCATGCGGCCTTTTCACGGCTAAAGGAGTACTCCCAATCATCGCTTGAGACTGACAGCGCGGTGTAAGGTGCGTGGCGGATGACCGAATCTTCATATGCGATCTTGCCATCGATGATTTCCTGAATCTCCGCACGGATGGTGCGCATTGCTTCAATGAAACGATCCAGTTCAGCAATATCCTCAGACTCAGTAGGTTCCACCATCAAGGTGCCAGCCACTGGGAATGCGAGGGTAGGAGCGTGGAAGCCAAAGTCGATCAAACGCTTGGCAACGTCTGCTGCAGTAACGCCTGAGGCATCGGTAAGCGCGCGCAGATCCAAAATGCACTCGTGCGCAACAAGACCTTCATTACCGGTGAACAGAATTGGGAAGGAATCGGAGAGTTCGCGCGCAAGGTAGTTAGCACCCAAGATGGCGTGTGCAGTAGCGGAGGTGAGACCCTCGCCACCGGTCATTGCGATGTATGCCCAGGTAATCGGCAGAACACCAGCGGAACCAAACTGTGAAGCAGTAATTGGAACGCCCTGTTCTACTGGGGTTGGGTTAGCAGGATCCAGCTCATCAGCTGCAGCATCCGTTGGCAGGAATGGAATGAGGTGCTCAGCGACACCAATTGGTCCAACACCTGGGCCGCCACCGCCGTGCGGAATGGTGAAAGTCTTGTGCAGGTTCAAGTGCGAGACATCGCCACCGAACTTGCCCGGCTGAGCCCAACCAGTCAAAGCATTCATGTTTGCGCCGTCAATGTAGACCTGGCCGCCAGCGGCATGGATCTTGTCGCAGACTTCGCGCACCTCTGGGTCAAAGACGCCGTGAGTGGATGGGTAGGTGATCATGATTCCGGCCATGTTCTCACCATGCTTGGCGATCTTCGCATCGAGATCTTCTAGATCGATGGAGCCGTCTTCGGCGGTCTTAACCACAACAACGCGCAGATTTGCCAGGGTCGCGGAGGCAGCGTTGGTGCCGTGCGCGGACGCAGGAATCAACACGATATCGCGGTTGGTGTCACCATTTGCGACGTGGTAGCGGCGGATAGCCAAAAGACCAGCTAGCTCGCCCTGGGAACCAGCGTTTGGTTGGATAGAAACCTTGGCGTAGCCGGTCAGCTCAGCCAACCAGCCTTCCAACTCTTCAATGAGCTCACGCCAGCCCTGGGTTGCGTATTCAGGGGAGTAAGGGTGAACATTGGCGAATTCTGGCCAGGTGATGGGTTCCATGGCTGCGGTTGGGTTGAGCTTCATGGTGCATGAGCCCAAAGGAATCATGGTGCGATCTAGAGCCAGATCCTTATCACCGAGCTTGCGCAGGTAACGCATCATCTGGGTTTCGGAGTGAATGGAGTTAAAGATTTCGTGGGTGAGCACCTCGGTGGTGCGGGTGAGTGCCTCAGGCAGTGGGAAATCTGCATTATCTACTGCAGCGGCACCAAAGGCGTCCGCCAAGACAGCAACATCGCCCTGGCTTGCGGACTCACCGAAGGAGACAGAAACCTTATCCTCGCCAATGGTGCGCACCAGGTATCCGGCCTTTTCCAAGCTGAACTTAATGGATGCGGCATCAACGCCGGCAACGGTAACGGTGTCGAAGAACTCCGAGGAAGTAATCTTCAAACCCTGAGTAGTAACTGCACCGGCAAAGGAAGCAGCCAAGGAGTGCACGTGGTTAGCAATCTCCTTCAAGCCTTCTGGACCGTGGTAGACGGCGTACATGGCAGCCACGTTGGCCAGAAGTGCCTGCGCGGTACAAATATTTGACGTCGCGCGTTCACGGCGGATGTGCTGTTCACGAGTCTGCAGCGCCAAGCGGTAAGCAGGACGGCCCTCAGAATCGACCGATACGCCGACCAAACGGCCTGGCATCTGACGCTTTAGCTTGTCAGTTACTGCCATGAAAGCAGCGTGTGGGCCACCAAAGAAGAGCGGCACACCAAAGCGTTGGGAGGAACCAATGACAATGTCTGCACCGAACGAGCCTGGGCCTTCCAGAAGCAGCAAGGACAACAAGTCAGCCGCGACGGAAACAAGTCCGCCGCGGCCATGGATTTCTTCGATAACAGCACGTGGGTCAAAAATATCGCCCTCCGTACCGGTGTAGGCAACTACTGCGCCGACGAGGTCTTCGCCAACCACGCCGTTGCTCAAGTCAGCAATCTCAACTTCGAGGCCAATTGCTCGGGCACGCTCCGCCGCCACGGTGAGAACCTGTGGGTGCAAACGGGCGTCGAGCAGTACGCGGCGGCCCTTCTTGACGGCACGAGACATCAAACCCACGGCCTCAGCAACTGCCGATGCCTCATCCAGCAAAGAAGCATTCGCAATAGGCAAGCCTGTGAGGTCTTGAACCATGGTCTGGAAGTTCAGCAGTGACTCAAGGCGACCCTGGGAAATTTCTGGCTGGTATGGGGTATAAGCGGTGTACCAACCAGCGTCTTCTACCAAACCGCGGCGAATAACAGCAGGGGTGATGGTGTCTGAGTAGCCCTGGCCGTAGAAAGACTTCAGCACGACATTTTTATCAGCGTAAGCGCGAAGCTTGGCTTGTGCGTCGGTCTCACTCAACGCCTGCGGCATATTAAGCGCATCCGTGATGCTAATGGACTGGGGGATTGCTGAGGTGACAAGCGCTTCTACGCTGTCATAACCCACACGCGCCAGCATGTCCTTAGATTCTGTGGCATCTGGCCCAAGGTGGCGGGCAATGAAATCCATAAGTGTCAAACTCCTTTGGAGGAACGATACATTTGTCCAGGCTTGCTAAAGCGACCGCACGAAGGCAGTCAACATTCCTCATTATATGGTTAGCCCCGGCTTTTCATTGCTTTTCTACCCACGCCTAGCCACCGGTTGTAACGGCTCCTGCGAAAGCGCTGTTATAACCAGCATGAACGCTAGATTTGAAGAAAATGTGAAGACTGCAATGCGGATTTGTTAGTTTTTGATACCCCCGAAAACGAGGACTCAGGGAGGGAAAACCACAAAGCCACCATGTAGAAATTTCTACATGGTGGCTTTTGTTTCTAACTCAAACGGCTAGAAGCTACCGTACATTCTGAAACTGGACTTAGAGAGCCAAGTCAGATTCGAAGTTACCGGTTTCAAGGCGGTCCTTGATGGTGGTGATGAAGCGACCTGCATCTGCACCATCTACAACCTGGTGGTCGTAGGTAAATGGCAAGTAGCACATCTGACGGATGGCAATTGCATCCTGGCCATCTTCGGTGATGACCACTGGGCGCTTTTCAATCACAGCGGTGCCCAAGATACCAGCTTGTGGTGGTACCAGAACTGGGGTATCTAGCAGGGCGCCTTCGGAGCCAATGTTGGTCACGGTGAAGGTTGCACCGGTGAGGTCATTTGGCTTCAGCTTGTTGTTGCGTGCGCGGTCAGCCAAATCAGCGATAGCCTGAGCAATCTCCGGCAAGGAAAGATCCTGAGCCTTGTGGATGACTGGGGTGAGCAGACCACGTGGGGTGTCAACCGCGATAGCGACGTTGACATCAGAGTGGTAGGTCATTTCCTTGGTCTCAGGGTTGTAAGACGCGTTGACGTTCGGGTGGGAAACCAAAGCCTCAACGGTTGCCTTAACAATGATTGGCAGGAAGGACAGGTTAGCACCGTACTTATCGACGAATGCTGGCTTCGCCTTCTTACGCAGCGCTGCCACAGTCGTCATATCTACTTCCTGGACGTGGGTCAGCTGCGCGGTAATGTGCAGCGATTCCACCATCTTAGAAGCGGTGATTTCACGGATGCGGTTGACCTTGGCGGTGGTGCCAATCAGTTCCTGCTTGGCTGGATCAACGGACTTGGTGGACCAGTTAGCGCGCTCACCAGCTGGTGCAGCAGAACCGGACTCGGCGCCGCCTTCAGCTGCAGCCAATACGTCCTGCTTACGGATACGTCCACCAACACCGGTTCCTTCAACGGTGTTGAGGTCGATGCCGTGCTTGTCAGCCAACTTGCGTACCAGTGGGGTGACATAAGGGAGGTTGTCGCCGGAGTTAACCTTGGCGGAAGCCTTCGGAGCAGCTTCTTCCTTCTTAGGTTCAGACTTAGGAGCCTCTTCCTTTGGCTCCTCCTTCTTAGGCTCTTCCTCGTCTGCAGCTGGCTCTTCAGCTGGAGCTTCTTCCTTCGGTGCTTCTTCCTTAGGTTCAGCCTTTGGCTCTTCCTTCTTTTCGGAAGCAGCTGGCTTTGCGTTGCCGTCGCCGATGCGCGCGATGACTGCTCCGACGTCGATGGTGTCATCTTCGTCAGCGAGGATTTCTACCAAGGTGCCTGCGACTGGGGATGGGATCTCGGTATCAACCTTGTCGGTGGAGACCTCCAGTAGTGGCTCGTCTACTTCGACGGTGTCGCCGACGGACTTCAGCCACTGGGTGATGGTGCCTTCGGTGACGGACTCACCAAGTTCTGGCATCTCCACATCGGTAGCGTCGCCAGATGCAGCTGGGGCAGACTCCTCAGAAGCGGACTCTTCCTCGTCTGCAGCTGGCTCTTCAGCTGGAGCTTCTTCCTTCGGTGCTTCTTCCTTAGGCTCAGCCTTTGGCTCTTCCTTCTTTTCGGAAGCAGCTGGCTTCGCGTTGCCGTCGCCGATGCGCGCGATGACTGCTCCGACGTCGATGGTGTCATCTTCGTCAGCGAGGATTTCTACCAGGGTGCCTGCGACTGGGGATGGGATCTCGGTATCAACCTTGTCGGTGGAGACCTCCAGTAGTGGCTCGTCTACTTCGACGGTGTCGCCGACGGATTTCAGCCACTGGGTGATGGTGCCTTCAGTGACAGACTCACCGAGCTCTGGCATCTCGACATCAGTAGCGTCGCCAGATGCAGCTGGTGCAGACTCCTCAGAAGCGGACTCTTCCTCTTCTGCAGCTGGCTCTTCAGCTGGAGCCTCTTCCTTCGCAGGAGCGTCGGAAGAACCGGTGGACTCACCCTCCTCACCAATGATTGCGATGACAGCGCCGACGTCAATGGTGTCGTCTTCTTCTGCCTTGATTTCCAGCAAGGTACCGGATACTGGAGAAGGAATCTCAGTATCAACCTTGTCGGTGGAAACCTCGAGCAACGGTTCGTCTGCTTCGACGGTGTCGCCGACAGACTTCAGCCACTGGGTAATAGTACCCTCTGTTACGGACTCGCCCAGCTCGGGCATCTCAACGGAGTACGCCATGAGTAATAAGACTCCTTGAACATTGTAAGAATTTATGGAAGCTTTTAGCCCAGACTACCGCGTAGGCTATTACGTTGCCCGCAGGAGTCCCCTTAAATCTTTGAGGAGGGTTCCGGCTAGCCCCGACTTTAACCCCGCGTAAACGGATATGGGTTGCTTTCAACAGCTTATTGTATGCCGTTTTGATTCTAAATGTTTGCAATGGTGAGTTTCATTGGGCATACAAAAGTTTGATACAACGTCAGTTTCTTGGGGGTAGGTAGTCGCCCACAGCACCCGCGACATATTGCAGCAGCGAGAAGACGCAATGACTAGGATGGACGATTGTGTTTAACCCTTTTCGCAGAAATAGGTCGAAGTCGACCTTGAAGCCACCACGTGCCCCAGGCGATACTATTCGTCAGCACGATGCCCAGGAGCTTCGCGCGTGGGCTGCGGGCCGAGCATTTGTCGAAGCCTTCGTGGAACCAGAAACCGTGGTCAACGAAATGTCGGTTGTTCTGGTCGACGAATCGGGACAATTCATTCGCCGTCCCATCGGTGGACCCAAAGGCATCGATGCCGTAGCAAAGCTTTTAGGCTGTCCCGTCTATGACGTTGAGGAAACCGGCTATCCGCAGCGGATGCGCGAGCGCTCAGAGCGGGAGCGGATTTTGCGCAGGCGCGAAGAACAACGCCAACGCCGTAAAGACTTCGAAGCGCGGGAAGTACGCCGCAAAGAACAAGAGGCCCAAGAAAACGAGGGCTAATAAGAATATCCGTGCCACACAAGACGTGGCACGGATATTTTTACGGGGTGTCTAGCTAAGACAACGTTGTAGATGTCTTAGCTATCTTTTTCCGCAGCGATATCTTGCAGTGCCGCGATGATAGTGCGCGCAGGAACGCCGGTGGCGCGCGGAGTGGTGTAGCCACGAGCAGCGCCGCCATTCCAGGATGGGCCAGCTACGTCAATGTGTGCCCACTGCACATCATCGGTGACGAACTGCGCCAGGTAGGTACCGGCGAATTGCATGCCGCCTTCACGCTTGGCGTTGATATTGCGGATGTCAGCAGCCTTAGACTTGATTTCCTCATCGTGCTCTTCAAGCAGCGGCACAGCCCAAGCATTTTCACCAACTGCGCGGCCAATCTCAGCGACACGGTCGCGGAAGTCCTCAGAGCCCATGACACCAGCGGTGCGGGAGCCTAGGGCCACCATCTGCGCGCCGGTCAAAGTTGCGGTTTCAATCAAGTAATCCGGGTTGTCTTCGCAGGCACGCGCGATGGCATCGGCAAGCACCAAGCGTCCCTCGGCATCGGTGTTAAGAACTTCTGAGGTCAACCCGCCGTAGTGGGTGATGACATCGCCAGGGCGCGTTGCTTCCCCCGAAGGCATATTCTCTGCCAACGGCAGGAAAGCGGTGACCTTAACCGGGATCTCCAGCTTCGCAGCAGCAATCGTTGCACCCGCGACGGCAGCGGAACCACCCATATCCGAAATCATGTCCCACATGCCAGCACCTGGCTTAATCGAAATACCACCGGTATCAAAGGTAATACCCTTGCCCACCAAAGCGACTGACTTCTTGGCCTTCTTTGGACTCCAGCTCAAACGCACCAGGCGGGGAGCACGTGCAGAGCCCTGACCAACGGACAAGATTCCGCCGAAGCCCTGCTTCTTTAGTTCCTTTTCGTCTAAGACCTCAACTTCTAGGCCTGCCTTGGTCCCTTGCTCCTTGAGGTACTTTGCATAAGACGCAGGGTAGAGCTCATTCGATGGGGTATTGGTCAAGGTGCGGGCAAATGCGACTGCTTCTGCGCCGATAACAGCGGCCTCGAAGACTTCTTTGTCTTCTTTAGAGACCACGGTGATCTTCACTGGTGCCTCATCGGCATCTGCCTCAGTCGAGCGAATTCCACGGGTGGAGTAGCCGCCCAAGATTAGACCTTCAACTGTGGCTGCAAGACCAAAGTCTGAAATCGTGGTGGCAACGTGCTTTTCGCCAACCAAAGCACGCGCAACGCTACCGGCGGCGCGGCGCAGGGCTTCATCGTCAAGCTTTTCTGGGTTACCCAAACCAACCGCGACAACCGACTCCGCGTTAACACCCTTAGGCGCTGGGATACGCGTGATTTCATCTGGCTTGCCCTTTGCACCTACGGAAGAAAGAGCCTGCAAGGTTGCTTTGAGCTCAGAGCTTCCCAGCAATGCAGTTCGTGGTAGCTCCAGGCCCTCTTCGCCTTGGAAAGCGGCGATAACCAGGATATTCGCCTTGGATGGAGTCTTCTTCTCTAGCTTTACGGTGGGCAAAGCTGATGCCACGACAGTCACGTGTATGTCCTCCTTGAAGGGATTTTAGAAAATTATCTAACCTCCAAGCTTAACCAAAAACGCAAAGGAGTATGTTAGAGGCCATGACTTCGCTGACATATTCCGTAAATCCGTCCCCTAATCCCACTTCGGAAGAACGATTGGCTGAGATTCTGGCCAATCCTGGCTTTGGCCAGCACTTCACCGATCACATGGTCACCATCGATTGGAACGAGGAGAAGGGCTGGCATGATGCGCAGGTGCGCCCTTATGAAGCCCTTCCGATGGACCCAGCAACCACCGTGTTGCATTACGGACAGGCGATTTTCGAAGGCATCAAGGCTTACCGTCAGGCAGATGGTTCTGTTGCTACCTTCCGCCCAGAGCGCAACGGTGAGCGCCTGATGCGCTCGGCAGAGCGTCTGGCAATGCCGCAGTTGCCTGTCGATGACTTCGTGGAGTCCCTTCGCCAGCTCGTCGAGATTGACCAGGCCTGGGTTCCTGCGGCCGGTGGGGAAGCAGCGTTGTACCTGCGTCCATTTATGATCTCGACTGAGGTTTCCTTGGGCGTTGCTCCAGCGAATACCTACCGTTACTTTGTTATCGCCTCGCCTGCTGGCGCCTACTTCAAGGGCGGCATCAAGCCGGTTTCGGTGTGGCTGTCGACTGACTACGTCCGCGCAGCACCAGGTGGCACTGGCGCCGCGAAATTTGCTGGAAACTACGCAGGTTCCTTACTGGCGCAGGCACAAGCGGAAGAAAAGGGCTGCGACCAGGTTGTCTGGCTCGATGGTATTGAGCGCAAGTACATCGAAGAAATGGGCGGCATGAACCTGTTTTTCGTTTACGGCTCTGGCGATGATGCCACCGTTGTCACCCCAGCCCTGTCAGGTTCCTTGCTCGCGGGTATTACCCGTGAATCTTTGCTGCAGGTTGCTGAAGATATGGGGCTGAAGGTCGAAGAGCGCCGCATCACTGCGCAAGAATGGCGCGACGACGCTGAATCTGGCGCGATGACTGAAGCCTTCGCCGCTGGTACCGCCGCGGTTATTACCCCAGTCGGCAAGGTCTTGGGCAATGATGTTGATTTCCAGGTCAACAACAACGAAGCTGGCGAAATCACCATGGCTTTGCGTGAGCGCCTGACCGGCATTCAGCACGGCGCTGTTGAAGATACCCACGGCTGGTTGCACACCTTGGTGAAGTAGAAATACTTTAAGTCTTAACGTTTAAGCGAAAGTCCCGTTAGAAGAGCTCTTCTAACGGGACTAACTTTTACCAGGGCCAAACGGCCCTGAATTGAATCAAATCGATTGGATTCAATCTTGATTCAAGGCATTGGAGACGCTCACGACTTCATCGCCAACCAGCTCGATGCTTGAGCGAATCAAAGGCAACGCAGCGAGTGCACCGAGGCCCTGACCTGCAGACATATCGAGGTTAAGTAGGGGAGTCAGCTCTAAGTCTTGCAGGGCTAAGACATGGGCAGGCTCAGCGGTGACATCCGCGGCAAAGCACCAGGATGCGGTTCCAGGAGCCATGCGCTCTGCCAGCGTTGCGGCCACAGCAGCGAACATGCCCGAAATCAGCACGGGGGTTCGTCGCGTGGCTGCCTGCGCAATCAATGCGGCCTCGGCAGCTAAGTCGGCGTTACCAATGACTTGCAATAGCTCTTGCGGGCTGGTGGCAAAATTACGAGCCCTAAACATGGCATCGCGAATTACCGCGACCTTGGTCTTCCACATGGCATCAGTAGTGCCCGAACCCGGGCCGACGATGGCTACCGGTTCGGTGCGCGACAGGACACCCATCACGGCTGCAGCGACTGTGGAATTAGCCACTGCAAGATCAGCAGGGATAAGCAAGTCTGTACCTGCATCGATTTCGCGATCGGCGGTGTTCTTGCCCAGTTCCATGGCCGATTGCAGCTGCTCAGGTGACAGACCATTTTCCACGTCAATCGCGCCAGAGGTGATATCCGTCTTGAGCAGTTCGACGCTGGCATCGGCAGCAATTGCTAGTCGATGCACGGGGCCGATACTCGCTTCGACTTCCGCAACCTGCTCACCGGTGGCTTCAGGGGCATACGCCGAAAGGCCGTGTCCTTGGAAAGTGCGCTGCGCAATGCCATTTTCACTGGCGAAAACAATAACGCGAACACGCTGTAGCGCAAGTGGTGGAACTTGTGCTTGGCAACTAGCTAACCACAGTGCAGGATCCGCAAATTTTCCTAAGCTCAGCCCCCGCGGCGTGGCATGTAGTGCAGTTGCAACTGCGGCGCGGGCTTGTGCATCGGGTGCAGGAACAGCGGGAAAATCAAGCATGGATAAATTTTAGCGCTTCACGCGTGGACGAGGAGTACGCCACTTGTATGGCTGGGTTGCACGCGAGTACGCGTAAAAGCCCAGGGAAACACCAGCTTCGGTGGTGCCCGGGAAGGCCTTGCGTACTGCCTTGTTGGAAGAACGTCCCAGGTAGATGCCTTCTACCAACAAGACCACGATGAAGACCATGGCCACGATGGAAGAAATATTGGCAAAGGAAGGAGCGACGGTACCTAAGAACATGATCAGCAGCATGACCAATGCTGCCGGCATTGCCCATTCGTTGATAAAGCGACGTGAGTCTACCCAGTCACGAACAAATGCACGCACTTCGCCCTTATCGCGCGGCATCAAGTAGCGCTCATCGCCAGCTGCCATACGTTCTTGGGTGACGCGGTTTTGCTCGCGTCGCTGCTCGCGCTCTTGCTGCTTGTACTGCTTCCACTCTTCCTTTGACATGGATGCCTTAAGCTTCTTGCGGTTTTGCGCCAGTTGCGCCGAGGAGACTCCACGCGGATCACGCTTTACGCCACGTGCGATTTCCTGCTCATCACGCTTCGGGGTAGGACGTCCTTTTGGAGGGGTATAGCCCTTAGGGAGATTGCCTTCGGTCTCACTGGACTCGAGGGAGGAGGCATCTACTTCGTTGGTTTGAGAGTTTTTATTCTCAAAAACGGAGGAGCCATCTGACTTAGAATCTTTTTGCCACGGTAACTTCACAGTGCTTAGGTTACAAGGCTTTGCCCCAAAGGTGACAATAGCCTCGGGTGTATACGGGGAATAATCCAGGATTATTCCGGGAATAGTTGTCGTATCTTTAGCGTTGTGCAACATAGCCATTGCCATACTCGGGTAAAAATTTATCGACGTTCTTTTGCGAAGATTTAAATCAGAGTAGGGTAGAGGATTATCAGACTGGATAGAAAGTACGGATTTTCCGGACTCGCTATGATGGTCACAGACGATGTATCACACAATTCGACACTCTCGTTTAAGTTAGGGGAGAAACATGACTGCTCCAGCATCTGCAACTGGTGTAATTTTGACCGAGGCTGCTGCTTCTAAGGCAAAGTCTTTGCTTGATCAGGAAGGTCGCGATGACCTCTCCTTGCGTATCGCGGTACAGCCAGGTGGCTGCGCTGGCTTGCGCTACCAGCTTTACTTCGATGACCGCACCTTGGATGGTGACAAGGTTGAGACCATCGGTGGCGTTAACCTGGTTGTTGACAAGATGAGCGTTCCTTACCTGATGGGCGCAAAGATTGACTTTGCCGACACCATCGAGCAGCAGGGCTTTACCATCGATAACCCTAACGCTGGCGGTTCCTGCGCCTGTGGTGACTCCTTTAACTAAGGCAACCTAAAAATAAATAAAGCTCAGCGGCCTCCATACTTTGAATGAAGTAGTGGAGGCCGCTGAGCTTTTCTCTAACGTCACTACCCAGCGAACACCGCTAGGTAGCACGCACTCACGTAACGCGCGACGCGGGATAACACGCGTTACCTAGAGCTTGACTGGGTAATCCTGGCGCTCGATATTCGGGTCGATGCGCTTTTCGACGAAGATGCCGTGCCAGATCATAAAGGACAGCACGGTCCACAAACGGCGTGAGTGATCAGAGATGCCGTCACGGTGTTCCTTGAGCATTTCAAGAACGGCCGCGCGGTCGAAGATGTCATCAGTTTGCGACTGGTTAATCGTATCTTGTGCCCAACCGAAGAGTTCGTCACCAGCGAGCCAGTGACGCATTGGAACTGGGAAGCCCAACTTCTTGCGGTGGAGAACATGTGGGGGAACGATCTGCTCGAGAGCCTTACGCAATGCGTACTTGGTGGTTCCGTGCGCAATCTTGTATTCGTGCGGGATGGTCTCCGCAACCTTGAATACTTCCTTATCCAAGAATGGCACTCGTAGTTCCAAAGAGTTGGCCATATTCATCTTGTCAGCCTTGACTAGGATGTCGCCGCGCATCCAGGTGAACAGGTCCAGGTGCTGCATGCGAGCGACTGGATCCATGTGCTCAGACTGTGCGTAGATGGGCGCGGTAACATCTTCATGGTTCCACTCTGGGCGTGCCCAAGGAATCACGCGCTTAAGTTGCTCGTAGTTAAAGGAGCGGGCATTGCCGTAGTAGCGCTGTTCCATGGTCATGGAGCCACGCTCCAGCAAGGACTTGCCCTTCATGCCGTCAGGCAAGATTCGTGACAGTTTGCCTAGGCCCTGACGCAGTGGGGAAGGGATCTTCTCAAAAGGCGCCAAGGAAAGTGGCTCCTTATAAATGGTGTAGCCACCAAAGAGTTCGTCTGCACCTTCGCCGGAGAGCACTACCTTGACGTGCTTGCGGGCTTCAGCGGCTACGAAATACAGAGGAACCAGTGATGGGTCAGCTACTGGGTTATCCAGGTACCACATGATCTTCGGAATCGCGTCGGCATATTCTTCAGGGGAGACGACCTTAACGATGTGCTCAGCACCGATAGCTGCAGCAGATTCAGCTGCGACATCTACCTCGGAGTAGCCCTCGCGTTCAAAACCAGTAGTAAAGGTCAACAAGTCTGGGTTATGGCGCTTGGCCAAAGCGGCAATAGCAGTGGAGTCAATACCTCCAGAGAGGAAAGAGCCGACGGTTACGTCTGCGCGCATGTGCTTAGCCACGCTGTCTTCCAAAGCTTCGGCGATGCGGTCGTAAAGCTTCTGCTCGTCTTCAACTTTCTCAGTCCGGAACTCAGGCTTGAAGTAGCGGTCGGATGCAACCTTGCCGCCAGGGGACAAGGTAACCGTGCAACCCGATTCCACACGCTGAATATTAGCGTGCAGGGACTCTGGCTCTGGCACATACTGAAGATCGACATAGTGCTCGATAGCGCGCTTGTCTAGGCTCAGGTCTAGATTCAAAGCGTCAGTCATATCAAGAATGGACTTCATCTCGGATGCAAAGACCGTGCCCGCCTCGGTGGTGGCGTAGTACAAAGGCTTAATGCCGAACTGGTCACGTGCTGCGAACATGACCTTATTCTCGGTATCCCAGATAACGATGCCGAACATGCCGCGAAGATGATTCACAACATCTTTGCCCCAGTGGTGGTAGCCGACCACGATAGGTTCCCCGTCACCTTCAGTATTGAAGGTGTAGCCGTAGCCCTTGAGCTCTTCGCGTAACTCAATGTAGTTGTAGATCTCACCGTTGAAGGTCATCGCGTAGCGCTCAGGATTATCTTCAGGGCCCCAGCGAAGAGGCTGGTGGGAGTGCTCCAAGTCGATAATGGACAAGCGGTTAAATCCAAAGACCGCATCATCGTCGTTCCACGTGCCTGCGGCATCTGGCCCGCGGTGGTACATGCATTCCAGGCTTCCTTCAACTGCATTCACAAACTGTGCAGCGGTGCCCTTTGCGGTGAGCATGCTTAAGAGTCCACACATAGGTGACTAGTACTCCTTAATAATTGCGGTCTATTACTTGCCCAATAACTTTACGGCCAAATAGGGCAAAACACTCAACAGGGCGCGGGTTAAAACAGCTTTACCCTTTAAGGTGCAAACTTTAGGATGATACCCCAAATGAATCTATGTGAATTGAATTACAGTAGATGCAAACCAGGTGGGGGTGCTGATGAGCCATTTAGCAGGTCGGGCGGTAACATACTTTTTGAATGCCACTCTCAGGCAGTTCTTATGTTCGCTTCACTGTATGTGAGAAAGCATAAGAACCTGCTTGAATGCACTATCCTCGATGGATAGGAATGCTCTGTGTGCAAGCAGACGCATTTGGGAAGTTTGTGTGGACAGAAAGGTAGAACACACGTGGGACAGCGTAAAGAGCGCACCATTACCCGCAAGGCTGGGCTAGCTGGCGCTTTGGCGCTAGGCGGCGCCGCTTTGGCAGGTTGTGAAGTTGCTCCTCCACAGGCAATGAGTAACATTCTCGGCTTCGGTTGGCCAGACGGTATTACCCCAGAAGCTCACGCCATGCACAACTACTGGATCTGGGTCTGGGTAGTTGCCTGGATCATCGGTATCATCATGTGGGGATTCTTCCTCGTGGCGATCTTCCGTTGGTCTGCAAAGCGTGCAAAGAAGAAGGGCTTCGGAGAGTTCCCTAAGGCCCTGCAGTACAACGTTCCGTTAGAACTCGCCTTAACGGTTATCCCAGTCATTATCATTATGGCTCTCTTCTTCTTCAATGTTCAGACGCAGCAGAAGGTTGTCGCGCTGGACAAGGATCCAGAGGTAACCGTTGACGTCACTGCTTTCCAGTGGAACTGGAAGTTCGGTTACGCCAACTTGGGTGCTGAGATTTCTCCAACCGGTTCTGTATACGAAGGCCGCGATGAAGACCGTCACCAGGCGGCGGAAGCTGCTTCGGTAGACCCAGAAGACATGAAGAACGCGAACCCAATTCACGGACGTTCGATGGGTGACCTTTCTTACCTGAACTACAACGAGATCGAAACCTTGGGCTCCACCGAAGAGGTTCCAGTCTTGGTTCTGCCAACCAACACTCCAATTGAGTTCCGTTTGGCTTCCGGCGACGTATCCCACTCCTTCTGGGTGCCGGAATTCTTGTTCAAGCGCGATACCTACGCTCACCCAGAAGCTAACCAGCAGGAGCGTAGCTTCCAGATTTCCGAAATCACTGAAGAAGGCGCTTTCGTAGGCCGCTGTGCGGAAATGTGCGGTACTTACCACGCAATGATGAACTTCGAGGTTCGTACTGTAAGTCCAGAAGCATTCGAAGAGTACATGCAGTTCCGCATGGACAACCCAGATGCTCCTAACTCTGAGGCACTGGCTTCCATTGGTGAAGAGCCATACGCAACCAGTACTTCGCCGTTCAACAGCTCCCGTGAGGGCACCCGCGAAGGCGACAACTTCGTTGACGCCAGCGCAAAGGCATAAAGGTAAAAGGAGTAACTAGACATGAAACCTAGTGCGAAAACTTTCTACTCAATCGGCGCTTATATCTTTATCGCGCTGCTGTTGTACGCATTCGGCACTGCCTACATGGACAATGACGCTTCCATGGGCGGCGCTGAGTACGTCGGTATCGTGGCGTTGACGATGTCTCTATTGTTGTGTCTGATGCTTGGTGGCTACCTGCACATCACGGAGCGTGGAACCGACGTACTTCCAGAGGACTGGGAAGAAGCAGAAGTCGAGGACGCCGCGGGCATCTACGGTTTCTTCTCCCCAGGTTCCATTTGGCCATTCGCAATGACTTGTGCAATCGGCATTCTTGGCTACGGCCTGGCATTCTACTTCCTGTGGATGATTGTCCTCGGATTGGTTATGTTGGCTTGGTCTGCAACCATGCTGTCCCTGCAGTACGGCCTGCCAAAGGAAAAGCACTAATCGTTTGCTAAGTACGTAACTTCGCGTCAAACTTCTCAAGCCCCCGTCTACCTTGTGTAGGTGGGGGCTTTGATGTGCGTCGGATGATTTCCAAAATAGTTCCGGCAGGTTCAATAAAACTTCAAAACCCCGACGAATTGGTATTCCGCGGGGGCGACGACCTTAATTGCAGGCACTGAACGTGCAGCACGATTTCGGTAAACGTGCACGTTAAAGGGATTTTGCGCCGGGGGTCATCCGAAAGTTGCAAACCAGGCACTGGGGGCATGACTAGGGTGTGATCTTTCTAACATGCCGCGCTGCGGTAGGTGCTTGCAATGTTTGGGAAGGGCTGTACCAGATTCTTTAAGCTAACGAATCCTCACTTTAGGTTCTGGAGTTATGAACCATTGACCTGCATGAACGCGGGGTTAACTTCGTTCGAAGAAAAGAGGCTTTAGCGAGGTTTTCTAAAGGTTCCAAAGGTTCCTGAATAAAAGCTGAATCTGGGCTAGAAAACGCTTGAAGAGATCGGGGGGTCTGAGATGACTTGGGGGTTAAAACCAGACATACTAGTAGGCGTGACGAGCGCAGTTTCAAACCAAGGTATGGCAGCACCACGTGTTGCTACGTTGAACCGACCCAATATGGTCAGCGTAGGCACCATCGTGTTCCTGTCTCAGGAATTGATGTTCTTCGCCGGACTGTTCGCGATGTGGTTCACATCGCGCGCTAACGGCCAGGGCGGCGACTGGGCTGAGCAAACTGCTCACCTCAATGTGCCGATGGGTTTCTTGATCACCACGATCTTGATCCTTTCCTCCGTTACATCTCAGTTGGGCGTCTTCGCAGCTGAAAGGGGTGACGTTTATAAGCTTCGCGTCTGGTACGCGGTAACCATCGTTCTGGGTCTCATCTTTGTGCTCATTGTTGGTTACGAGTGGTACGAGATGATCCACCACGGTGTGACCATCCAGGCCAGCGTATTTGGCTCAGTCTTCTACATTCTGACTGGCTTCCACGCAATTCACGTGTCTGCGGGCATTGTGGCCTTCTTGGTCATTATGCTGCGTACCGCGAAATCCAAGTTCACGCCAGCACAGGCAACCGCCGCTATGGCAGTTTCTTACTACTGGCACTTCGTGGACGTAATTTGGATTGGCGTGTTTGTCGTTATCTACCTAGTTCAGTAGGCCCCGTCAAGGGTTTCAAAACTTAAGTGACGGCCGAAAGCTAATCACTTTTCGCGAAACGAACATAAATAAGGAAAATGATGGATACGAATTCCACTCCAGTTCCCGAGCAGTCAGGGAAGAAGTCCCCAGCTGCGGAGGCAAAGAAGACGCGGCGCAACCGCAAGGTTAAGCGCACCCTCGCTGGTGCGTTTGCGCTTACCGTCGGACTAACTGGCGCAGGTGTATTAGCAACCGCGTTGACCCCAGACGCACAGGTTGCTACCGCGCAGCGTGATGATCAGGCTCTCATCCAAGAGGGTAATGACATCTACGACGTAGCGTGTATCACTTGCCACGGTGCAAACCTTCAGGGTGTAGAGGACCGAGGTCCTTCCCTGATTGGCGTGGGTGCAGGTTCGGTTTACTTCCAGGTTCACTCTGGCCGTATGCCGATGATGTCTAACGATGCTCAGGCGGAGCGCAAGACTCCTCGCTACACCGAGCAGCAGACCCTGGCGTTGGCAGCTTATGTTGCAGCCAACGGCGGTGGCCCAGACATCGTGTACAACGAAGACGGCTCCATCGCGATGGAAGAGCTTCGTGGTGCTAACTACAACGGCCAGATTCAGCCTGAAGACGTTGCCCGTGGTGGCGAACTCTTCCGCATGAACTGTGCGTCTTGCCACAACTTCACCGGACAGGGCGGTTCGCTGTCTTCCGGTAAGTATGCACCGCCTCTGGCTCCTGCAAACGAGCAGGAAATCTACCAGGCGATGCTGACTGGCCCACAAAACATGCCTAAGTTCTCCGACCGTCAGCTTTCTGCTGATGAGAAGAAGGACCTCATTGCTTATATCAAGTCTGCAAGCGAGACTCCTTCTCCAGCCGGTTGGGACCTTGGTGGTCTTGGCCCAGTAGCTGAAGGTCTGGCTATGTGGATTATCGGCATCACCGCTCTGTGTGCTGCTGCAATGTGGATGGGATCGCGTTCATGAGCAATGTAAACAAGAAATACACCGATGACGAACTCAAGGGTATGAGCAATGAAGAGCTCGCCACCCTTGGTACTGAGTTGGATGATGTCACCGTTGCGTTCCGCAAGGAGCGTTTCCCGATTGCTGGTGACCCCGCTGAAAAGCGTGCCGCGCGTGGTATCAACATTTGGTTGGTAATTTCCGTAATCAGTGCACTGGCTTTCTTGGGCATCTACATCTTCTGGCCATGGGAATTTAAGGTCCATGGCGAAGAAGGCCTTATCTGGCACAACCTTTACACTCCGTTGCTCGGTCTAACCGCAGGTATTGCGATTACCGGCCTGGGCATCGCAGTTGTTCAGTTTGTTAAGAAGCTCATGCCGGAAGAGATTTCGGTACAGCGTCGCCACGACGGCCCATCCGATGAGGTTGACCGTCGTACCTTGACCGCACTGCTTAATGACTCCTGGAAGACTTCTACTCTTGGCCGTCGTAAGACCATGCAGGGCCTTCTTGGTGGTGCAGCAGTTCTTTTCGGTTTGGTTGTTGTTGCTCCGTTGGGCGGCATGATCAAGGATCCATGGCGCAAGCGCCACGACCTCAACTACATGGGTGACGGCACCCTGTGGACCTCCGGCTGGACCTTGCACGAGAAGGGCGTCAAGCTCTACTTGGCTCGTGACACCGGTACTATTGCTGAGTTCCACGAAGGTGAGTCTGGCAGCCACTACACGACCCAAGGCGTTTCCCGTCTTGTGCGTGTTCGTCCAGAAGATCTCGCAGCTGGCGGCATGGAGACTGTCTTCCCATTGGCAGCCTCTGACGTCAATGATGGTGACCTATACGATCCTCAAAAGGACGTATACGAGAACCACATGCACTCTATTCACGGTAACCGCAACGCCGTTATGTTGATTCGTCTGCGCCACCAAGATGCGCAGAAGGCAATTGAGCGTGAGGGTCAAGAAGACTTCCACTACGGCGATTACTACGCGTACTCTAAGATTTGTACTCACATCGGTTGCCCAACCTCGCTTTATGAGGCTCAGACCAACCGAATCCTGTGTCCATGCCACCAGTCGCAGTTCGACGCATTGCACTACGGTAAGCCAGTCTTCGGACCAGCTGCACGTGCACTGCCACAGCTGCCGATCACCGTGGATGAAGAGGGCTACCTCGTGGCGCAGGGCAACTTCATCGAGCCAGTTGGCCCGGCATTCTGGGAGCGTAAGTCATAATGAGCAATAAACTCGGAAATATTGGTAATAACCTCGACTCCAGGCTTCCAGCCGCAGGTGTCGTGCGAACCCAGATCAACAAGGTCTTCCCAACGCACTGGTCATTCATGCTTGGTGAAGTTGCACTGTACAGCTTCATTATCTTGTTGCTGACTGGTGTATACCTTGCTCTGTTCTTCGATCCATCGATCACCAAGGTCATCTACGACGGTGCGTACACCCCGTTGAATGGCGTTGAGATGTCTCGTGCATACGCAACCGCACTGGACATTTCCTTTGAAGTTCGTGGTGGCCTCTTTGTCCGTCAGATGCACCACTGGGCTGCACTGATGTTCATGATGGCTATGGTCGCCCACATGTGTCGTATCTTCTTCACCGGTGCGTTCCGTCGCCCACGTGAAGCAAACTGGATTATTGGTTGCTCCTTGATTCTCCTCGGCATGATCGAGGGCTTCATGGGCTACTCCCTGCCAGATGACCTGCTGTCTGGTGTCGGTCTTCGTATTATGTCCGCCATCATCTTGGGTCTGCCGATCATCGGTACCTGGTTGCACTGGGGCATTTTCGGTGGCGACTTCCCATCTGACTTGATGCTTGACCGCTTCTACATCCTCCACGTTCTGATTCTTCCGGGCATCATTCTTGGCCTGATTGCAGCTCACGTTCTGCTGGTCTGGTTCCAGAAGCACACCCAGTTCCCGGGACCTGGTCGTGCTGAGAACAACGTTGTTGGTGTCCGAATCCTGCCAGTCTTCGCTACTAAGGCTATCGGTATGGGTCTGATGACCGCTGGTGTTCTTGCACTGATGTCCGGTCTGCTGACTATTAACGCGATTTGGAACCTTGGACCATACAACCCATCACAGGTTTCTGCAGGTTCGCAGCCAGATATCTACATGCTCTGGACTGACGGTGTTGCTCGTGTCATGCCAGCGTGGGAGCTCTACTTGGGCAACTACACTATTCCATCCGCATTCTGGGTCGCACTTCTGTGTGGTCTGATGGTTGTACTCTTGATTGCGTACCCATTCATTGAGAAGAAGATGACTGGCGACGACGCTCACCACAACCTGTTGCAGCGTCCACGCGATGTCCCAGTTCGTTCCGCAATCGGTGCTATGGCTATTACCTTCTTCCTGTTGGTAACGATGTCCGGTGGTAACGACCACGTTGCGCACTTCTTCCAGATCTCGCTGAACGCGATGACCTGGGTTGGCCGTATCGGTCTGGTAGTTCTTCCTCCGATTGCTTACTGGATTACTTACGCAGTCTGTGTTGGCTTGCAGCGTTCCGACCGCGAGGTCTTGGAGCACGGTATCGAAACCGGTGTCATCAAGCAGCTGCCTAACGGTGCCTTCATCGAAGTTCACCAGCCACTGGGTCCTGTTGATGAGCACGGCCACGCGGTTCCACTGGAGTACTCCGGTTCCTACGTTCCGAAGCAGCTCAACCAGCTTGGTCTGGCTGACTCTGAGGTACAGGGCACCTTCTCCCCAGATGATCCTGACTTGATGCGTCGTGTTCACGAGCACCACGCTGACAACGCCGCAGAAGAAGCAGAGATGCTGCGTCGTCTGAACGAGGCTAACCGTCGTGCAGACGAGGAAAATGGTCTCAACTAACCCGTAATCTTTCGGTTAGAAACTAAAGCGCTCACAACCCGCTGAGTTACTTCTTTTGAAGCAGCACAGCGGGTTTCGCTGTATCTATGACCATTCGGGACGATCCAGTGGTGCATTGTGAGGCCGATGTTCGGTGGCTTCGGTCTTTGGGGGAGTGATGCTTTCTCATTGTTAGTAGAGCTTCCTAGTTGCCTAATCGCAGCGAGAATACCCTTGGAATACTCTTTGTGGCTTGGTCAGAGTCGGCCGTGCGCTAGCGGCTGTGTGGCTTCTGGAATAGGTTTGTCAGGCCGTGGTTTGTTTGAAACCGCAGAGTTGGCGTGTGCGTATGAGGTTCAGGAGGGTGGGGCTTTGGTCCTTTCTAAGACCATCACAAGTCGATAGGCAAGCATGCAGTGGTTGCCATCGCTCTCGTTGCTTGTCGGCATCCGCGATGGTGTTAAGCCCGGTTGTAATAGCGCTGCGCGTGTATGACGGGACTCTGCGGCGTTGACGGGTTCTCATTCGGTACAGATGTGTTTGCACCCGTTCCTATATATAAGGAGAAGGCTTCGCAGGGACGCAGGAAACTGAGTGTAAGTACTAAGGCGCCCTCATGGTCTGGCAGGGTCTGAATCTGTGTCTGTCTTCAACGTGCCGCTGTAGGGAGTTGTGAGGAGTTATAGCAGTGGGTTCCGCTGACGGCGGCTGCGAGCAGCCCAGAGTGCAAACAAAGACGCCTCTGCGGGAATCCGTATCCCGATTCTTGTTAGCTCTCTTTATCTATATATCGGAAACGGGGGAGAAGTATGCGGATAGTGATTGGTCTGTTTTAATAAGTGGGGGATTGCGTCGCGAAATTTTGGCGGTGCTGGGGTCCGGTTAAGGTTGTTAATACTTCACCTTTTACTGGGGTTAGAGCCCAGATTCGGCAAAGTTTTGCGCTTTGTGAGAAAAGCCACGTTTGGGATTTGGTATGGCGTATCCGCAAACGTTTGATTTCTGCTTTCGGTGGAGAACATTGTTTGGCGCTGGCTTTGCCCCAGTAAGTGCGCGGTTTTATACGGGTTTGTGTTGGTAATGAAATTGTTTCAATTTGAAATTACTTTTGGGAAAATTTGGATATCGATAAGATAACGAGACGATAACGGCGCGACACGGACTTCAAAACTCGACAAACTTTGTGATTGTTTCGTAACCTGTTTGAGACATTGCGTTACCGCCCGGTAGCCAATTAAGAAAACAACAACTTAAAGCGTCGTATCTGGTCCCGTCTGAAGAGCGGTGGGGCCGAGCGGAGGATGGTCTCTTAATAGAGAACTTCCAAAGAACGTTAGGCCCACACCTTAGGGCCAGAGCTACGAACACAATAGATTGAGTTCACTTCAATTTGGTACAGCAAGTGCTGCTGTGAATTTTTTCTTTAGATGCTCATCAACTTGTGTTGGTAGTAGGCGCGCAGAATGATTTGGAGTTTATTTCGTGGCACAGCACCGTCGTCAGAACGTTAAGGCCGTTCGTCGCATCGCAGGCACCACCGCTATCGCAGCAGTTGCAACCTTGGCGGGTCCAGCAGCTGCAAACGCAGCAGAGGTAGTAGTTCCTAACACCAACTACTCCTTCAATGTTCAGGGACTGGAGAACGTTCCGAACATCAAGCAGGTCCCAAACATCGACAAGTATGTTCCATCCTTGTCCAACCAGGGTTCCGCTTCTACCACCACCGCTGCTAAGGCTAACTACTCTGCTTCGGCACCAGCTAAGCCAGCAGCTAGTTCCACCGGTCAAAAGGTTGTAGACGCTGTCTACTCCAAGATTGGTGCACCTTACGCTTGGGGCGCTACCGGGCCAAGCTCTTTTGACTGCTCTGGTCTGACATCTTGGGCATACGCTCAGGCTGGCAAGCAGATCCCTCGCACCTCCCAGGCGCAGGCATCTGGCGGTACCCCAGTCGCTATTTCTGACCTGCAGCCAGGTGACATCGTTGCTTACTACGGCGGCGCATCCCACGTAGGTATCTACGTCGGCAACGGCAAGATTGTTGACGCGTTAAACTCGGGCACCCCAGTTTCCGAGCGTCCGCTGAACTACATGCCAATCCACTCTGCAGTTCGTTTCTAAAAACTGCCTAGTGAAATCAAGTCCCCGCTACTTCCAACCGAGGAGGGAGCGGGGATTTGGCGTATCTGGAATGTTACCTGAGTGTTCGCTGGGGTGCTGGCAGCTAATTTGCAGGAACTCGGTATGTTTTGCCTAAAAGTATTCATTAAAGATGGCTGCAGGTTTGAGCACTGTTTTCCCAGCTCAAGGCAAATATTATGGCCTTGGTCAAAGTGGCGATTTAAGCTAGCTATATCGCGGTGCGGATATTATAGTTACTTGGGTATTAATAGCTTTGGTAGTCAGAAAGTCTCATCGTGGCAGTTGTGTTTGGTTCTTCGCGTGGCCGTTTTGTGTCCACAGTCTCGGCATTCGCATTGTGCGCAGCACTTGGCGCACATACCGCTTTTGCACCGGATATCCAGGCGCAAGAAATAGAGAACAACCAAACGCAAGAGGCAGATGACGTTTCAGGCCTCATTGAAGAGGTCAGTAAGGTTGCGCGCGAGGTCTCGGCGAAGAATGAAGAAGTGAAAAGCCTAGAGGACAAGCTTGCGGCTAAAGAAGAAGAGCTCGCGGGCTTGGAGGCGAAAGTCGATGAGTCTACGCGTGCGGCAGATGAAGCCGAGAAGCTGCTTCAGGCCTCACAATCTAATGTCGATAGTATTGCGCAGTCGCGCTACCGCGGCGATACTCTAGATCCGTTTATTGCAACGCTCAATGCCCAAGACCCAACCGCCGCGGTAGAACGCTTGGGCTACCTGGGTGCTATTTCCCGTGGCGCACAGCGGTCGTTGAATTCCATTACTGAGTACTCGCAGGCGGCAGAGTCTGCCCGTGCGCAAGCAGCGGAAGCTGTAGCTAGCGCCGAGAAAATCAAGGCCGAGCTTGAAAAAGAACGTGACTCCGTCATCGCCGATCGTGATGATCTGAAACAACGTCAGCAAGATATCGAAGCGCGCGTGGACGCGCTTAGCCCTGAGCTGCGTGAAGCATGGGAGAACCAGAATAATCCGCTCAGCGGCATTGACCTGGCTGAACTAGGCGCAAATGCTACTGGCGCGGTTGCTGCAGCACTGTCCAAGCAGGGCTCTCCTTATGACTGGGGTGCAACAGGCCCGAATTCTTTTGACTGTTCAGGTTTGATGTACTGGGCTTATCAGCAGCAGGGCAAGTCCATTCCACGTACCTCCCAGGCGCAGATTGCAGGCGGCCAGTCCGTTTCTATTGATGATTTGCAGCCAGGCGATATCGTCGGATATTTCCCAGGCGTGACCCACGTCGGAATGTATATCGGCAATGGCCAGATCGTTCATGCTTCAACTTACGGCGTTCCGGTGCAGGTAGTGCCGGTAGATTCCATGCCGATTTCCGGTGCATCGCGTTATTAATTCACGCGGTAGTGTATTTGTATGCCGCGTACGCTTCTTGTGACCAATGATTTCCCGCCTACTATCGGCGGGATTCAGTCTTATCTTCGAGATTTCATTAGTCTTTTAGACCCCACTGAGGTTGTGGTCTTTGCTTCAACTCAAGATGCCAAAGCCGCGCGGGAGTTCGATAGCCAGGTTGACTACACCGTGGTGCGATGGCCGCGGAACGTCATGTTGCCAACGGCTGCAACTGCTCGCCGTATGCAGGAATTGATTCGCGTGCACGATATAGACACCGTTTGGTTCGGGGCCGCCGCGCCCTTGGCGTTGATGGGTAAGGAAGCTAAGCAGGCAGGGGCTAAGAAGGTTGTTGCCACAACCCATGGCCATGAGGTTGGCTGGTCGATGCTTCCGGGCGCGCGCCAGGCCTTGCGGGTGATTGGCAATCACTCAGATTGCATCACTTATATCTCCCAGTACACCTTGCGGCGCTTTGCTAAAGCTTTTGGCCCGCATCCACAGTGGGTGCATATGCCTTCAGCGGTATCGTTCGAGCAGTTTACGCGCACGCCGGAATCTTCGGCCTTGGCAAAAAAGCATTTTGGGCTTGTCGATGCCCCCAGCGCCCCAGTAATTCTCTGCGTCTCGCGGTTGGTGCCGCGCAAGGGGCAAGATCAGTTGTTGCGCGCTATGGCTTTGGTGCGCAAAGAAGTACCGGAGGCCCAGCTTCTCATTATCGGACGCGGCCGATACCGGAAAACACTTGACGTGTTGGCCCGAATCTATGACCCCACCGCGGTTATTCAAGAAGCTAGAGACAGTGAAGAGCTGGCATTAGCTTTTAGCGCCGGTGATATTTTCGCCATGCCCGTGCGTACCCGCGGGGGAGGGTTAGATGTTGAAGGCTTAGGCATTGTCTACCTCGAAGCCCAAGCGGCAAGCTTGCCGGTGATTGCGGGAAATTCCGGCGGTGCGCCAGAGACGATTACAGAGGAAACAGGTGTCGTCGTCGATGGCACTAGTATTTCCGAGCTAGCAGAAGCGCTAGTAAAGATGCTGCAGGATCCACACGCTGCGGCCGCCATGGGGCAGGCCGGGCGCCGGCATGTGGAGCGCAATTGGACCTGGGATGTCATGGGGCAGCAGCTGCGCACAGCCCTAGAACCCGATTCTTAGGTGGCGCCGCGTAGCGCGCCACGGGGATTCGATTATCTCAAATCTTTCCGGCCGTATATCCTATTACCCATGAATAATGCTTCCCAGCAGCTTGCGATTGGTTTTGATATCGGGGGCACCAATGTACGCGCCGGTTTAGTCAATGACGCCGGTGAGGTTCTTGCTACCCGCACCATGCCAACGGCTGATAATGCAGCTGACTTGGAAGAAAGCATCGAAAAGCTGGTAGCGGAGCTGAGCCCTGGCAACAACATTTCTGGCGTTGGCCTGGCCGTAGCCGGCTTTATTGATCCCACCTGCACTATCGTGCGCTTTGCTCCACACCTGCCATGGCGCAATGCCACGGTTCGGAAGAATCTTGAAGAACGCATCGGCATGCCAGTGCGCTTAGAGCACGATGCGAACTCTGCTGCCTGGGGTGAGGCGCGCTTTGGCGCTGGCCGCAAGGCTAAAGACTGGGTATTTTTCGCTATCGGCACCGGCATTGGGGCAACACTTATGAGCGGTGGGGAAATCTACCGTGGCGCATTTGGCACCGCCCCAGAATTCGGTCACCTCACGGTCGTGCCTAATGGCCGACCTTGTTCCTGCGGCAAACGTGGCTGCTTAGAGCGTTATGCTTCTGGCACCGCGCTGCCAGATACCGCAGCAGAGCTGCGTGGAAGCTATGAAACCACGCTGGCAGAAGACGCTAGCAGCGAAGATATCGTGGCGGCGGCACGCGCCGGTGACCCGCTGGCTATCGCAGTGATGGAAGATTTCGCACGCTGGCTGGGCCTGGGGCTTGCCATGGTCGTCGACGTCTTGGACCCAGAGCTCATTGTCTTGGGCGGGGGAGTCTCTCGCGAATCTGATTTATTTTTGGATCTTGCGCGCAAACACATGCAAGACAATATTGTGGGCGCCGGTTTCCGCGATGTTGCTGAGTTGAAAGTCGCAGTTTTAGGATCTCAAGCCGGAATGATTGGCGCGGCTGATTTGGCGCGCGCGAGTGCTTGCGTATTGTAAAAGTAAGTAGATTTACAGATTCTGCACAGTAAACAACAAAGCAAAGAGCAAGAAAAGGACAAAGAGCCATGGCTATGAACAACCGGTGGTACTGGGCTTTCAAGCACATCCTTTTCGGCCCTGCTCTGCAACTATGGAATCGTCCATGGATCGAGGGAGTAGAGAATATCCCAGCTTCTGGACCCGCGATCGTGGCCTCGAGCCATCAATCGGTCATGGACTCTTTCTACTTCCCGCTGAAATGCCCACGGCAGATTAAGTTCATCGCCAAGGCGGAGTACTTCAACACCCCGGGCTTTGTTGGTCGCATGCAAAAGTGGTTCTTTTCCTCCGTTGGACAGGTACCCATTGACCGCACAGCGAAGTCTTCTGCGGAAGGCATGTTGAACTCGGCTCGGGAAATCTTAAATGACGGCGGCCTGTTTGGTATTTACCCAGAAGGTACCCGTTCACCCGATGGACGTATCTACCGCGGACGCACCGGCATGGCGCGTGTGGCTATGGACACTGGTGTCCAGGTGATTCCTATTGCAATGTTTAATTCCCGCAAAGCCAATCCGATTGGCACCTGGATTCCACGTCCCGTACGCGTGGGAACCCGCGTGGGCCAGCCCATCGATCCTCATGCCTGGGCGAAAGAACGAGGCTTGGACGTAGAAGATCATGAAACCGCTCGGAAATTTACCGACTACTTCATGCTCGAGCTTGCTCAATTAGCTGAGCAACCGTACGTTGATGTTTATGCCTCAGAGGTTAAAGATTCCTTGAAGAAGGGCCTCGGTTATCCGAAGGGTGCTGAACCAACAAAGTGAGTGCACAGAAACGTCTCATGTGGCCAGACGTCGCCAAGGGCATCTCAATCCTTGGCGTCGTCTTGTTACATATTGGTATTGGAGTGCCGGAAGGCGAATCCACCTGGCTTTATCAGGTAAACACCTGGCTCGATCCGCTGCGAATGCCACTGTTTTTCGTGGTTTCCGGGTATTTCTCTACCAAGATTTTGAATTACACCTTGCGCGATGTGTTGATCAAACGCGTGTGGTTTTTCTTCGTTCCTTATCTTTTGTGGGTAAGTATCGAATTGTGGACGAAAAACCTGGAGTGGCAGTGGGTATTTGGCAACGAGCCTTTAAGCTTTAGCGAGCTTGGCCTGAACCTGCTGCTGGGACACAACATGGGTTGGTTCTTGCACGCACTGATTATCTTCAACCTGGTTTTGGTTGCCGTGCGCAAACTGCATCCAGCACTAGCAATGCTCATTAGCTTTACCCCAGTGCTTTTGCTGCCGTTGAATGAGCACATTTACTTCATCGGCAAGGCGCTGATGTACCTGCCGCTATTTTTCATGGGCGTGTACCTACGCCGGGCAATCACAGTCTTTGTTGAAGCTATATGCCGACTTAACGTGGCCGCCCTGTCCTTTGCGGCCATGACTTATGCCGTTGGTTATTTCTCTCGCGATATGTGGAATCAATTCACCGGGGAAGTAGCGCTGCCGTGGTACCTGCCGGGCATGGATTACATGGGACGCGAAGAAATCTTGTTGCTGGTGCGCTTTGTGGAGCAGACCTTCCAGCTGCCGATGGCTTTGGTCATGGCAGTCGCGATTTCTTATATCCCTTTTATTTCTTCCTTCTTCGCGTTTATCGGCCGCAATACTTTGCCGATCTATCTCGGCCACCCGATCGCTTTGACCGTGGGATATCACTACGTTCAAATCGTGGGCAAGTGGGAGATCTCGATGGCTGGCGAGGGCCTGTTGCACAACACGTGGTTCTGGACGATTGTGTGCATCGGTCTAAGTGCCGCCGGCGGATTGATGCTTTGGTCGGTCTCCAAGCTGCCCGTTGTGGGCTGGAGTGTCTACCCGCCAAGTCTGCGCCAGCTGCACACGATGGTTATGCACGCCCCGGTGCTTCGCCAGGCACCAGGCAGGGACTAAGCTATTAAACCGTGCGCTATTTCTACGACACTGAATTTATTGAAGACGGCCGAACCATCGAGCTTGTCTCGATCGGCATTGTCGCAGAAGATGGTCGCGAATACTACGCGGTATCCACTGACTTCGACCCGTCGAAGGCAAATGCTTGGGTGCGTGAGAATGTCCTGGATAAACTTCCCAGCCCACGCGATTCGGTGTGGAAGTCCAAAGACACCATCCGCCGCGAAGTCTTAGAATTTCTCACCCAAGATAAGACCCCAGTTCAACTGTGGGCGTGGGTGGGAGCCTATGACCATGTTGTACTAGCTCAACTCTGGGGCGATATGGCAGGATTGCCGCGCACTATCCCGCGCTTTACCCGCGAGCTACGCCAATACTGGGAATTCGCCGGCCGTCCGCAGTTGCCTGCTATTCCAGATAGCAACCATGATGCTTTAGTAGATGCGCGTCATAATCTTTCCAAGTTTAAGATTTGTGCTGAAGTCCTGCCGTTGTCATCAGGTAATCGGGCTCTGAAATAGTGCTGGGGAGCGCGCACTAGCGATCGCTCCCTGCGCTGTGTGTAGGAAAGACCACCGGGGCCTCGAGTGCGTCCCGCCTGGTGGGATGTGTCTTAAATGGATATTACTAAGCTATGGATGTCACATTCGGTGTGCATCCGTGATTAAATACTAGTTGTGAGCTGGACAGTAGATATCCCTAAAGAAGTACTCCCTGATCTTCCGCCATTGCCAGAAGGCATCGAGGAGAAGTTTCAGGATGCCATCAAGCGAGACGCTAAGCAGCAGCCCAACTGGGATCAAACCCAAGCTGATAACGTTCGCAAGATTCTAGAATCGGTTCCACCGATCGTGGTGGCGCCGGAAGTAGAGGAGCTAAAAAACAAGCTTGCCGATGTCGCCAACGGCAAAGCATTTTTGCTGCAAGGCGGTGACTGCGCGGAGACTTTCGAGGCAAATACCGAACCGCACATTCGCGGCAACATCAAGACTTTGCTGCAGATGGCAGTCGTGCTGACCTATGGTGCATCCACTCCAGTGGTCAAGCTTGCGCGTATTGCCGGTCAGTACGCGAAGCCACGTTCTTCCAACGTCGATGAGCACGGCTTGCTGAGCTACCGCGGTGACATTGTCAACGGTGTAGAACCAACTGAGGAAGCACGCCGCCACGACCCGGCACGCATGATTCGTGCGTACGCTAACTCTTCAGCAGCGATGAATCTCGTGCGTGCACTGACAAGCTCAGGCACTGCGGACCTTTACCGCCTGCATGAGTGGAACCGTGAGTTCGTGCAGACCTCGCGCGCAGGAGCTCGTTATGAGGCTTTGGCTCGTGAGATCGAAAACGGCCTGCACTTCATGAACGCATGTGGTGTTTCTGATGAGACCCTGCGTGCAGCGACTATTTACTGCTCCCATGAAGCATTGCTCAAGGACTATGAGCGTTCGATGCTGCGTCTGGCCAAGGACAGCCGCGGTGAGACCAAGCTTTATGACCTGTCCGCACACCAGGTGTGGATCGGTGAGCGCACCCGCGGGTTGGAAGATTTCCACGTGAACTTCGCAGCACTTATCGGAAACCCAATTGGTCTCAAGATTGGCCCAGGCGTTACCCCAGATGAAGCTGTTGCATACGCTGAGAAGCTCGATCCGGACCGCGTGCCAGGCCGCTTGACGATGGTTACCCGTATGGGCCACGACCGCATCCGCACCGTCTTGCCGGACATTATCCGTGCTGTAGAAGACTCCGGGCACAAGGTTGTGTGGCAGTCTGACCCGATGCACGGTAATACTTTCACTTCCTCGAATGGTTACAAGACTCGTCACTTCGACAAGGTCTTGGATGAGGTGCAGGGATTCTTCGAGGTACACCGTGAACTGGGTACCCACCCAGGCGGCATCCACCTCGAATTCACCGGTGAAGACGTCACCGAGTGCCTCGGCGGCGCAGATGACATCTCCGATATTGATTTGCCGGGGCGCTATGAATCAGCGTGTGACCCACGCTTGAACACCCGCCAGTCCTTGGAGCTGTCCTTCCTGGTCGCAGAGATGCTGCGCAACCAGCGCGGCTAAAGCTCCCCGTTAAAGCTCCCAAGGTCGCTTTAGCAGGCTTCGAAGCACGGCAGTTTAGCCACTAGGTTCGTGGCTCAACCTTAAATAGAGTAGAACGGAGGGCACCACGCACATGCGTGGTGCCCTCCGTTCTCTGTTTAGTTGGTCTTAGCTAGTGGGTATTAGCGGAGAAAGATCGGCGTGCCGCCGTAGTAGCCCGAGCCGAACCACCAGCCGGCGATACCAACGCCTGCGATGATGATGCCGACGATAACCAACCACACAATAAATCCCACCAGCGAGCGATTCGATAGCGGCTTAACCGTTGGCTCACTTTCAGCTGTGGCCGGGGTAGGGGCGTGGCTTTCTTCGCGCGCTGGGGCCTGTGGTGCCTGCGCATGAACCAAGTTAGGTTGAGGCGTCAAACGAGTCTCGGGATAGTTGCTGCTTGCTCCCACGCCAGCAGCTCCTGCGCCAGCTACACCGGCAGCCCCTGCAGCGCTAGCTGTACCGGGAATAACAGGAGGCATGCCAGGAATGCCCTGCGGGCTCGGACGAACCGGCGCATCGGCAGCTGGTGGAGGTCCGTCGTAGCGGGTTTCAAAGCTTAAAGGTTCTCGCTCTCGCGGAAAGTCACGTTCGGAGATACCAGACTCTGCAAGCGGCTCCGGCTCAGAAGGGAGAACGGAGGTCGCGTCCTGGGCTATGTCGCTGCCAAATACTTCCGTCGCGGATTCGGAAGTGTCAATAAAGCCCGTGGGCTCAAAGACATTGGCCGCGTCAATTCCTTGCATATTCGTCGGTGCCGCCGCAGTGCGCGCTGCCGCTGAATTATGAGGAACAGGAACTAAATAGTTCGGAAGGTTTAGCTCTTCAGCGACATCATCCAAGGCCGCGAGAAACTCCCGCGCATCGGCAAAGCGCTCGGAGACATCGGAAGAAGTGGCGGTGGCAACGATGGCATCGATAAGCGAAGGCACCCCAGCAATCCGTGATGAAGGCTTCGGAACATCATTTTCCAACCTGTTCATCGCATGGCCCAAAGGAGTATCGCCAGAAAATGGCACCGTGCCGGTGAGCAGCTCGAATAAGACGATGCCGGCTGAATAAACATCCGATGCCGGCGTGATGTGCTCACCCGTGACCTGCTCCGGCGAAAGATAGGACGCCGTGCCCACGATCTGATTGGACGTGACCGTCTGCGAACTGGTCGCGCGCACCAACCCGAAATCGGCGAGTTTGACCGTGTGATCGCCATTGATCAGCACATTATCTGGCTTGATATCGCGGTGCACCAGGCCCTTATCGTGCACGGCACTTAAGCCGGTGAGCACGGAACGCATTACCGCTACCGCCGCATGCGGAGGCATGGGGCCGCGCTCTGCAGTAAGCTCACGCAACGTGCCACCAGTGATCAACTCCATGATGAGATACACCGGATCGCCTTCAGCGGAGAAGTCATAGACATTCACCAAATTCGGATGCGTCAGCTGCGCCATAGCGCGTGCTTCGCGGCGGAAACGGTGAATAAAGACCGCGTCTTGGCTGTACTGGTCATGCATGACCTTCGCGGCCAATGCGCGTCCAAGGCGCAAATCCACACAGCGGTACACAGTGGACATGCCGCCGCGAGCAATTGGTCGATCAATTCGATACCGGTGCTCGAGGACGTCTCCTACTTCCAACTGTGTCATGGCATCTAGTATGTACGATAAATTAACTATTTAGCCAACCAACGTGACCGCTTATACCCAACTGTAATCTAAAGTAGGGGACGTGATGGAAGAAAATAAAGACTTAAACGCTTTGCTGCAAGGCGATGAACTACTGACCATGCCAGAAGTTGCAGAGGAGCTTGGCATTGCGGTTACGCGTGTTCATGACTTGCTGCACGCGAAGAAGATGGTTGCCCACATCCAAGATGGGCAACGCTACGTTCCGGCCCTGTTTATCAATGGCAAAGGCGCCATAAACAAATATGTCTCTGGCGCCATTACGGTTTTGGCCGATGGTGGTTTTAGCGACGAGGAAATCTTGGAGTATTTGTTTACTGAAGATGCCTCGCTGCCTGGCCGCCCAGTTGATGGGCTGCAAGGACACTTAGCGCGTGAGGTTATTCGTCGCGCGCAGGCGATGGGACTGTAGAGCCACCAGCTGTAGTTGCCTCTTGTGGTGTCGATACCTTTAGGTTCGACACCCCCGTGATCGGCTTGGCGCTGGGATTAAACATCCAGTAGGCTCCCCACCACGACAACAGCAGTGAGCCAAGTACCCACCACCAGGTATAAAGCTGGTGGTTGCCGTCGCCGGAAAATGCCAAAGCCACAAAGATTGAGGCACCGGCAGACAGCTGGATGAGCCAGCGTGGGGGACGGGCCACGCCCAACAGCGAGATGACCGAGGCGAAATACCAAGGCAGCGTCACGGTATTGAACATGAAAGCTACCTGGTAGGCAGCGGGGATACCCAGTATGGCTGCGCGGCGATTTGCTCTAAACAGCCACCATATCACTGCCAATCCCAGCAACATCAAGATGCTGGCTCCTGAACGCATGACGCTCAAGATCTCGTTATAAGTAATGTCCTCATTCAACGTGGTAATCAAGGGCGCCAGAGTATCTGTTGCAACAGTAGGACCGGCTAGGGGATTGATGACCTTAGAGTTGCCGGTAATCTCTGTGAGCCAACCCCATGAGGTACCAGATACCCAGGTAACAGCAGCCACCACGATAATGGTCTCTGCCACGGCGACGAGCCCGGAGACCAGGAAAGCTAGCACTTTATTAAAGCGTTGACCATAGTGGTGCATCATCAGCCACACCACGAAAGGAATCGCAATGAAAGCGGTTGCCTTGAGCGACACAGAGACTGCAATCAGCGCGATTCCGGCGATATAACGATTGTGCAGGCACAGCAAAAGCCCGACGGAGACCAATGCGACCATGGTGGACTCATTGTGCATGCCACCAATAAGGTGCAAAATCATTACCGGGTTAGCCACACCGAGCCACAGCGCCAAAGTGGGATCGCCACCAAGCTTGCGGGCAATCAAAGGAATAGACCAAGCGATAGCCGCGAAACTTAGAACCGAAATCAGCTTGTAGACAAAAACCCCGATGGTGACGTTATCGCCGACCAGACGCGTAACACCCTCGCCCAGCCACAAGTGCAGCGGGCCATAAGGGGTAGTGGTATTGCGCCAGTCCTGGGATACCTCCAACAAGAATGGGCCAGGGTTAACCGCCGGGCCTTCCGTATAAGGATCAAAGCCATCGCGCACCATCGCGCCTTGCATGAGGTAGGAATATACGTCCCGGGAGGACAGTGGCGCAGCCAAGAGCAACGGGGCAATCCATGCCCACATTGTTGTGCGCATTTTCGCAAAAGCTGTTTCATCCACCTGCGCCGAGGGCACAGGGCGGGCTGCTAAAGAAAATTTTGGCGGAGTCGAGGAGGTATCAACCACACCGGTGTTGCGTCGCACGCTGGAGCTGATGAGAAACTTGCCGGCCAAAATCCATGCTGCAATGAGCGCAAACATGCCCACCCAGAATAAAGTCATGCCGATATTACGCCCATGACCGGCAGAGACCACGCTGATATTGAGGGCTTCTAGAATACCGCCGCGATTGCGCGTCGCACCACCTGCATACGACGCAAGGGTGAGCACGATTGTGCCCGCAACACCAAGGGCAAGGGCACTGGGCAGTTTGATAGTCATTGCTTGCTTGACCATGTAAAGATCCTATTTTGCTCGTGCGGTGGACTTGATAGCCAAAGAACGCAGGAGCTCCGTTACCTCGGAATTTACATTCGCGGCAGCAAGGTACTCCAGGCCAGACTGGGTAAGAGCATCAATGCGCTGCTCAATTTCTTCAGACGCCCCAGAGTCTTCAATCATCTGCGACATCTTCGACAACACGCTTGGATCGTCAGTCGCGCCAAGATTTTCGCGCAAGAACTTTGCGGTGGGTGGATCCTGTTCATCGGCACGCTGCAAGGCAATTGCCATCAGTACCGTTCGCTTGCCCTCGCGCAGATCATCACCAGCTGGCTTGCCGGTAACCTGGGGGTCTCCAAAGACACCTAGCTGGTCATCACGAAGCTGGAAAGCGATGCCGATATCGCGACCGTAGCCTCTAAAGGCATCGATTAGCTTGTCTGATGCCCCCGCGATAGCGGCACCCAAATGCAGCGGACGTTCGATAGTGTACGCAGCGGTTTTGAAACGGTTAACCGAATCAGACAGCTCCACCGACTCAATGGCTGCGGCCTCTAGTGACACGTCCAAGAGCTGCCCGCCGATGACCTCAGTGCGCATGGCTCGCCATGGCTCACGAGCCCGTTGTATGGCAGCCTGCGAAATACCGGAGTCTAAGAACATATCCTCGGCCCAAACCAAAGACATATCACCAATCAAAATTGCAGCTGAGCGGCCGAAATCAGCAGAATCTCCCGTCCAGCCCAGCGCACGATGCTGTGCTTCTACCGCGCGGTGCACCGTGGGATTGCCGCGGCGGGTATCGGAGGCATCCACGATGTCATCGTGGATCAGTGCACACGACTGAATGAATTCCAAAGAAGAAGCAGCGCGCAGGACCGCCTGGGGAGCTTCTGAACCTAACAACCCATCAGCGGCCACGAAGCCGGCCCATGCATAGAGAGGGCGGATGCGCTTGCCGCCGTCGAGCACGAAGCGCTCTAGATGCTCAATAGCTTCGGTGACAGGTTTTCCAATTTGTGCGAGCTGAGGCTCCCGGGCTTTCAAAAAAGAGGAGAGTTCAGCACGAACGTGCTTGGGAATCTCGGCTATAGGAAGTTGGGAGAAATCCTCAGAATTATTCATGGCCTTTAGCCTACCTTTAGCATTCCCGACATTAAGAAAGCGGTAGCGGCAATTTCAAGATGGCAAAGGGGCGTTCATCGCCGGGGTAGCGGTACTGGCGGATGACGTCTGTAAAACCCATTGACCGATACAGACTAAAAGCACGGTTAGATTCATTGGGGACTTCAGGCGTGGAAAGCAAAGCCCATTTGCCCGGCGCATTCCACAACAATTCAACCAGGAGCTGTCTGCCCAAGCCATGGCCCTGCATCCGTGGAAGCACGTGGACTTCCGCAACCTCGAAGTAGCTGCGAAGCATCTCGACTTCTTCCGCGGATAATTCGCCTTTCTTACGCAGCGCGAGGCGTAGTTGGCGGTCCCACCACGAATCCGGAGTGCCAATAAAACCGTAGGCAACGCCGATAACTCCAGTCGCGTCTTCAGCGATCAGTGCAGTGAAACCGGGTCGAATAACCTCACGCCGCCAGGAAAATACCCGGCCTTCACGAATGGCGGGGTCATAGCCCATGGCACTGATGTAGATATCCACCAAGGAGTCGGCGTTGAGCGCGAACTCCTGTGGTGAGAGACGGCGGATTGTTAAAGACACAGTCTCTATCTAACAAAACTTTTACTTGTAATGGGTGAGATTGCCCCTGTTGAAGGGAAAAGAGTTGGGACGGTTGCGTCTTGATCGAACATGAACCCGCTGTGGTGTTCGAAAACTTGCAGCGCTGTGTGCATTAGAAACCTTTTCATTGTCGAACATGTGAGCTATAATGTGGGCATGGATGTACGAAGCGGGTTCTAAAGTAAGGCACATAAACACACGGGTTATATCGCAAGCAATAGCGTGAAGGAGGCAAAGCGATGGGACAGGTAATTTCTGCAACAGCTCGACGGGTTCAGCGACAGGGTGGCCAAGGCTCCAAGCGTCAGCGTTTTCTGACCCAGGCCGCGCTTTTGCTTGCTGATGCCCGTGCGGATGCGGCGAATGGACGGACGGATCAGGCGTTGGAGAAGGCATATCAGGCTGGGCTGCGCACAGCTGGCGCCTGTGTGGCAGCTTCCGCAACCGTTTCTAAGCGTCGCCGCTTGCCGACTTCTGCGTGGGATCAATTGAGCCTAGTGGGGGCAGAGGAAGAGGAATGGGCAGATTCTTTCCGTGCTTACTCTCGGACGCGCTCGCGCCTAGCGTCCGGTATTGACCGAGAGGTCGCGGACAAGGTTGTATTTGACCTGATGGACTTGGCGGCTCGCTTTTTGGAAATGGCTGAGACTGGCACTCACGACTTTGATGGAGTCGGTGGCCAAGCGGCATAGGTCTAGTTGCTGCCGAAGTGTGGCGATAATCGTTTGAAAAGGTGACATAGGAAACTGCAACCGCGGGAACTAACTGGTTATTGTGTGCGTTGTATTAGGTAGAACAGGAAATATTGTCACCGAATTGATGATCGGCTGCAGCGATGGCTCGGTTATACTGAAGGTAAACATAGGGTGGCGATTTGCTGAGATAGTTGATACGTAACTTTTTAGCCCGGACTTATTGGAGGAACAGTGTCTCTTTCAGAGCAAGAGCAGCGCGCACTTCGCGAAATTGAGAAGTCCCTGCTTGCTGAGGATCCCAACTTCGGGGCCTCCGTGTCCAGTGCCTCTTCATTTGGTGGCTCCGGCGGTGCCGTAACCCTGCGCGGTGTAGCGCTTGTGGTTGTCGGTTTGGTGATGCTGGTGGGCGGCGTTGCATTGGCGCAGACAAGCTTGTGGTTCGTGCTGCTTTCCATTGCTGGATTCCTAGTCATGTTCGGTGCAGGAGTTTGGATGCTTCGCGGTTCTGGAGATGGTTCCGCGCGTTCTTCTGGGAAGAAATCCAAGTCCGGTGGAGCGGGCTCTGCGAAAGACAGTGGCGCTGCGAGCAAATTAGAAGAAAACTTCCGTCGCCGATTTGAAGAGCGCTAGACACAAGTAGCACTCATTGCCTTAACGGGGTGCGCCCCAGCCGTAGATCCGGCTGGGGCGCACCTCGTTTTGTTTTGCCTTTTTATAATCTCCCACTTTCACCCACCTCAAATCCCCACTATCACCCACCCTGCGCCCAGACAGGGTTCTAGAGTTGCCCGCCCGGCGAGTGGGTTAGTGGGGATCTTCTTTTGTGTGCCAAAATGCCTGTTCGTGTGAGTGAATCGGGGAGAAAGTGGATTAAGCAAACACATTTGTTATTGGTGCAATTGTTGATGATGGGGTAATAGTTGTGTGTTTTGGGTGTGGCTAGAAGTGTTTTGGGGAAATCTCCCCACCAAATTTACAGCTGTTGAACTGCGGTTATGGTTAAAAGTAGAGATAGCTTGCGTGTAAAACTGTTGAAGGTGGGGGAAAGTGGGGTAGAGTGGGGCGCAGCGGGTTAGAAGTGGTGAGAATCTAGCATTCACACCGCTTCATATTCGTGAAGAGGAAACCGGTGTGGTTAAGCAAGGAAGGTGGACCGGGATGTTTCTCGGAACCTACACTCCGAAGCTTGATGACAAAGGTCGACTAACCCTTCCGGCGAA
This sequence comes from Corynebacterium stationis, assembly GCF_001941345.1. Classification (NCBI taxonomy): domain Bacteria; kingdom Bacillati; phylum Actinomycetota; class Actinomycetes; order Mycobacteriales; family Corynebacteriaceae; genus Corynebacterium; species Corynebacterium stationis. The sequence continues at coordinate 1,019,242 of NZ_CP009251.1, forward strand.
GTTTCGTGATGAGCTAGCTGGAGGGCTGATGGTGACAAAGGGGCAAGACCACTCTTTAGCCGTGTATCCCCGTGAGGAATTCGCGGAAAGGGCACGCAAAGCAGCGGCCGTGTCTCGAACGAATCCAGAAGCGCGTGCGTTTATTCGTAACCTGGCTGCCAGTGCGGATGAGCAAAGGCCTGATGGAAGCGGTCGAATCACACTGTCAGCAGCACACCGTAAGTACGCGAACCTTTCTAAGGAATGCGTAGTTATTGGCTCAGTTGATTTCCTTGAGATTTGGGACGCAGCCGCTTGGGCTGAATACCAGTCGCAAACTGAAGATGCCTACTCGGCAGCTGACGCGGATGATGTTCTCGGCGGCTTGCTCTAGGCGAATGAAAACTAGAGAGAGTGCGTGTAAGGACTCTGTCTGAGGTTGATGTTCTGGTGTACTTCCCCGATATCAGAGCGTCCCTCGGACAGGGCCCTATACGCACTCGATTCATCTCAGGGATTCCTAAAAGGGAGCCCCTGTCAGCAGGAAAGGGGGATATGCCCGTGAGTAATACAGACGTAAATTTCGATATTGAAGACAACCACGGACATGTTCCAGTGATGCGCTCACGCATGGCGGAGCTTATCGCACCTGCTGTGGAGGCAGCTGGTGACAACGCCGTCATCGTTGACGGCACTCTTGGTGCTGGTGGGCACACCGAATTCTTCCTGCGGGCTTTTCCTCAAGCACGAGTCATCGGTGTTGACCGTGATGCCGCATCTTTGGAGCAAGCTACCCAGCGCCTGGCCCCTTTTGGTGACCGCTTTATCGGCGTCAACGAACGCTTTGATGAAATCGGCCGCGCAATTGACGATGGCGAAGGCGAGATATTCGACATCGCGCGCGACAATGGCATCGCTGGTGCACTCTTCGATCTGGGTGCTTCGTCGATGCAACTAGACCAGTCTGAGCGCGGTTTTGCCTACAAAGTTGATGCCCCTCTTGATATGCGCATGGACCCTTCCACCGGCATTACTGCCGCGGATGTGCTCAATACCTATTCCCATGGTGAGCTTGCGCGCATCTTGAAGTTCTATGGCGATGAACGCTTTGCTGGAAAAATTGCTTCGGCAATTTTGAAAGAACGCGAAAGCCACCCCTTTGAAACCTCAGCTCGCTTGGTTGAGCTGCTGTATAACACTATCCCTGCAGCTACCCGACGCACGGGTGGCCACCCAGCTAAGCGGACTTTCCAGGCACTGCGCGTGGAGGTCAACCGCGAGCTAGAGGCCATCGAACAGGTCATTCCAGTTATTACCTCTGGTTTGAAAATCGGTGGTCGGGTTGTTTTCATGAGCTATCAGTCTTTGGAAGACAAACTGGTCAAGTCCATGTTTAGGGAGCTGACCACTTCATCGACGCCAGCGGGTCTACCAATGGACCTACCTGGCACGGCTGCTTCCTTCAAGGCCATTACTCGTGGTTCGGAAAAGGCAACCGAGGCGGAGATTGCTGAGAATTCACGTGCCGCGTCAGTGCGCGTGCGTGCTTTTGAACGATTAGCAGGCGAGCATTCATTTCTTCCACCTGGAACTGGGATAGGGGCTTAAAGAAGATGGCAGATTCGACCACAACCAGGACAAAGAGAACCACTATGGGAACACGCACCAAGCGCGCACAGGGTTCAACGACTGATGTGATGGACCGACCTTCCCGCACACGCACTGCCAGTCGTGAAACTTCCGCGACGGGCGCAGTGAAAACCCGTAGCTCAACTCAGACGCGTACCAATCGTGGAGTGCAAAACACCGCGACGCGAACGGTGTCGCCGACGCGTACTACCCGTCGTGAGGTTCCGCAGATTACGCCCACGCCGCGTAAGTCTCGGCTGGGGTCACGCCAGGTCGTTACTGAGCGCGGGCGTCGTGTTGCGCCGATTAAACAGGTCACGCTATTTTCGCGCTTGTCCGCTGTAGCGATTGCTCTTCTCATCGGTGGTGTTGTTTTAGCGGTGTGGCTCTCAGGTGTCTCAACTTCCCAGACTTTCCGCATCCAGCAGCTGACCTACCAGGAATCGCAACTGAACAACCAGTTGGAAACGCTCAACCGTGACCTTGAACAGGTACGTTCTTCAGCAGATGTTGCTCGCCGTGGTGCAGATGCCAAGATGGGTATTCCTTCCCAGCCAGGCATCGTAGAAGTTGGAGAAGATGGCACAGTGGAAGAGCGTCGTCCTGCCACCGAAGGCACCGAAGCGATTATCGATGTCAACGGGGAACCAGTACGCACAGGACGGGCAACCAGTGATCCACGCGATACTGAGGGCGTGTCGGATGAACTCAACGCGGTTCCGCGCAACCAACAGCAGCGTGTTGGCGATGTTGATGCAGATGATGCGGTTGAATCTCGTCCAACCACTGAAGAAGAATCTGCCAATGCGCCTTTGCCAGTTGGGGAAAACCTGGATTCTCCATATCAGTCTGGTGAATAAGGGATAAGCCTCCCACACCTTAAGGATTGATCCGGCTACAGTCATACGAGAATTCAATTCAGCAAAGGGCAATATTGCACCTTGGGTATTCCTTAACTTTGAGCATCATGAAGGCAGGTGACACACCACTGTGACTCCACCACACTCGGGTGACCCACGGCGCCGTAGCCGAAATGGGGGCAAAGACAGCTCCCGTAATGAGGGGCGCCAAGAAGGTCGCAGTGGAAAAAGCCGCAGGGCATCTTCGCATGCCTCACGGGACTGGTCGACTAAGGACCGGGATAATTACGTAGCGCAACCACCACGTGCACGCAGTGCCAGCGAACGGGAACGAATCCGTGCTGGAGAAGCACGTGCGGGCGCGAGCCACACCGGTCAAGCGCATGGGCCAGCCCAAAGGGCACAAAAAGCACGCCCAGTGCCGGCACCGCAGGCAGTTAAGAAGAAGATGCTCGCGCAGCAGCCGATGATGACTAAGCGCCTGAACTTAGTTATCACCATCTTGGTTATTGTGACCGTAGTGTTGGTAGGGCGTTTGGCATGGGTACAAATTGTCTGGGGGCCAGACTTATCTGCCCGTGCAGAAGCACAGCGCACCCGCGTTTATGTGGAACCCGCACGCAGGGGAGAAGTAGTCGACCGTGATGGTCAGCGCATTGCGTACACCATGGCTGCACGCTCGTTGACAGTATCTCCAACGCGCTTGCGTGATGAATTGCGCGAGCAAGAAGAGATTGAAGCTCGCAATGAAGGTGAGCTGGCGGAAAAGAGCGAACAGGAAACTAATGAATTTCTCGACGACCGGGTTACTACGCGCTTAGAAGAAATGGCTGAGGGAATCCCGAAGGCTATTAAAGAAGCAGGCGCGTCAACCTCTGATGTTGACTCCGACCAGATCATGGATAAATTGCGCGCGGATACGCAATATGAGGTGCTGGTGCGCAATGTCGATCCAGATATTGCTGTAGAAATCGCCAATACCTACCATGGCGTGGCTGCTGACCACCAAGATATCCGTCAATACCCTAATGGTGCGATTGCAGAAAATATCGTGGGCAAGGTGTCCATGGACGGCCAAGGCCAGTTCGGCTTTGAAGCTTCTGGCGATTCGCTGTTGACCGGTATTGATGGCCGTTCCACTGAAGATGTCTCAACCGACGGACAGCTGATTCCAGGTACGGTGCGCGATGAAGTTGAAGCAATCGATGGCTCCGATGTGAAACTGACGTTAGATCTGGACTTGCAAACCTATGTTCAGCAAAAGCTAGAGCAGGCTGTGGACAATTCCCGCGCCAAAATGGGTGAAGCAGTTGTATTAGATGCGGTTACAGGTGAAGTGTTATCGATGGCTAATACCGGAACCATCGATCCGAATAAGGATATTGAAGCCCAGCTTGAAGAAGGCAAGGACTTTGAAAACCGTTCCATTTCGCACCCTTATGAGCCAGGTTCTGTCGCGAAGGTAGTTACTGCTGCGGCCGCGATTGAAGAAGGTGTGACCACGCCGGAGGAAGTCCACCAGGTTCCAGGCTCCATCGATATCGCAGGAGTTAATGTTGCCGATGCGTGGCAACACGGGGTGGAGCCGTACACCACCGCGGGTATCTTTGGTAAGTCGTCCAACGTAGGTACGCTGCAGATTGCGCAGCGCCTGGGCGAGGAGAAGTTCGCTGAGTACCTTGAGAAATTCGGGTTGGGTAAAACCACTGATATCGAATTACCGAATGAATCATCTGGTCTTCTGCCTGCATTAGAACAGTGGTCCGGTGGTACCTTTGCCAACCTTCCAATTGGCCAGGGTATGTCGTGGACGACCTTGCAGATGGCGAGTGTCTATCAGGCTTTGGCGAATGATGGCGAGCTCATTCAGCCACGTATCATCGACTCGATTACGGATGCCGATGGCAAGGAAGTCCCGCAGGATGATCCAGGTACCACGCAGGTGGTATCGCCTGAAACTGCGAAGACCGTGGTGGATATGTTCCGCTCGACGTTCCAGGATGACCCAGCTTATGTGCAAACTGGTACGGCTATGGGCAATGAGATCGAGGGGTATCAGCTTTCCGGTAAGACCGGTACCGCGCAAAAGGTAGACCCAGATACGGGTGCGTATTCGCAAAGTGCGTATTGGATTACTTTCGCAGGCATTGCGCCTGCCGATGACCCCCGGTTTGTCGTTGCCATCATGTTAGATGAGCCCGAAACCGGCACCAATGCCGATGGCTCAGGCGGGCAATCTGCAGCGCCGCTCTTTAGCGACATTGCCGCGTGGTTGCTCAACCGCGACAACATCCCGACGTCACCAGAAGGAAAGCGTTGGGTCATGACGCAGTACTAATCACGGCGGATACAGCACGTATAATAAATACTTTTCTAGATAAATAACCCCACGAAGACTACGAGAATAAGGACGCGAGCGACATGACTACCACGCTTTTCAAGCTAGCGGAGATCGCAGGCGGTGAAATCATTGGTGATGGTGAGACAACCGTAGAAGCCATCACGTTGGATTCCCGCCGAGCAGAAGCGGAATACCTGTTCGCGGCCGTTCCGGGCACCCGTAGCCATGGTGCAACATTCGCAGCAGCAACATCGGCAAAAGCAGTGCTTACCGATGCCGCCGGCGTGGAAATCCTGCACCGTGAATCAGCGGAAGATTCTTTCGACCGTCCCATTATCGTGGTCGAGAATATTCGCGCGGTACTCGGAGAAATCTCAGCCGAGATTTATGGTCACCCGACCAAGAAGCTGACCATTTTCGGTGTTACTGGTACCTCGGGAAAGACCACGACAACATATCTTTTAGAAACTGGCCTTTTAGCCGCAGGCTATTCCACCGGCTTGATCGGTACGACCGGAACCCGGATTAACCGCAAGCCAGTTGAAACGCAGCTCACCACCCCTGAAGCACCAACGTTGCAGGACTTATTCGCACGCATGGTTGCAGAAAACGTCACCCACGTGGTGATGGAAGTGTCCTCACATGCACTGGAGCTAGGACGCGTGCAAGGTGTGGACTTTGCAGTGGGCGGGTTTACTAACCTGTCTCAAGACCACCTCGATTTCCACCCCACGATGGAAGAGTACTTCGCGGCGAAATCAAAGCTTTTCTTAGGCGAAGAGGCGGCACGCAATGCGGTGGTGTGCATTAATGATGAGTGGGGCGAGCGTCTAGCTGATCTAGTTGATGAAGAAAATCGGCCTTTAACCGTGGTCTCTACCACGGGGGCGATTGCCCATACCGGTGACGAGGGCGGCGTGGCCCAGGCTGATGCGATGCTGCGTGAGCGCACTCGGGAACTATTGGTTCCGGGCACAGTGGTGGCGTGGCAGCAGGCGGTACAAGCAACAGGGGGGCAGCAGGTAGCGCTGGAGATTAATCCACCGGAAAATAGTGAGATTATCCAGGCACAAGTCCCTCGTTCCTTTGATTTCGAGTTGCCGCTGCCGGGCGATTTCAACATCGCCAATGCAGGCCTTGCTGTAGGAATGGCGAGCGCTGCAGGTATTGACTTGGATACTTTCATCGCGGCTTTGACCCAGGTGGCAGTACCGGGCCGCATGCAGCGTATCGATGAAGGCCAGGACTTTGTAGCCGTTGTTGATTACGCGCACAAGCCAGCGGCTATCGAAGCAGTATTGGACACCTTGCGCTCGCAGCTCGATTCAGCAGGTCCCAACTCTTTACGGCGTAACGATGCGGAACGCATCGGCGCCGGACGTATTGGCGTGGTTGTCGGCGCCGGAGGAGACCGTGACTCCTCGAAGCGCGGATTGATGGGTGCTGCTGCCGCGAAACGCGCCGATTTCGTGGTGGTTACCGATGATAATCCACGCACCGAAGACCCAGCTCCGATCCGCCAAGCAGTTATGGCTGGAGCAATAGAAGCAGCTGAGAAGGCTGGGCGTGATGTAGAATTCCGCGAAATTGCATCGCGCGCTGAAGCCATTGATGAAGTAGTCAACTGGGCAACTTCCGGCGATGCTGTCATCGTGGTTGGCAAGGGCCACGAAGTAGGTCAGCTCATTGGCGGAACCATGCATCACTTCGATGATCGTGAAGAACTTGCTCGGGCATTACAATCAAAGCGGACAGCGCACCTTAATACTCCCATTACCCCAGAAGCTCGAGATACTGCCGAAGACTCCGATGAGAGGCAATAATGATTGACCTGACTGTGAAAGAGATCGCCGAGATTGTCGGCGGTCGCCTCGACAGTGTCGAAAACCCCGAGGCACTGGTTACCGGCTTTGTCGAATTTGATTCGCGCAAGGTAGCTCCCGGTGGATTATTCCTGTGTTTTCCAGGCGCTAAGGTTGACGGTCATGACTTTGCTGCCAAGGCGGTAGAGCAAGGCGCGGTGGCTGTATTAGCTGCTCGCCCCGTGGGCGTTCCAGCGATCGTTGTCGAACCAACTGGTCGGCTGGAAGGCGATGGCGCCAATGCTGATATCTATGCCAACGACTTAGATGGCTCAGCTGCAGCAGTAGTTCGGGCACTTTCAGACCTCGCGCACTTTGTCACTGGCAAGCTCACTAGCGAAGATGGTCTTAGCATCATCGGCGTAACTGGTTCTGCGGGTAAGACTTCCACGAAGGATCTGATCGCAACTATTTTGCGCCAAGATGGAGAAACCGTAGCTCCTCCGGGTTCATTCAATAATGAAATCGGGCATCCGTATACCGCGCTGCGCTGCGATGCAGACACGAAATATCTCGTGGCTGAACTATCAGCTCGCGGCATCGGCCACATCAAACACCTCACTGATATCGCAACCCCGCGAATCGGTGTGGTGCTCAACGTTGGTACCGCTCACCTTGGAGAATTTGGCTCGCGTGAAAACATCGCACAAGCCAAAGGCGAATTAGTTGAGGCATTGCCTTCGGCTGCCGAAGGTGGCATCGCGGTGTTAAACGCTGATGATTCATTCGTTGCAGCAATGGCTTCGCGCACCAGCGCCAAGGTTGTGACCTATTCTTCGGCGAATCCTCCAGCAGCAGGCGCGGATTACTATGCCACCGATATCACCTTGGATAATGTTGCACGTCCATCCTTTACTTTGCATGCGCCAGGTGCCGCACCGGTATCTGTGACATTGCAGGTCTTTGGTGTTCACCAGGTTTCCAATTCCCTCGCGGCTGCTGCAGCAGCTATTGAGGCGGGTTTGTCTGTGCAATCTGTGGCGGATTCTTTAAGTGGGCATCGAAACGCGTCTGCTCACCGCATGGATGTGCACACCCGCGCTGATGGAGTCACCATTATTAATGACTCCTACAACGCGAACCCGGATTCAATGCGCGCGGCGATTGCCGCACTGGGCTACACCACCTCTGGGCGGCCCGATGCGCGCTCTATCGCAGTACTCGGTGAGATGGGCGAGCTGGGCGATGACGCTATAGAAGAGCACTACCAACTCGGTGCGGAGTTAGCGAAATACGATGTCCATACCCTCATCGTGGTGGGTGAGAGCGTTTATGGCGAGGCAATGGCTAAAGCCGCATCCGAGCGCGGTATAAATACTATGGTTAGCCGGGATATCGATGACGCCATTTGGCACATCGAAGAAGTTCTTCAAACTCCGCCCGCTGGAGTCGAAGACTGGTCTTCACGCGAGTTGAAAGATGTAGTCCTGGTCAAAGCTTCGAATGCGCAACGATTGTGGCTGGTTTCTGAACGCCTACTTAACGGCGAAGATTAAAGGATAGTGTTGAAATAATGATTCAGATAATGGCCTCCGGCGTCATCAGCTTCCTTGTGGCGATCTTCTTTACGCCATGGCTGATCCGCTATTTCTCCAACGCCGGTAAAGGCCAAGAGATTCGTGAGGATGGACCGAAGTCGCACCTGCGCAAGCGCGGTACGCCGACGATGGGTGGTCTGGCCATTTTGGCCGGCATTGTTATTGCTTACTTAGCGGTAAATACCTATGGCTCCATCACCGGAACCGGTGGCTTCACGGTCTCAGGAATCTTGGTTCTAGGCTTGACTTTAGGGCTCGGCGCCTTGGGCTTTGCTGATGACTTCATCAAACTGTTCAAAGCCCGCAACCTCGGGTTGAATAAGACCGCAAAGATTGTTGGCCAGCTCGCTCTAGCTTTGGCCTTTGGTCTCTTGGTGCTGCAATTTGAAGATAGCAATGGCCTAACACCTGCGACGGCTCACATGTCTTTTGTGCGCGATATTCCGACCTTTAATATCGCCGTCGGCCCAACCATTATCGGAATCATCATCTTCCTGGTGTTCATGTTTATTCTGATCGCCGCGTGGTCGAACGCCGTCAACCTGACCGATGGTCTTGACGGCCTGGCTGCGGGTTCTACTGCCTTTGTGATGGGCGCGTACACCATCATTACTTTCTGGCAGTTCCGTAACTCCTGTGAAGTCGGCTTCGTTGCCGGCTGTTACCAGGTGCGCGATCCTTTGGACTTGGCCATTTTGGCGGCTGCCGGTCTCGGTGGTTCCTTGGGCTTTTTGTGGTGGAATGCTGCACCGGCAAAAATCTTCATGGGCGACACCGGTTCCTTGGCACTCGGTGGCCTGGTTGCGGGTCTATCCGTTGCTACTCGCACGGAACTGCTGATGATCATCATTGGCGCACTCTTCGTTGTTGAAGCAGCCTCGGTTGTTATCCAAGTCTTTGTCTTCAAGACCACCGGAAAGCGCTTCTTCCGCATGGCGCCAATTCACCACCACTTCGAAAATGGCGGCTGGCCAGAAACCGCAGTGGTTATCCGTTTCTGGCTGCTCGCTGGCATGGCCGCTATCACCGGCGTAGGAATTTTCTACGGTGAATGGCTCCTGACAACTGGCGCAAGCATCCTTTAAGAAAGGCTATTAGCTTATGACTTCCACACTGAAGCTGCCACGAGTCGTCTTGGTCGCCGGTGGTGGGGTATCTGGGCGCGGATGTGCCGCTATCCTGCGTGAACTCGGCACAGATGTGACCGTAGCTGATGGCAATGCACACACCCGTGAGGAACTAGCTTCCGCACTCGAGGTCAAGACCATTGATCCAGCAGATGTGGACTTTTCCGCATCAGACTATGACATGGTGGTGACTTCTCCTGGCTGGCGTCCTGATTCGCAGCTTCTCCAACAAGCAGCCGCGGCACACATTGAAGTTATTGGCGATGTCGAACTAGCTTGGCGCCTTGACCGCGCTGAAGTCTTTGGGCCCCCACGCACATGGCTGGTAGTTACTGGCACTAATGGCAAGACCACTACCACCGGCATGCTGGCTGCGATGATGCAGGCCAATGAAGCAGAGTCCGGTCTGCGCGCCGCAGCTGCCGGCAATATTGGTGTATCCCTATTTACTGCGCTAGCAGCGCAGCCGCGGGTAGATATTTTGTGCGTCGAGCTATCTTCTTTCCAGCTGCACTGGTCTAATACTTTGCGCCCTGATGTGGGCACCGTGTTGAACCTGGCGGAAGACCACATTGATTGGCACGGCAGCTTCGAGGCTTATGCCCTGGATAAGGCCAAGGCATTGTTAGGCAAGGTTGCCGTTGTCGGCAAGGATGATCCGCGCGTGGTGGACTCTGCAATCAATATTCGCCCGAGTGGGGTAGTCACCAGCTTTAGTGCAGGTATACCGCAAGATGGCGGGGTAGGAGTAATCAACTCCGAAATCGTGGTGGGCAACCCACCGCAGGTTTTAGCTAGCGCCGAAGGAATCGAACCGGCGGGTATAGCTGGTGTTTTAGACGCGTGTGCTGCTGCAGCTGTTGCGCATGCGGCTGGCGCTAGTGCGCAGGCGATTAGCGCGGGCCTAGCTTCTTATCGTGTGGATGCCCACCGCGGGGAAGTAGTGCATAAAGCAGCTGGCATTAAGTTTATTGATAATTCCAAAGCCACCAACCCGCATGCTGCCGATGCAGCTTTAGCAGGGCTAGCCAATGTCATTTGGGTAGCCGGTGGACAGCTGAAGGGCGCTGAGGTCGATGAGCTTATAGCCGCGCATCATAAACAAATGAAAGCCGTGGTACTGCTTGGCCAAGACCGCGACATCCTAGCCCGCGCTTTGAAAGAACACGCGCCAGAAATTGCCGTTGAGGTCATTGAAGACACCGATGGTGAGGAAGCCATGCACCAGGTTGTGGCTGCTGCTATCCAACACGCCGGGGCTGGAGATACCGTGCTTTTGGCACCAGCTGCGGCATCGTTGGATATGTATTCCGGAATGAGCGAACGTGGCGACCTTTTTGCCCACTTTGCAAAAACCCTTTCTCAACGCGAGGAGCTTTAACCATGACGGCCACAAAGCCAGTTGCACCCATGGGAAATGCCCCGCGGCCGAAAGCAAAACAGGGCTGGTTAGCTGGCATTAAAGAATATCTTGACTCGCGCGCCGGCTTAGATTATTTGATGCTGCGCATAATTATCTTTCTGCTCATTGGCATCGGTGTCATCATGGTATTTTCTTCCTCGATGGCGACCTCTTATGTCCAGTCCACCGGCGTGTGGGCTGATGCAATCCGCCAAACTTTGATGGTGTGCCTGGGGCTGTTCATGTTTTGGCTAGCACTGCGCCTGCGCCCATCGTTGGTGCGCAAGCTGGTGCCGTGGGTATTGCTCTTATCCTTTGTCTTGCTCATTGCCGTGCTGATTCCTGGTATTGGTACCGGACGTGAAGAAGTCGGTTCGCAGTCCTGGATCATTATTGGTCCAGCTAGTATCCAACCTTCAGAGCTTGCCCGCGTAGCTATTGGCCTTTACGGCGCGACAGCTTTGGCCGATAAAGTGCATAAAGGCTTTGGCCTTAAAGACCCTTTCACCTTGTACTCGCTGATCGCAGCGGCCATGATGGGTCTGATCATGGCCCAAGGTGACGTCGGCATGGCAGCATCATTTGCCGTCGTGGTTATTTTCACGTTGTTTTTCGCCGGCGTTAACTGGATCGCCATCGCTTTAATTGGTGCTCTCGGCGTTGTAGCCACCATTGCACTGTTTGTTGGCGGCGGCTTCCGCTCGCACCGTTTCCACACTTACTTCGATGCCCTACGCGGAAACTTTCTTGATACCCAAGGCACAGGTTTTCAGTCCTACCAGGGTTATCTCTCCTTGGCAGACGGTGGCTTAACAGGCGTCGGTATTGGCCAATCGCGTGCGAAATGGTTCTACCTCCCCGAAGCTAAAAATGACTACATCTTCGCCATCGTGGGCGAAGAGCTCGGCCTGTTGGGCGGCGCGTTAGTCATCTTGCTTTTCGCTTTGCTTGGCTTCTTCGGAATTCGGACGGCACTGCGGGCACAGAGCCAATTCCAGGCACTCATGGCCGCCACACTGACGGCAGGTGTGGTTGGCCAGGCCTTCTTTAACATCGGCTATGTAGTTGGGCTGTTGCCGATGACCGGTGTGCAGCTGCCGATGATTTCTGCAGGTGGTACTTCAGCGATTATCACCATTGCGTCGATGGGCTTGTTGGCAAATGTAGCCAGGCATGAGCCAATGCAAATCTCGGCGATGCAAAACTATGGCCGGCCACTTTTTGACCGCATCTTTAATATTCCAGAGCCGGATCCCATTGACGGGGCCGCAAAACCAGGACGCCATGGTGCCGCAAGCCGTCGCGCGGCAAGCCGAACCACTGCGCAATTAACAGCAGAGCGCGCCAGTGAAACGGGGGCAGGACGCAACACCGAACGCGAAGTTCTACAACGTAGCCACAACCGCCGAGCAGCAGCCGATGGCACCGAGCAGCATCGGGTAGATGGACGACGCGCCGGTTATAATCGCGATAATGTTCGCTACACGGAGGGCCGACGTGGAGATACCCGCAGGGCACGCGATGCTGAGCGGGAAAAGCGCTTTGGACAAGCAGTGACCGATAATCGTCGCCCACGTGAGAAAAGGTAGGCTAAACCTATGAACAACGCTGAATTATCGGTCGTTATTGCAGGTGGGGGCACTGCTGGCCACATTGAACCAGCCCTTGCAGTAGGCGAAGCATTAAAGACCTACCATGGTGCACGCATTACTGCGCTGGGAACTAAGAAGGGGCTAGAAGGGGAGATCGTCCCCGCCCGTGGTGTTGACCTGCGCATGATCTTGCCAGTGCCAATTCCGCGCAAGCCCAGCGTGGACCTTGTAAAACTGCCATATCGTCTTATCAAAGCGGTGCTGCAAACCCGCGCGGTGTTAAAAGATGTCAACGCGCAAGCAGTATTTGGCACTGGTGGTTACGTTGCAGCGCCTGCTTATATCGCGGCAAAGACCAAGGGATTGCCATTCTATATCCACGAAACCAATGCACTAGCAGGCATGGCAAATAAGTTAGGCGTCAAACTAGGTGGCGTTGGTTTTAACGCTGCGGCCAATTCCGGCATGCCGGGTGATGTCGTCGGCGTTCCTATTCGCGCCGAAATCGGAAAAGACCCAGACGGTGCAGCCGCTGCGCGCGGCCGGCAACAGTGGGGTTTTGATGACTCCAAACAGGTGCTGTTGATTACCGGTGGCTCCCAAGGTGCTGCCTCAATTAACGCAGCGGTGAAAGCAGCATTGCCCGAACTTGTTGAACATGTTCAGGTTCTCCACGCTTATGGCCCGCGTAATGAAGCACCACAGGCCCAAGATGGCTATGTTCCGGTTCCATATATCGAAGATATGGCTGCGGCCTTAGCGGTTGCTGACCTGACTGTGTGCCGCTCCGGTGCGATGACGGTAGCGGAGATTACCGCTGCCGGATTACCTGCAATCTATGTTCCACTGCCGCACGGCAATGGGGAACAGGCGCTTAACTCCCAACATGTGGTTGAAGCGGGTGGCGCCATTATGATTAAAGATTCTGATCTGACCGGGCAAAGGTTGGTTGAAGAAGTAGTAGCTATCGCAGATAACCCTCAACGGCGCGAGGAGATGGTCGCTGCTGCACAAGACAGTGGCGCCGGAGATGTATCCAAAATGCTTGCGGATCGTATTGCTGCTGATGTTAGAAAAGAACAAGAAAAGGAATCCAACTAGGTGACTACCCCAATTGATCTCTCACGTGTTCACATGATCGGCATCGGCGGCTCCGGCATGTCTGGGCTCGCTCGTATTTTGCTTTCCCGCGGCATGGAAGTTTCTGGTTCCGATGTCAAAGACTCCACCCCGGTGGAAGTACTGCGCACCATGGGCGCCAAGATTGCCATTGGGCACAAGACGGAAAATCTTTCACAGCTGGCGGAAAAGCCGACTGTCGTGGTGACATCATTTGCTGCGATTCCGAAGGACAATCCAGAGTTGGTCGCGGCGCACGAAGCACAGATTCCAGTGATTCGCCGTTCGGACTTGCTCGCAGAATTGATGCAGGATCGCACCCAGGTACTCCTTGCCGGTACCCACGGTAAGACATCGACTACCTCGATGGTGGTCTCAGCATTGCAGGCCGCGGGCAAGGATGCTTCCTTTGCTATTGGTGGTCAGCTCAACCGCGCGGGTACGAATGCGCACCACGGCAAAGATGCCATTTTTGTAGCTGAAGCGGATGAATCCGATGCTTCGCTATTGCGCTATTCCCCAGATATTGCAGTCATCACCAATATTGAACCGGATCACTTGGACTATTTCGGCTCCGCAGAGGCCTATTTCCAGGTCTTCGATGATTTCGTGGGACGCATTACGGATACGGGTACGCTTATTGTCTGCCTTGAAGATGATCATGCAGCGGAGTTGGGCCTTCGTGCTCTCGAGCGCGGCGTGCGCGTCTTGGGCTACGGTGGCTCGGCAGCGGTACAGAAGTATGCCGAGATTCCTGTCGGTGCTGAAATTTTGGCTGAAGAAGTAGGGCAAAAGGCAACGACAGTTACCGTAAAACTTCCGTTTAATGAATCTCCTGAAGCCCAGGTGACCTATGAACTACAGATTCCTGGACACCACATGGTGCTAAATTCCACTGCCGCCTTAGTTGCCGGCGAGATCGCTGGCGCCAAGGTTGGGCTTTTGGCTGAGGGGTTAAGCGATTTCACGGGTGTGCGCCGGCGCTTTGAATACCGCGGCACCGGCGGTGACAATATCCGCGTTTACGACGATTATGCGCACCACCCGACTGAGGTGGCAGCAGTGCTCAAGGCAGCGCGCGATAAGGTTGCAGCAGAGGGGCTAGGCGGCAAGGTTGTAGTGTGCTTCCAGCCGCATCTTTACTCCCGCACGATTGAGTTCGCTAAAGAGTTTGGCCAAGCACTTTCGCTTGCCGATGCAGTGGTGTTGTTGGATATCTTCGGTGCCCGGGAAAAGCCGGTCGAAGGGATTTCTTCGCGGATCATTAGCGATGAAATGGCTGATGATGTCGATGTCACGTACGAGCCAGATTTCTCATCTGCCCGCCATACTGTGGCAGAGATGACCAATAGCAATGACCTTGTGCTGACCATGGGTGCTGGATCAGTAACCTTGCTCGCAGCCGAAATCTTGGAGGAGATCCAGGGTTAGATGAAAATTTCCTCCAAGCTCATTGCCGCAATCATCGGTGGTCTAGTTGCACTTAGCGTTGTTATCGGACTGGCGGTGTATTTGCTGCCGATTTTTAGTGTCACCAATGTTGAGATAACTGGCAATGAGCACTCGACCGTTGAGCAGATTGAAGAAGCTGCAGGTGTACCCGACGGGGCTAATTTGTTGCGCGTGAATGCACACGACACAGCGTTGAAAGTGTCGGACTTGCCGTGGGTAGATAAAGCTACCGTGGGTCGCAGTCTGCCCAATACTTTGGTCGTCGAAGTAGAAGAGCGAGTCGTCGCAGCCTATGTCAATGCTGACGATGGCCCGCATCTCATCGATACCAAAGGTCGCGAATTTATCATCGACCAGCCACCGGCAGAAGCAGTAGAGATCACCGGCGAATGGGACTCGGAAACTTTGTCGGACCCGGTTGAAGTTCTTGCGGCAATCCCCACGGAACTGCGTACTCAAATTGAACGTTTAGATGTCGTTGAACCTTATGTGATGCGTGTGCACATGGATGATGGACGAACGATTACCTGGGGTGCGAACGAAGACAATGAAAATAAGGCACGCGCACTAGCTACGGTTTTGCAGATGGAGGGCGATAATTGGAATATTTCTAACCCCTCACTTGTCAGCCGACCCTGATATCCCCGTATGCTAGGGGGCGAGCAAAACCGCATGTCAACAACTCTAAACCCAAGGTTGAGGGTAGCGACACGCGGCGAAATGAACCCGAAAATTACAGCGGTCTCGTCAATGATGGAAACAACGCGTCGATTTCCTCATTGACGGACCAGAAATTCCACGAACGAAAGGTGCTAGCGCCTCTAATGACCACTCCAAGTAATAATCTCGCGGACATCAAGGTTGTCGGTGTCGGTGGTGGCGGAGTAAACGCCGTTAACCGCATGATTGAAGAGGGCCTGAAGGGCGTTCAGTTCATTGCTATTAACACTGACTCCCAGGCTCTGCTCTTTTCTGATGCTGATGTAAAGCTCGACATTGGACGCGAGCTGACCCGCGGCCTAGGCGCAGGAGCAAACCCAGAGGTAGGTCGTACCTCTGCTGAAGACCACAAGTCCGAAATCGAAGATGCACTCGCCGGCGCAGACCTCGTCTTCGTTACCGCAGGTGAGGGCGGCGGCACCGGTACTGGTGCGGCTCCGGTAGTTGCATCGATTGCTAAGAAGCAGGGCTCTTTGACCGTCGGTGTTGTTACCAAGCCTTTCCGCTTTGAAGGTAACCGCCGTACCCGCCAGGCACTCGAGGGCATCGAGGCTTTGCGTGAGGTATGTGACACCCTCATTGTTATTCCGAATGATCGCCTGCTGCAGCTTGGTGATGAAAACTTGTCGATGATGGAAGCCTTCCGTGCCGCCGATGAGGTGCTGCACAATGGTGTCCAGGGTATTTCCGACCTGATTCTTATCCCAGGCATGATCAACGTCGACTTTGCCGACGTGCGCTCGGTTATGTCTGATGCTGGTTCTGCATTGATGGGCGTAGGCTCGGCACGCGGTGATGACCGCGTGATGCAGTCTGCAGAACAAGCTATTAATTCTCCACTGCTGGAATCCAGCATGGAAGGCGCCAAGGGCGTTCTGCTTTCCGTTGCCGGTGGTTCCGATTTGGGTCTGCAGGAAGTTAACCAGGCAGCGATCATGGTTCAGGAAAAGGCTGACGAAGACGTCAACCTGATCTTCGGTACCATCATCGACGACAATTTGGGCGATGAAGTCCGCGTGACCATCATTGCTACGGGCTTCGACGCTGAGGCTAACCTGCAGGGCGTAAATAACAAGAAGGCTGTTGTCCAGGAAAAGGAAGAGCCAAAGCTGGAATCTCGCCCGGGCTCGTTGTTTGATAATCGCGATATCCCAGAGCCACAGGCTGAGCCTGTGCGCGAGGCGCCACGCTACGAACCACGCCACTCCCGCCCATCTGGTGCTGGCCTGTTCACCAGCCGCGAAGATGAGCGTGGCCGTGACCGTGACTATGGTCGCGAGCGTGAGCCAGAACGTGATCGTCGTCGCGCTGGTGGCGATGATCTGGATGTGCCTGACTTCATGCGCTAAGAACGCGCTAGTCTGGTTACATGCCAGTTAATGAGGAAATCTTCCGCCCCGTCCGCATGGTGTTTACCACCCGTGCCGGCGGGGCTTCGGCATCGCCATATCAGTCTTTTAACCTAGGCGATCATGTTGGCGATGACCCCGAAGCGGTAGCCGCAAACCGTCAACGCTTAGTTACAGTCACCGGAGTTGATGACATCGTGTGGATGGAACAGCTCCACACCAACACGGTGACTGTGGTGGATAAAGATACCCCGGTCCCAGTCGAGGCAACCGATGCCATAGTGACTACGACACCACGTCTCGGACTCGGAGTGCTTGTTGCAGACTGTGTCCCGGTTCTTCTTGCTGATTCCAAGGCCAAAGTAGTTGCAGCAGCGCACGCAGGTCGCATGGGGGCGCGCAATGGGATTATCGCCAATACGATTGACAAAATGGTGGAACTCGGCGCAACACCTTCCAATATCCAAGTGCTTTTGGGACCAGCGGCCTCGGGACGCAATTATGAAGTACCCGAAGATATGGCTAATGATGTAGAAGCCCACCTGCCGGGTTCAAAGACCCGTACTGCCAAAGGAACCTGGGGAGTAGACGTCCGCGCAGGCCTGATTCGCCAACTGATGAGCAAAGGCGTTACCGCAATTGAGGCGGATCCCCGGTGCACCATTGAAGACACCGATTTCTTTTCATACCGCCGGGAAGGAAAAACCGGCCGACAAGCGGGCCTCATTTGGCTCGAGGAGGAAAATAAATGACCACCAGCTCCAACGACGTGCACAATGCTGATAACCGCCGTGACGAGCTAGCCGCAGGACTTAAAGAAACCCGCGCGCTGATTGAAAAACTCGCTCAGGAAGCCGGACGCACTGACGTGCCGGAATTGCTCCCAGTGACGAAGTTTCATCCAGCCGCAGATATTGCGTTGCTTGCGGAACTGGGAATTACGGATGTCGCAGAAAACCGCGAACAAGAAGCGCGAGCGAAAGCCGAAGAGCTTCCTGATATGCGTTTTCACATGATAGGCCAAGTACAGACGAAAAAGGCGAACCATGTGGCCCGCTGGGCTCACTCCGTACATTCTGTAGATACAGAAAAGCTTGCGGTCGCTCTCAACCGTGGGGTAGACAACGCGCAGCGCGATATCCTCCCGGTTTTTATCCAGGTCTCTCATGACGGAGATACCGCACGTGGGGGAGTAGCCCCTGAAGGGGTAGAAGAATTAGCGCAAATCATTGAAGATTTGCCAAACTTAGAACTTCGCGGATTGATGGTCGTTCCGCCGCTAGAATCGGATGCTAAGCAAGTATTTACCTCGGTCCGTGAGCTCACCGACAGGCTGGGTGAGCAGCTTAAACGCCCATTGTTACTATCCGCGGGAATGAGCGCAGATTTAGCCGATGCAATTGCATCCGGTACAGATATCGTGCGTGTCGGAACCGGAATAATGGGGGCACGGCCATTAGGTTAAATGGCAACGATAAATACCCGGCATCTCAAAGGGAGTAATGAATGTCTTTTCTGGTAAAGACCAAAGAATTTTTTGGCCTCGCTGAGCCTGAGGCTGGCGTAGACGACGCTTACTACGTCGACGAACCACGCTACGAAACCCAGGGTTCTGCTGCATACACGCCTCGTCCATCGGCATATGCTCACACCATTGCTGAGCCTGAGTACGAACCAACCATCGTTGCTGTCACCGTTGTGGCCTTCAACCAGGCGCAGAAGATTGGTGAACCATTCCGCGATGGCGATGCAGTCGTCTTTGAGGTAACTGACGCTGACTTCGATGTAGCTAAGCGCTTCATCGACTTCGCAGCTGGCCTGTGCTTTGGTCTGCGCGGGAAGATGCTGAACCTAACGCGCGATATGGATACCGACCGTCGCGTGTTCGCGATTGTTCCTGAGGACGCTGTTATCCCGACGGTGGAGCTCGAAGACGTCGCTGGTCTTCGCTAAAACCAAACCAAGTCCTTGATAGAGATGCTAACCCCACCCCAAAAGGTGGGGTTGTGTGGGTTTTAACTACTGCTGATAGGGTTGAAGCGTGACTGCATTCGGAATTATTCTGCTCGCGCTGCTAAGGCTTTATACCTTAGTGCTGATCGTCCGCATCATTATCGAGATGATTCAGTCCTTCTCACGCCAATTTAATCCACCGCGCTGGTTTATGGTTATTGCAGAACCACTGTTTGTAATAACAGACCCGCCGGTCAAGGCGTTGCGAAGGATTGTGCCTCCCATGCAGATGGGTGGTGTCGCACTCGATTTGTCTGTGTTAGTTTTGTTCATTATTTTGCAGCTTTTGCAACTTATTGTGCGCGGCGTTTTCATTGGCTAGTGGCAACATAGATGCCACAATCCTGAAGAAACGCGTAGAAACACAGATGTTTTAACTAGATTTAGGTAACCTAGTAGTTTAGATTTAGAGAAAACGTACATTAATTGAACTTTTTTGGCCGTGATGACAATGTCCTAAGGGATAATGTCCATTAAGGTGAAAGAGAACGAAGTACTTCGGGTCACCGGAGTTCGAACGACTTGAAGGGGAAGAGAAGTCCATGCCACTGTCACCCGCTGACGTACACAATGTCGCATTCAGCAAGCCGCCGATTGGCAAGCGTGGCTACAACGAAGACGAGGTTGATCAGTTCCTCGATCTCGTTGAGGATGCTTTAGCCCAGCTCCAGGATGAGAACTACGAACTGCAAAAGCAGCTCGAGGGTGGTTCTGGTTCTACAAAGGCCGCTGGCGCTGCACCTGCTGTAGATGAGGCTGCTGTACGCAAGTCCGTAGAGTCCGAACTTCGCGCAGAATACGAAAAGAAACTGGCTGACGCTAAGGCAGAAGCCAACAAGGCCAAGGATGAAGCATCCAAGGCTAAGGCTGAAGCTGAAAAGGCTAAGTCCGCGAAGCCTGCAGCAGCTGCTGCTCCAGCCGCAGCTGATAACACCGCTGAGATTAAGGCAGCTCAGGATGAGACCGATAAGGTTCGTCAGGAGCTGGAAGCAGCTAAGAAGGAACTGGAAGCTGCGAAGAAGGAAAACTCCACGCTCAAGGCGTCGAAGTCCTCCTCCGCTGCTGCACCAGCAGCTGCCGCCGCAACCGGCGCTGCAGCAGGTGCGGCTGCTGGCACCACTGGTGCTGCAACCCCAGAGACCCACATGCAGGCAGCCCGCATCTTGGGCATGGCTCAAGACATGGCGGACCGTCTCTCCAACGAGGCACGCGCGGAATCTGATTCCATGCTGACTGAGGCACGCGAAGCTGCTGAAAAGCAGCTGGCTGAAGCTGAGTCTCGTTCTTCCACCCAGCTGTCTGAGGCAGAGGCTCGTTCTAAGAAGCTGGTTGCGGATGCTGAGGCTAAGGCAAAGCAGACTGAGTCTGAAGCGAACTCCCGCGCTGAGGCTCAGATCCGTCAGGCTGAGGACAAGGCTGCAGCACTCGAGGCAGAGGCAACCAAGAAGCACAACGAGGTCATGACTACCATCAAGACCCAGCAGACTGCTCTTGAAAACCGCATTGCGGAACTGCGCACCTACGAGCGCGAGTACCGTACTCGTCTGAAGACCCTGCTGCAGTCCCAGCTGGATGAACTCGAATCCCGCGGCTCTGCGGCACCAAACGGTGACGTTTCCAAGGACGCTAACTAAAAGGCTCAATGACGCCCCTTGGCTGACGCCCTCGGCGCTGCAGTTTAAACGCTGTGGCACCGGGGGTGTTTTCATTAATAGGAGATTAATGTGCTCATTGCAGCATTGGTTTTAGCGCTCATTGCGTTCATAGCGTTTGTAAACTACATCCTGTCCGCGGCAACATGGTCGCTGACCCTAGTCTTTGTGGCTGCCGGTGCGGGGCTGGTGCTCTTTTTCCTGGATTGGTACAAAAAGTCCAGGCGTTAGCGTCGAAGAATTTGACGTTAGGTGTAAACTAAGCAGCGTATGCATTGATCCGGCTATCACCGGGGAGTATTTCGGAAGAAAAGCACAGCTTGCGTGCTGATTAGAACCGGACGGGTGGGACCGAAATATCCTTCACTACCAATGAAGTGGGGCTTTAAGTGCCCAAGCAGGGTGGTACCGCGCACGCACAGTGCGTCCCTGTGGATACACACATCGACGAAGTGAAGGATTAATTAATGGACGTAGGACACGTTTATCCCAAGGTTGATCTGACCGGTGGTTCCTCGAAATTCCCAGAGATGGAAACTGAGGTCCAAAAGTTTTGGGCTGAAGATGACACTTTTAAAGCCTCATTAGAACAAAGCAAAGGCAACCCAGAATATATCTTCTATGATGGTCCTCCTTTTGCTAATGGCTTGCCGCACTATGGTCACCTGTTGACCGGTTATGTTAAAGACATCGTTCCGCGCTACCGCACCATGGCGGGAAACTACGTACCGCGCGTCTTTGGCTGGGACTGCCACGGTCTGCCAGCGGAGTTAGAAGCAGAAAAGCAGCTCGGAATCACCGATAAGGGCCAGATCCACGATATGGGTCTGGAAAAGTTCAATGAGTACTGTGCTTCTTCTGTTCTGCGCTACACCGATGAGTGGGAAGAATACGTTACCCGCCAGGCTCGTTGGGTAGATTTCGAAAACGGCTACAAGACGATGGATCCGAACTACATGGAATCTGTCATCTGGGCGTTTAAGACCCTTTATGACAAGGGCCTTATCTACCAGGGCTTCCGCGTCCTGCCGTATTCCTGGGCTGAGCACACTCCACTGTCGAATCAGGAAACCCGCCTGGATGACTCCTACAAGATGCGCCAGGACCCAACCCTGACCGTAACTTTCCCGGTTACCGGTAATGCGCCAGAAGAGCTTGCCGATGCCGCATTCCTGGCCTGGACGACCACGCCATGGACCTTGCCTTCTAATCTGGCTTTGGCTGTACACCCAGAGGTTGACTACGCGCTGGTACGCGTGGGTGGTGACTCCGAATTTACTGGCCAGAAGTTTGTTTTGGCAGAGGCTCTCGTTGGTTCCTACGCTAAAGAACTGGGCGAAGACCATGAGGTTATGAAGACCTTCAAGGGTGCGGAACTCGAAGGTATT
Source organism: Corynebacterium stationis (assembly GCF_001941345.1). NCBI lineage: Bacteria > Bacillati > Actinomycetota > Actinomycetes > Mycobacteriales > Corynebacteriaceae > Corynebacterium > Corynebacterium stationis. The sequence goes on from NZ_CP009251.1 coordinate 1,041,265, forward strand.
ACTTATGAACCAATCTTTGATTACTTCAAGGACCACGCAAATTCCTTCAAGATCCTGTTGGCTGACTACGTCACCACCGAAGACGGCACCGGTGTAGTTCACCAGGCTCCTGGCTTTGGTGAAGACGATATGGCAACCACCGCGAAGTACGGCATTGAGCTGGTCATGCCTGTCGATGACGACGGCAAGTTCACCTCACTGACCCCTGAGTACGAAGGCCAGCTGGTATTCGATGCCAACAAGGACATCATCCGTGATCTCAAGGCCAAGGGCCGCGTCATCCGCCACGTCACCATCGAGCACTCCTACCCGCACTCCTGGCGTTCCGGTGAGCCTCTGATCTATAAGGCAATGCCAGCATGGTTCGTGAAAGTTTCCGCAGTCCGTGACCGTATGGTGGAGCTCAACCACAATGAGATTGAGTGGATGCCAGAGCACGTGCGCGATGGCCAGTTCGGTAAGTGGCTCGAAGGCGCGCGCGACTGGAACATCTCCCGTTCGCGTTTCTGGGGTTCCCCAATCCCAGTGTGGATGTCTGATGATGACAAGTACCCACGCATCGATGTTTACGGTTCCTTGGATGAGCTGGAGCGCGACTTCGGCCAGCGTCCAAAGTCTTTGCACCGTCCACACATCGACGAGCTAGTGCGTCCAAACCCAGATGACCCAACTGGTAAGTCCATGATGCGCCGTGTTCCTGACGTTTTGGACGTATGGTTCGACTCTGGCTCCATGCCATTTGCGCAGGTGCATTACCCATTCGAGAACAAAGAATGGTTCGATACCCACTCGCCATCGGACTTCATCGTGGAGTACATCGGTCAGACCCGTGGCTGGTTCTACCTGCTGCACGTTTTGTCCACCGCACTCTTTGACCGCCCAGCATTCAAGAAGGTTGTCGCCCACGGCATCGTGCTTGGTGATGATGGCCTGAAGATGTCCAAGTCCAAGGGCAACTACCCGAACGTCAATGAGGTCTTTGACCGTGACGGCTCCGATGCCATGCGTTGGTTCCTCATGTCTTCACCAATCCTGCGCGGCGGCAACCTGATTGTCACCGAGCAGGGCATTCGTGATGGTGTGCGCCAAGCACTGCTGCCAATCTGGAATGCGTACACCTTCTTGAACCTGTACGCCTCCGAGGACGCGAAGTTCGATACCAGCTCTGAGAATGTGCTGGATCGCTACATCCTGGCAAAGACTCATGACCTGGTAAAGAATGTCGATGAGGCACTGGCGAACACTGATATCTCCACCGCGACCCAAGAGGTACGCCAGTTCGCCGATGCGCTGACGAACTGGTACGTGCGTCGTTCCCGTGATCGTTTCTGGGAAGGCCAGGAAGCTCACCCAGAGGCATTCAACACCCTCTACACCGTGCTGCACACCGTCTCCCGTGCGGTCGCACCTTTGCTGCCGCACATCTCGGAGGTCATCTACCGTGGTCTGACCGGCGAGCGCTCCGTGCACTTGACGGCGTTCCCGGAGGCAGAAGACTACCCAGCGGATGCCGCACTGGTTGAAGCGATGGATACCACCCGCGCGGTGGCATCTGCTGCAAGTTCTGTGCGCAAGTCCAATAAGCTGCGTAACCGTCTGCCACTTCCAGCTCTGACTGTTGCTGTGGCAGATTCTGGCCAGCTCGAAGGCTTCAAGGACATCATCCGCGATGAGGTCAACGTCAAGGAAGTTATCTTGACCGATGACGTCGACTCCGTCGGCACCTTCGAGGTTGTCTGCAACGCTAAGGTGGCAGGTCCTCGTTTGGGCAAGGATGTCCAGCGTGCGATTAAGAACCTCAAGGCCGGCAACTACACCCGCGAGGGCGAAAACGTTGTTGTTGATGGTGATATCACCTTAAGCCCTGAGGAATACACCGAGCGCTTGCAGGCAGCGGATCCAAAGTCGACTGCACGCATCGATGGTCTTGATGGCCTGGTTGTTCTCAATACCGAGGTCACCGAGGGACTTGAGGCTGAAGGCTGGGCAGCGGATGTTATCCGTGGCCTGCAGGATGCCCGTAAGGCATCTGGCTTTGAGGTCTCCGACCGCATCAGCGTGGTCCTTTCTGTCCCAACAGACAAGAAGGAATGGGCAACCCGTCACGCAGACCACATCGCGGCAGAGACCTTGGCAACCTCCTTTGAGGTCACCACTGAGGCGCTCGAGGGCGAAACCCACAACGTTCTCCCAGACGTTACCGCGAAGGTGGCCAAGAACTAAGGCTATTTCTTAACCTTCGCGTCGTGCCTTGATGAGAGGCTCACACCTGAAGTCCGGCTCTATGTCAAAACCTCTTGTAGGTCTTGGCGAAGAGACGGGCTTTTTCATCTGCAGACCTGAGCGCAAACGTGACGAAGATGATTGCTCAAAACTTCTACCTAGTAGTATTCCGAATGTGAATAGTCAGGGTCAGGTAAGTCTCGTGGCGCCCGCGGTCATGGTGATATCCGGTGCGTCGTTGTACGCGGGTGCTGCGGTGGCGGTGGGGCTCTTTGAAAGCTTTTCGCCGTTTATCGTCGCGTGGTTTCGCGTCGCGGCGGCCGGGGTTATTTTGCTGCTTTTATACCGGCCCAAGCTGCGTGTCTTCGGGGGTGTAGCAGGGCGTAATGCCGCGATCTATGGCGTGATGACGATGGCGATGAATATGTCTTTTTATCAATCGCTGAATCACATTCCCATGGGCACCGCGGTAGCCATTGAGTTTTTAGGGCCCATCGTGGTGGCGGCGTGGGGTTCGAGAGTTCTGCGTGACTGGGTGGCGCTGATTTTTGCAGCCCTCGGTGTGCTCGTGATTTCTGGTGCCACGTGGTCGGATAACGCAGTCGGCATCCTGTGGGCTTTAACAGCCGGGCTATTTTGGGCCGGCTATATTGTCATCTCCAGCCATATTGCCGCAGATCGAGAAAATTCCCGGCAATCCATGGCGGTAGGCTTTAGCTACGCTGGCCTTCTGGCTTTACCAGTGATGTGGTTGATGTGGCCAGAAGACCCAGGGATTCCGGGAATAACGATTATTGGTCTTGCCGCAGGGCTGGGCCTTTTATCGGCAGCCATCCCTTATGGCTTAGACCAGGTGGTCCTGCGCATGGCAGGCCCGAGTCTGTTTGCCCTGCTGCAAGCTATCTTGCCGGTGGTCGCAGCCATTATCGGCGCGATAGCTTTGGGACAGTGGCTAACGCCCGCAGAGATGATCGGCATCGTGCTGATCATGGCCGCGGTGGCGCTGCGCCGTAACTAAGCGCAATTAGTTCGCAACTAAGTGCGTGCGGCAAGCAGTTTGTCCAAGGTGGCTTCGGAGCCAACCTCGTGCAGGCTGCGCAGCGTATCGGCATAAGCGGTGGTGAACTCTTCGTTGTCGACTAAGTCGCCAAAGACTTCGCGGTCGCGCAGAAATGCCAGGATATCCTCGTGGTTACCGGAGGCATTTTCTTTCAGGCGATCGGCCATGCGGTCATTGATAGCAATTGCTTCGCCGTGCTCATCGACGCCTTCGGCATAGCGCGCCCAGGAGGCAACAATCGCTGCCGACAAGGTGACCGGCGCTTGGCCGGATTCGAGGTTTTCACGCACCACGGGCAAGAGCCACTTCGGGATACGGTCAGAAGATTCCGCACATAGGCGAGCCACGGTATCTTTAATCGCAGCGTTACCAAAGCGTGCGATCAGCTGGTGGCGGTAGGCATCCAAATCCACACCCGGCAGTGGGCGCAGGGAAGGAGTGCCTTCATCTTCCATGTACGCCAGCAAGAATTCGGCAAAGCGTGGATCGGCCATGACGTCGTGGACGTAGCGGTGACCAGCCAAGTAGCCGAAGTAGCATAGGCCCTGGTGCGAGGCGTTGAGCAAACGCAGCTTCATCAACTCATAAGGGACAACGTCTTGGACTAGTTCCACGCCAACCTTGTCGAAGGCTGGGCGACCAGCAGCGAATTTATCCTCTAGTACCCACTGGGTGAAGTCCTCACAGACCACAGGCCAGGCATCGACGTAGTCAAGGTCCTCGCGGTCGGCATCGGTGGTCTCAGGAGTAATGCGGTCGACCATGGAATTCGGGAATGGCACGTTCTCATCAATCCAGGTGGCAAGTTCCGCGTCGATTGCACCAGCAAAGCTTAGGAACATGCGGTGTGCCATCTCGCCATTGCCCTGGATATTATCGCAAGACATCACGGTAAAAGGCACGGTGTTTCCAGCGCGCCGGGCGATCAGGCCTGCGGTAATAAGGCCATAGAAGGTGCGCAGGTCATCGGTCTTGCCAGCCTTCAAGTCAGCGATATCGGCAGCTACCTGTGGGTTGTCAAAGTTGAATTCACCGCGCACGTGGTCAAAGTTATACCCTCCCTCGGTAACGGTTAGAGAAACGATCTTGATGGAAGCATCGGCAAGCACTGCGACGGCATTGGCAGGATCTTCCGGGGTGTACAGGTAATCAATGATGGAGCCAATCACGCGCGAGGATTGCTGGCCATCGGGAGTCTTTTCCGTCAGCGTGTAGAGAAAGTCCTGGGACTTGAGTGCGTCGCGCATGCGGATATCGCTGGGCATTACACCCATGCCGATGATGCCGAAGTCCATGGCTTCGCCTTGGAGCATGAGCTTATCGATGTACAACGCCTGGTGCGCACGGTGGAACCCACCGACGCCGAAGTGCACGACTCCAGCAGTGACCTGCGAGCGGTCATATTCTGGGCCCTGAACTGGGAGCTCATTAAGGTTTGCTTGGGAAAGTTGAGTGGTAGTCATAAAAAATTAGGCTCCTTTGGATACTTCAGAAACTTCAGAAAGGGTTTTTACAGCAGGCACGCCGTCAAAGCCAGGCTGGGTACCGCGCAGGCTGTGCGCCATGAATGCGGCGGCGGCGAAAAGCGCGAGGAAGATAAAGATCAGCCCGGTTGCGCCAACGAGTGGGTAGAAGATGGCAACGAGTGCAGGACCTGCTGCTACTGCGCCACCGACGCCCAAGTTGTAGGCAGCCATGGCGGCACCGGGGCGCTCTGGGTTGAGGGAGACAGCGATGGGGGAAAGTGGCACGAAACCTGCCAGGGAGACACCGAAGAGTGCGCCGCAGGCCAAGGTCAGGGCAAAGCCGAGGCCATCCGGCAGGCCGATTTCGACAGAGAGCATGGGGACGAAATAGACCAAAGCCAAGGTCACGCCACAGGATACGGCGCCGGCCCACACGGTGGTCTTGGACCAGCCGAACTTATCGCCGATGCGGCCATAGAAGGGGTTAAAGGGCAGGTTGACCGCATAAATGACGGTGGTGAGAATCAAAAACCATGCCAGCGGCCACTCTAAGCGCTCAGTGAAGTAGGCAGGAAAGAAGACCGCCATGGCGTAGGTGGGAATGGAATTGATGGTGCGGATGTAGACCACAAAACGTGCACGACGGTCTTTGATGAGCAGCTTGAAAGAAGCACCGAGAGTCTCAGAGACATCTTCAGGGTTTTCAACCAGTGCCTTGCGGCCGATGCGTTCTTTGACACCGATGAGCGCGCACACCGCACCGATGATCACCAGCACGAGGGAGACCCACAAGGTTTCATAGAAGCTTAAGTTAAACCACGCCATGGATACTGTCGCGGTCAGCGCACCCAACGTCGGGAGGCCGGCGGAGAAGGCGACGTAGAACCAGCCGGTTGCCGTGCCGAGCTTTTCAGCAGGGGAGACTGCGGTAATCCACACCAAGAAGCCATAGGCGAAGAGTGGATAGCCAAAGCCACGCAGGCCATAGCTTAGGAAAATCAGGGTGGTGGAGCTGCTGGTCAGTGCAAGGAGCAAGAAGGCGAGCTCAAAGACGACCCAGACGCCAGCGCCCAATGCCATCACGCGGCGTGGGCCCCACAGGTCTGATAGCGCAGCGGCGAAGAATGCAGCAATTGCAACCGCGATGCCATAGAGCGTGACCAAAAGGCCAGCGCGGGAGACAGTAAAGCCGTGCTCGGATGAAAGGAAAGGTTCTAAGATATTGGTTTCGACACCATCGCCAATCATGAAGATTGCTAGGCCGATGAAGCCCCAGATGAGTGCGCGCGGGATACCAAGTCTTTCGGTTAATGGTTCCTGTGACATGTAATAGACTCCGTTTCAGTGTAGGACACCGTCACATTTCGTGATGCTGTTAAAACTAACACGGATTTAACAAAATGATGTTATAAATAACGTAATTGATGTTAAAATTCACAGAACTAGTGATGAAAGTAAAGGTGCATCCATGTCTAGCCCCGTAGAATCCCGGCGCGCGGAGATTGTAAATACCGTGCGTGAACACGGGCATGCACGGGTAGATGACCTGTCGCAACGCTTAGGCGTCAGCATTATGACCATCCACCGTGATTTAGACGTGTTGGCCGAAGAAGGCCTGATTGAACGGGTGCGCGGTGGTGCGGAGTTTGTCGAGCCAGAGTTTGCCGAAACCAATGTGGTGACCCGCCGTGAAACTAATATCGCGGTGAAAAAGGCACTCGCTGCGCATGTAGCAGCGCTTATTAATGCTGGCGATATCGTGGCTTTAGATGATTCCACCACGGTTGAATACTGCGTCCCAGATGTCCTAGAAGCACGCCCGATGGGGATTATTACCCATTCCTTGCGGGTGATGCAGCAGGTATCTGCGCAAGCCCCGCAGGTGTTGTTAACTGGTGCGGGCGGAAGGTTTTGCCATGAGACGGGGTCTTTTCTAGGCCAAGCGACGTGCTCCGCGGTAGAAAGGCTCAATGCGACGGTGTCGATTGTCTCGACCACGTGCATTAATGCGGCCGGTATTTATCACCCGGATGAAGATGCGGCGATTACCAAATCTGCTTTTGTGCGTCTAGGTACGCGCAAGATTTTGGTGTCTGATTCCTCGAAATTCGATAATGTCGGCATGCATTTTGTGGCGCGACTGAGCGAATTTGATGACATCATTATTGATAACAACTTAGATGCGGACCAGCGCGCACTTTTAAAGAATACGGGCGCTACCATTCACCTTGTTGAAACATCCGTGCCCACTCCGACGCTGCAGCCACCTTCGGTATTGAAGTAGCCAGAAATAGAAATAGAGCGAGAATTCACAATGACTTATGTTCTTGGCATTGACTCTTCCACGCAGTCGTGCAAAGCGGTATTGGTTGATGCTGCTTCAGGCGAAATCGTAGATCAAGCTCGTGCTAGCCACCCAGGCGGGACGCAAGTAGATCCGGCGGAGTGGATTGCGGCTCTGGACAAGGCCACCGATGGCCTGCTTAAGAAAGCTGATGCCGTCGCCGTTGCTGGTCAACAGCACGGCATGGTGGCCTTGGATAAAGATAATCACACCGTGCGTGATGCCATGTTGTGGAATGATGTGTCCTCAGCTGATGCTGCTGCAGCGCTTGTCGATGAATTAGGTGGCCGCAAAAAGACCGTCGACCTGACGGGTTCTGTGCTGGTGGCTTCTTTTACCGGCACCAAGTTGCGCTGGTTGCGCGATAATGAACCGGACAATGCCCAGCGGGTCTCGAAGGTTGTGCTGCCGCACGATTATCTCACCTGGCATCTAGGTCAGCGCCAGGATTTTACCACCGACCACGGTGATGCCTCCGGTACTGGCTATTACTCCACGCGCGAGCGCCGCTTCTTACCCGAATTAGCTGAGCAATTCTTAGGCCATAGCGTTAAGCTGCCGCGTATTGCAGAGCCCAGTGAGATTGTGGGACGTACTTCTTCGGGTGCTGCGATCGCCGCGGGTACTGGCGATAATATGGCTGCCGCCCTGGGCTTAGATTTGCAGCCCGGTGATGTGTGCGTATCCGTTGGTACCTCTGGTGTAGCGAGCGCCTGGAGTGCAGAAAGCGTACACGATGAAACTGGTTTGGTCACCGGTTTCACCGATGCCACTGGGGCATACTTGCCACTGGCATGTACGTTAAATGGCGCGAAGGTGCTCGATTTCGCAGCCAACCTTTTGGGAGTTGACCACCACGGGCTCTCCGAAATGGCGCTTGCGGGTAATTCTTCAGTAACACTATTGCCGTATTTCGACGGTGAGCGCACTCCCAACCGGCCACATGCCAGCGGATTGCTCACCGGCCTGCGCACCGATACCACCCGTGAGGACTTTGCACGCGGAGTGGTCGAAGGCTTGCTGTGTTCTATGCTCGATGCCATTGAGGCAGTCGAAAAAGCCATGGGACATAAGGCCAAGCGCGTGTTATTAACCGGTGGCGCCGCACGCAGTCAAGCGATGCAACAGCTTGCCCCGAGTATCTTCGGCGTCGATGTCATCTTGCCTGCACCCGGCGAATATGTCGCCTTGGGTGCTGCCCGTCAAGCAGCGTGGGCATTATCTGGTGAAGATGCACCACCGCAGTGGGATCTGGCGGGCACGACAACACATAGCGGTGAAGCTAACCTGGAAACTGTTGCCCGCTATCAGAAACTTCGGGATTTGACCGCGAGCTTCTAGACTTAGAAGTATGCAACGTTGGGTTCTGCACATAGATATGGATGCGTTTTTCGCATCCTGTGAGCAATTAACCCGGCCAACTTTAATGGGCCGACCAGTCTTGGTCGGCGGCATGTCGGGGCGTGGTGTGGTAGCCGGCGCATCTTATGAGGCCCGCAAATACGGTGCGCGCTCCGCGATGCCGATGTATCGCGCCCAACAACTCATCGGCGCCAAAGCAGTTGTGGTGCGCCCGCGCTTTGAGGTCTACCGGCTGGCATCGCAACGCGTCTTTCATTACTTGCAACAACGCGTCGATCTCATCGAACAGCTCAGTATCGATGAGGGATACATGGAACCAGCCGAACTAGTTGGTGCCAGCGCCGAGGAAGTCGAAGCCTGGGCGCATCAAATCCGCGCTGAAATCCGCGAACAAACCGGTTTGCCCGCGTCCATCGGCGCCGGTTCCGGCAAGCAATTTGCCAAGATTGGCTCGGGCCAAGCCAAACCCGATGGCGCCTTTGTGATTCCCGCAGATAAACAAGAGGAAATGCTGCATCCCTTGGACGTGGAAGAACTCTGGGGCGTGGGACCAGTGACCGCCACCAAGCTGCATTCCATAGGTGTGAACACCATCGGGGATCTTGCGCGGTTGAGCCAACGCGAAGTCGAGATTACTCTCGGCACTACTATTGGACCGTCCTTGTGGATGATGGCTCGCGGCGTCGATGACCGCCCAGTAGCCCCGCGCGCTGAATCCAAATCGGTCTCCGCCGAGCACACTTACCCGCAAGATCTCACCACCAAAGACGAAGTCGATGGTGCTTTAGAACGCGCCCTGACCGGTGCGCACCGCCGCTTGTTAAAAGACGGACGCGGGGCGCGTACCGTCACAGTCAAAATGCGCATGGCAGATTTTCACAGTGAGACCAGGTCTTTAACCCTTGGTTATGCCACCGACGATATTGCGACCTTGCGCAAAGCCATGCAATCACTTGCGCGCTACCCAGCAGAACTGGGGCCCATCCGCCTAGTGGGCGTAGGGTTTTCGGGACTAGAATCCGAGCGCCAAGACGTGCTATTCCCCGAACTTGACCAAGCCGTCATCAGCACCGAAACCACCTTCGAAGAAGACACCACTGCCACCAAACGCACCTGGCACGCCACCCAAGATGTCTATCACCCCGACTATGGCCACGGCTGGATCCAAGGAACCGGCCACGGCTTTGTCAGCGTGCGCTTTGAAACCCGCGCCACCGGACCTGGCCCATTCAAGTCTTTCGCAGCCGACGATGAAAAGCTCCAACCCGCCGATCCCGTGGACTCTTTAGCCTGGGACTTAGAAGCCTTAGACCTGGATTGATAATCGCCGAAGCGATTAGCGATTAACGGTTAGCGATTAATCCTTAAAGGAGATTGGACACATCGGTATCCGTTGCCAACGCCGCAAGCAACACCATGCGTGCTTGCCCGGCGCGCAAAGTACCGGTGCCCAAAGCACCCGCCTGCGCAAGCGTGGCCCCGCCGCCGTCGCCGCCATAGGCCAAAGTCACCGAACCTTCAGGAACGTGCGTGGTAATGAGCACGGGGATACCGGCATCCAGGGCATCCTTGACACCTTCGCCCATCTCCGAGCCCATATTGCCTGAGCCCAGACCCTCCACAATGATGCCGTTGATACCGGAGGCAACGGCGGCATCGACAAGCAAGCGCGGCGCGCCGGGCCATGCGGAAATGATGACAACATCCTGACCCGCTAGCGGGGCCAGTGGGAGAGTAGGGCGCGTGCGGATTTTCTGCGAGGTAGCTTGAAACGCCTCCAGCGCGGAAGTATGAGCTTTGAAAGCCCCGCGCGCAGGAATAGTCAGCCCACCAAAACGGATGCTCACCCCCGGCGCACCGTTAGCTGCATAAGAAATAGCATCCGCCAAGTTTTGCGGGCCATCAGATTCAAGGTGATCAAAAGAGCGCTGCGCGCCGGTAATTACCACGGGCTTTTTACCAGTGTGGAAAAGCTCCAAAGCCATCGCGGTATCTTCCATGGAATCGGTGCCGTGGGTAATAACAACCCCGGCGATGGAATCATCGGCAAGCAATGCGTGCACACGCTGCAGCAGATCGTCTAGATCCGTCAACGATAAAGACGAAGAATCCAGACGCACTGAATCAACCGGTGAGATCTCCACGTCGGATGGCGTAGATATCTCATGTGCTGCTTCTACTAGCTCAGCTGCGGAAACGGTGGGCACTAAAGCCCCGTTGGCATCGGTGGTGCAGGCAATGGTGCCGCCGGTTGCTACTACTGCAATAATTTTGGACATAGAGCAAGCTTAAAGCATTGGCGTAAAGTCATTGGTTAAAAGTTTGAAGAAACCCTGTGAATTACAACGCGGGTTCTTTTATCGACCAAGCTGGCCGGTAGGATTGACGAAGAATAAAACCGTTGAAGGAGATTAGTTGATTTTACGTAAACTGACCGCCGGCTTCCTAGCCGCCACCGCTGCTACCGCCCTGGTTGCGTGCTCGTCTGATTCCGAATCTGATTCGGCAGACTCCGCAGAAAGCGCAGCACCAGAAACCCAAGCCGAAGAATCCTCAGATGCTCCGGCGTCTTCTGAACTGCCAACGGCCACTGACCTCAACTCCATCTTGGCCACCGCAACGGACTCTGCAGCTTCCGAAGAAGACAAGGTAAAGACCGTTCAGGGTGGCGAAACTGCGCCTGAGCTGTTTGAGACCATGGCAGCCTCCAAGGCAGAATCCGGCGCTAACTTTGAGGTTGTCGACCCAGTTATCCCTGGTTATTCTCCAGACTCGGTTTTGGCAACGGTTAACTTCACCGTTCCAGAAGAGCCTTCACAAACGGCAGAAAACGTTGAATTCGTCTTCGAAGAAGGCACCTGGAAGCTGTCCCAGTCGTGGGCTTGCACCCTGATCTCAAATACCGTGACCCCAGATCAGGTTCCAGAAATGTGCACTGACGGCACGGTAGACACGGGCTCCAATGAGGTCACCCAGTAAAATCCACCAGGATTTTACTGCCGCTAGAGGGATTTGGCCTTTCGGAATTTATTGGCCTAGCGGGCAACCAGCCCTTCGCAGTTAGGCTGACAATAAAGCGAATGCCCTTCGAGATTGTGAAATCCGAAGGGCATTCGCTTTTTATATCCTTAAGCCTAGGGCCCGTGAGAATCCTTAAGACTCTTGTGCGGCTGGGCTGAACTGCATCCGCGTATTGGTTGATTGCAATACGCGGATTTCTGATTCTTCCGTGCCGTAGGTAACCCGCGTGGCAATATCAATATCGCCGCGAATCGGCAGAGGCTGAGAAAAATCAATGCTCAAATTGCCCGAAGAACGCGTGGTGGAATCTAGCACTTCTAGCTCTCCGCCGTCTTCCATCGTCAAAGCACCCAAAGCAGGGCGCTGGCTAATATCGACTGATAGCTCAGCACCGGTATCGGTGAGCTCTTCCAAGGTGTAGGTGGTGGTCTGTAGCAAAGTAGATTCACCGGAAGTACGTGAATCCAGGGTCCACACGGCCCCCTCGCCAATCTCTTCTTCTGGAAAAACAATCGGCATCGAGGTTAGCTCCACGATGGCTTGCTCCAAGATGGAGCGGGCATCATCGTTAGCTGACTGCGGGGCAGCCAAGCGCAGGGAAGAGACCTGGCCGGCATCATCGGCGCGCCAACCAAACTGAAAGCCATCGCCGGATTCCACATTCAGCGCATCTGTACCGCTATAAGTTGGCGAAGACAACGTCATAAACGCATTGCGTGTAGCAGGGGTTTGTTCCGGATCATCAGTAGCTTCAGAGACTTCCGCACGTAGATCAAAAGCAGTGGTGGCTTCCTCGGGAGCACCGGATTCAAAATTTTCGGCGACGCTCTTTTCTACGACGTCTTGAGAAAATCCTTCGGTTAATTCGAAGTGGGAATTTTGCTCAGTATTAACATCCTCATAGGACAACACTCGCTTGTCGCCGCTGCCGGCGTCTTCGACCGTCACGCGCGCGGCGTCAACGGGCGCTGCGACTGCTTGCTCTACTGCAGGTCCTGGTGGCTCATAACTACAGCCCGTAAGTACTAGTGCCAGGGCAAGAATGGAGGCTTTCACACGCATGCATTCAAACCTACCGGATGGCTGCCTCTACAATGGTTTAGGTGCGCTCAAATGTAAAGATGATGGCAGTGATTGTGATTGTCATTGCAGCAATAGACCAAGCCGTTAAACAGCTGATGCTCAGTTGGCTCAACCCCGGGGAAGCCGTCGCGGTTATCGGTGATTGGTTCCGGTTCTATCTGCTGTTTAATCCCGGCGCGGCCTTTTCCATGGGTGGAGAAGGATCGACCTGGTTATTTACCACCATTCAGCTGGGCTTTGTTATCGGAGTGGCCATTGCCGCACCGCGCATGAAAGACCGCTGGGAAGCAGTAGGTTTAGCTATGCTGGCTGGTGGCGCGTTGGGCAATTTGATTGACCGATTATTGCGCGAACCCGGCTTTTGGTTCGGTCACGTCGTGGATTATATTTCGGTGGGAAACTTCGCCGTATTCAATATTGCTGACGCCTCGATTACGGTAGGTGTGTTTGTATTTATTATTGCCATGTTGACTGAGGAGAGGAGGGCGAAACATGAACAGGGAAGTGCGGACCCTGCCAGTACCTGAAGGTATTGACGGATTGCGTGTGGATGCAGCCTTGTCCAAAATGTTGGGGCTATCGCGCACCATCACCGCAGATTTATGCGTGGAAGGTGCAGTGCTAGTCAATGGCAATACGGTATCGAAGTCAGATCGTTTAAGCGCCGGGCAGTGGGTGGAAGTTACTCTGCCTGAGCCTGCAGCACCGCTGGTTCCTAAAGAAGAGCTGGTCGAAGGAATGGACGTGGTCTATTCCGATGATGACATCATCGCGGTCAACAAGCCCGTTGGTGTGGCAGCGCATCCTTCCGTGGGTTGGGAAGGCCCCACGGTCATTGGTGGGTTGGCAGCGGCAGGTTTTAGGCTTTCTACCTCCGGCCCGCCAGAGCGCAAAGGCATTGTGCACCGCCTAGATGTTGGTACGTCTGGGGTTATGGTGGTTGCTTCTTCCGAACGTGCCTATTCAGCGTTGAAGGCAGCGTTTAAGGAGCGCACAGTGCACAAGACTTATCACGCGCTGGTGCAAGGTTTGCCTGATCCCATTGAGGGCACTATCGATGCCCCTATTGGCCGCCATCCATCATCGGGCTGGAAATTCGCAGTGACCGACGAAGGCAAGCACGCGATTACTCATTACAGTCTGATCGAGGCATTTCGCGAAGCATCGCTTCTCGATGTCCACCTAGAGACCGGCCGCACCCACCAAATCCGTGTGCACATGTCTGCCATTGGCCATCCCTGCTGCGGTGATCCGATGTATGGTTCTGACCCGAACCTTTCCAAGCGTCTGGGGCTGATTCGTCAATGGTTGCATGCGGTCAAGCTCGGGTTTGTGCACCCCGGCACCGGTCGCTGGATTGAGATCGAAACTAGCTACCCAGACGACCTGCAAAACGCTTTGGATGTCCTTCGTGGATAAGGAACCTCATTCTTCGGCGCCTCGGCAGGGTATGGCCAATGTGTCGGAGCGCGTAGTGCGACGACATCCAGGGCTTCGCCATCCGGCATACATCTACCGCCGGCGTCGCATCGCGGCACTGGGCATCTTAGCTTTTATCTTGTTGCTCGTGGTCTTTCTCGCTGGTGCGTGCGGGCCGGGGCCCACCCAGAGCCTGCAAGGCGATCAATTAGGACCTGATCCTGAAGAATCTGCGCAGGAGTATCAACAACGTGCAGCGCAAACTCTCGAAGACGCGCGCAAAGAGACCTATGCTTTGGTCACTTTCAATCCGGCTGTCGATGCCGCTACTGCGGCCGCTGCCGTCGAAGGTGCGCAACGCGCGAGCGCATTGATTACACAGGAAGATTTCGTGCCAATCGAAATTCCTGAGCCCATTGAAGGCGAAAGTCGCGAAGATGTATTTCACCGCGAGGTCGGCACTGAGAAGCTCAACTCCGTGATTATCTACGACGACGCTAAAGCATTGTCAGAAATCGCGCAAGGCGCAGATGTCTTTGCCGTCGAGGCTTCGCCGTCCGATGCTGCGTGGGGAAGTTTCGCTATTAGACCCTTGATGGTGAATGAGACAGGTGACAACTAATGGCCTTTCCCAAGAATCTGAACAAGCTTAAAACCTTCTCCTCGTGGCCCGCGAATTACCGCTTTGCCTATGCCATGGACATTGTCGGCATCTTCGTGTGCCTAGGCTTTTTCCTCTTTGGCAATCAACCAGCGGAAGGCCGGGTTCTCCTCGGCTTGGGCTTTATTGTTTGCCTAGCCCTGGGCTATTTGATGCCCGGCTGGGCTTTAAATGATGAGGAAGAAAAAGCCAAACGCGCCTGGCGGAAATAGTTTCTACTGTTCTTCGCTAGCAGGTAGCTGCACACGCCGGGACTTTCGCCGCATACGCACCATGTCAACCATGTACAGTGCGACTGCGAACCAGATGATGACAAAACCAATCCAGCGTTCAGAAGACATGTGTTCTTGGGTGACAAATACAGCCCACAGCAGCTGCATCGTTGGCGTCATGTACTGCAGCATGCCCACGGTCGACAGCGGCAAGAGTTTTGCGCCTTGGGCGAATAGAATCAGCGGCAATGCCGTAACCAGGCCCGATAGGATGAGCAGTGCAGTGTGGCTTGGCCCTTCAGACAAGAACGTAGACTCGCCATTAGCGCTTAAGTAACCGATGTAGAAAAGCGCAACGGGGGACATCACTAGGGTTTCGGCAGCAACGGAGCCAGCCGATGACACCTGCACCTGCTTTTTCAAAAGACCATAAATGCCAAAAGAGCCCGCCAGAAGCAGCGAAATCCATGGACCCTCGCCGGTCATCAAGGTCAGCCACAGTACAGCGATGGCAGCCACGCCGACTGCAGAAATCTGCAGCTTGCGCAGTTGTTCTTTCAACACGAGCACACCGAGTGCCACAGAGACCAGCGGGTTGATGAAGTATCCCAATGCTGCATCGGCCACGTGCCCGGAGTTGACCGCTAAAACATAGGTACCCCAGTTAACGGTAATGGCCACCGAGGCAGCGCTGAGCCACATCCACGTGCGCCGGCTTAACCGCGTTAGCTCCCGCCAAGTGCCGGTGAAGAGCAGATAGATAATGATTAATACCGCGGTCCAGATGATCCGGTGCGCCAAAATTTCCAATGGGGTTGCTGGGAGCAGCAGTGGGAAGAAGGCGGGAAAGACTCCCCACAATAAATAAGCCCCGATGGCAAATGGCATGGATGCCTCCGAATCAATCAAAGTCTCAAATTGTATTATGCAATTAGCACGTTACTCTAGTGGCGTAATACAGATTGCGCCAAGGTTAATGTGACAGGCCCGTCCGACCCAGCGCGTTCGAACCGAATGTGCCTCGAGCTGGTGATTCCCCCGATGTTGCCTAGATAGCTAGAATGACGATCATGGCCAAGAATTCCTCTTTTGTACACCTTCATAACCACACTGAATTTTCCATGCTCGATGGCATGGCCAAGGTTGATTTATTGGCAGAAGAGGTATCACGACAGGAAATGCCCGCCGTGGGTATGACGGACCACGGCAATATGTTCGGCTCCGACGCTTTCTACCGGCGCATGACCAAAGCCGGCGTGAAACCCATTATTGGTATCGAGGCCTATATGGCGCCTGGTTCGCGCTTTAATAAAAAGCGTCAACTATGGGGTACTCCGGATCAAAAACGTGATGACGTTTCCGCCTCCGGTGCCTATTTGCACCAGACCATGCTTGCAGAAAATGCCACGGGCCTGTCTAATCTTTTTAAGCTTTCTTCTCTTGCTTCCTATGAAGGACAGCTGGGTAAATGGCCGCGTATGGACGCTGAGCTGATTGCCGAACACGCTGACGGCATCATCGCAACGACCGGTTGTCCATCGGGTGATGTACAAACACGTCTGCGCTTGGGCCAATTCGACGAAGCGCTCGAAGCGGCTGCGATGTGGCAAGACATTTACGGCCGTGACAACTATTTTCTGGAGTTGATGGATCATGGCCTGGACATCGAAAAGCGCACGCGTGACGGCCTGCTAGAAATTGGCCGCAAGCTTGACCTGCCACCGCTGGTGACCAATGACTGCCACTACGTGCTGGAATCGCAGGCACCGGCGCACGAGGCTATGTTGTGTGTGCAAACCGGTAAGACCTTCATGGACCCAGACCGCTTTAAGTTCGACGGCACGGGCTACTACATCAAATCAGCTGCACAAATGCGTGAGCTGTGGGACCACATGGTGCCAGATGGCTGCGATAACACCTTGTGGATTGCTGAACGCGTCGAATCTTATGATGCCTTGTGGGAAGAACACACCCACGACCGCATGCCAATTGCCGATGTGCCTGAGGGACACACTCCAACCTCATGGTTGACCCATGAGGTGATGGAAGGACTCAAAGACCGCTTCAACGGTGAAGAGGTGCCTGAGGAATACGTCAAGCGCGCCGAATACGAAATCTCCGTTATCGATATGAAGGGCTACCCGTCCTACTTCCTTATCGTTGCCGAGATCATTAAGCATGCCCGCTCCATCGGTATTTGGGTTGGCCCTGGCCGTGGTTCTGCAGCGGGTGCTTTGGTGGCTTATGCCTTGACCATTACCAATATCGACCCGATTGAACACGACCTGCTGTTTGAGCGATTTTTGAACCCAGAGCGGCCCTCTGCACCCGATATCGATATCGACTTCGATGACCGCCGCCGTGGTGAGATGATCCAATACGCCGCTGAGCGATGGGGCGAAGACAAAATTGCGCAGGTTATTACCTTCGGTACCGTGAAAACCAAGCAGGCCATTAAGGATGCTGCGAAGGTGCACTTTGGCCAGCCTGGTTTCCAGATGGCTGACCGCATCAACGGCGCGCTGCCGCCGGCGATTATGGCGAAAGATATTCCGCTGTCTGGTATTACTGACCCGGAGCATGAGCGCTACTCTGAGGCCACCGAAGTGCGCCAAATGGTCGAAACCGACCCGGATGTTAAAAAGATTTATGACACCGCGCGTGGTCTCGAAGGCGTTGTCCGCCAGGCCGGCGTGCACGCCTGTGCGGTGATTATGGCCTCTGTCCGGTTGATGGACCACATTCCAATGTGGAAGCGCCCTGCCGATGGTGCTTATATCACCGGCTGGGACTACCCAGCATGTGAGGCCATTGGCCTGCTGAAGATGGACTTTCTGGGCCTGCGCAACCTCACGGTTATCGGTGACGCGCTGGCTAATATCAAGAAAAACCGCGGCATTGACCTCAACCTTGAGGACTTGCATGCCGATGACCCGCAGGTGTCCAAGGTCTACGACCTGCTCTCAAGCGGCGATACCCTAGGCGTGTTCCAGCTGGACTCCGGCGGTATGCAAGAGTTGCTGAAGCGCATGAAGCCAACTGGGTTTAAAGATATTGTGGCTTCGCTAGCGCTGTATCGTCCAGGACCGATGGGTGTGAACGCGCACTGGAACTACGCGGACCGTAAGAATGGGCGCCAGGAAATTACGCCTATTCACCCAGAGCTGGAAGAAGCACTGGAAGAAATTCTCGGCGAGACTTACGGCCTGATCGTGTATCAGGAGCAGATCATGCGTATTTCTCAGAAACTTGCGAACTACACCGCTGGTGAAGCAGATGGCTTCCGTAAAGCCATGGGTAAGAAGAAACCAGAAGTACTGGCCCAAGAATATGAGAAGTTTAGCCAGGGCATGTTCTCCAATGGTTACTCCAAGGGCGCGGTCGATGCGCTGTGGGGCACCATTGAGCCTTTCGCGTCGTATGCGTTTAACAAGTCCCACGCCGCAGGCTACGGACTGGTATCCTTCTGGACCGCGTACCTGAAGGCCTACTTCGCGCCGGAGTACATGGCCGCGCTTTTGACCTCGGTGGCGGATAAGAAAGACAAGTCCGCTATCTACTTGGCGGACTGCCGCCACCTTGGCATTAAGGTCTTGCCGCCGGATGTTAACGAGTCCGCTGAGGACTTCGAGGCTGTTGGCGAAGATATCCGCTTCGGCATGGGTGCGATCCGCAACGTGGGCTCGGAAGTGGTGGAATCGATCATCGAGGCGCGCCGGGAAAAGGGTGCTTTCAAGTCCTTCAGTGACTACCTGGATAAGATTTCGCTGATTGCGTGTACCAAGCGCGTGACGGAGTCTTTGATTAAGGCCGGTGCCTTTGACTCTTTGGGGCATCCGCGCAAGGGCTTGATGCTGATTCAAGAAGACGCCGTGGATTCGGTGCAGTCGACGAAGAAGGCGGCGGATAAGGGCCAGTTCGATCTCTTCGCCAGCTTCGGCGGCGATGAAGGTGGATCCGTTTCGACCTTTGCAATCGATGTTCCCGAGGAATCCTGGGACCGCAAGCACGAGCTCGCCCTCGAGCGAGAAATGCTGGGTCTTTATGTCTCTGGGCACCCACTCGATGGCTTCGAAGATGCCCTGGCGGCACAGACGGATACCGCCTTGACCACCGTGGTTGGTGGCGAGATGCGCAATGGTCAAGAGATGATCATCGGCGGCATTATCTCGGCTGTGGACCGTCGTTTCTCTAAGCGCGACGGCTCCCCGTGGGCAATTGTCACCATCGAAGATCACCACGGTGCGCAGGTAGAAATCTTGGTCTTTAACCAGGTCTATTCCTTAGTGGCTCCGCAGATTGTGGAAGATAATATTATTCTGGCCAAGGTTCAGGTGCGTGTGCGTGATGAGCGCACCAGCTTCTTCTGCAATGACATCCGAGTCCCAGAATTAGGCCCAGGAAATGGCGCTGGGTTGCCGCTGCGGCTGAGCATGCGTACGGACCAGTGCACGATGGAAAACATCGCAAAGCTTAAGCAAGTATTGGTCAATAACAAGGGCGATTCGGACGTGTATCTCACCCTGCTCAGTGGCGATGAATCCACGATGATGGTCTTAGGCGACCACCTGCGCGTAGAGCGTTCTTCCAGTTTGATGGGTGATCTCAAAGCCACCATGGGGACAGGGATTTTAGGCTAGACCAAGCGGTTCGCTACTCGTACACCAAACGGGGTAGGAGTAGTGAATATAAATAATGGATGTGCGGGATTCTGAGATAAGGTAGACCACACAGTCTATTTCTTATTAAGGAGAAAACTTCGTGGCACAAAAAATCCGCACTACTCATGTTGGCTCACTCCCACGCACCCCAGAATTGCTGGAAGCAAACCAAAACCGGGCATCCGGTTCGGTGCCAGATGAGGCCTTTTTTGAAATTCTAGAAAAGGCAGTCGATGAAGTCGTTGCCCGCCAGGTAGAGCTGGGCATCGATATCATCAACGAAGGCGAATACGGCCACATCACCTCCGGTGCGATTGACTACGGTGCATGGTGGAACTACTCCTTCTCCCGCTTGGGCGGGCTGACCATGACCGACGTAGACCGCTGGGCAAGCGAGGAAGTTGTTCGTTCCGAACCAGGCAAGCCACGCTTGACCTCTTTCTCGGACCGCCGCGACCGCGCCCTGTTCAACGAGGCATACGAAGATCCAGAATCCGGCATCTTCACCGGCCGCGCCAAGGTGGGCAACCCAGAGTTCACCGGCCCAATTACCTACGTTGGCCAGAAAGAAGTCGAAGCAGACGTCAAGCTGCTCAAGGACGCAATGGCGAAGCACAACGTCACCGACGGCTTCGTTGCGGCACTTTCCCCGGGATCTGCAGCGCGTTTGGCTAATAAGTACTACGAGACCGAGTCCGAAGTTATTCAGGCTTGTGGCGCGGCTCTGTCGCACGAGTACAAGGCCATCACCGATGCTGGCCTGACCGTCCAGTTCGACGCCCCAGACTTGGCTGAAGCGTGGGACCAGATCAACCCAGAGCCTTCCATTGAAGACTTCCGTGGCTTTGTGCGCGAGCGCATCGACGTGCTCAACGAATCCATCAAGGACATTCCTAAGGAACTGACCCGCCTGCACATCTGCTGGGGCTCCTGGCACGGACCACACGTCACCGACGTTCCATTCGGCGACATCCTCGAAGAAATCTTGCGCGCTGAGGTCGGCGGCTACACCTTCGAGGCAGCCTCCCCACGCCACGCACACGAGTGGAAGATCTGGAAGGACGTTGAACTTCCAGACAACGTTTTGCTCTACCCAGGTGTTATCGCGCACTCCACCAACGTGGTTGAGCACCCAGAGCTCGTGGCAGACCGCATTTCCAACTTTGCAGAAGTAGTTGGTCCAGACAAGGTTGTCGCATCGACTGACTGTGGTTTGGGCGGTCGCCTGCACCACCAGATTGCTTGGGCAAAGCTGGACTCTTTGGTCAAGGGTGCAGAAATCGCATCCAAGCGCCTGTACTAAATTCGGGCATACGCAAAAATCCTCCCCAGCAGTTCATTTAAACCGAACTGCGGAGAGGATTTTTAGCGTTTAAGTAACACCAGGCGATTAGAGCTTGAAGCCCATGTTCTTCAAAAAGCCGGCGATCTGGGCGCGCGCCTCAGGGGAGAAGGTCGCAACAATCCCAGCTGCCTGGGTCAAAGAGCCACCAACCGCGAGGATGGCGCCAATGACAGCGAAAATCATGTCGGTGGTTTCATTGCCGCGCATGGACTTCGCGAAATCTGGCACCTTCTCCCAGCGCTCGTCTGCCTTGGCCTCTTCTTCTTCCTTGATGCACTCTGGTGGAGTAGGCATGCCCGAAGAGCCGTAGCCGTTGAGGATGCCAAAGGCTAGTTCCTGTGGACCCATAAACGAAGAACCAACCTTGCCGGCCGCAACGTCTGCCTCATGATCTTCCTTGGCCTTTTCGATGGCAGCCTGGCATTCTGGGGAGTAGCCCTCGCCGCTGATGTGTCCACCAGAAGACAGCGAGCCGGTTTGTGCGGATGCGGCAACTGGCGTCAAGGCAGCCAAAGCAACGGAGCTGGCAGCCACGATGGCCACAGAAAGACGGGAATTACGCATAGAGGACTTCTCCTTGGAAGGCAGAACTAGGAATTATACCTTCCTGAACTTAGCAGGTTGGCCAAGATACCGGTAGGCAAGGGCAAGAAAAAGATGTATTTCTAGCGCGAAGACAGCGAAGATCGCGAAAAGTTCGAAGAACCTTTCGTGCTTCCGCTTGTCGATGGCTCCTTTTCCACCACCGATTCCACCTCATAGATAGTGGTGGTGCCAGAGACCTCATTGCCCACGACTAACAGGTACTCACCATTAGGGGAGTCTTGCTTATCGATGAATGCCAGACCTTCTGGACCTAAGTCGCCAGCGAGCTTGGTGGAGTCGTAGTTATCCTCATCAAAGTCCACGGTGAAATCGCGGTTATTGATGTAAGTCTGGTACTTCGCATTCGCTGGGTCGGTGACATCGTAGACAAAGATGCCGCCGACACGCTCAGCACCGATGAAAGCGTAGGTGCGCTCACCAATGTGGCCGATGGTCAAAGCTTCTGGCTCTGGGCCCTTATTATCGGAGCGATCGTCGAAGTCCGGGTCTTCATTATCAGCGTTGTGGTGGAAGACTCCTGGCTGATTCAAAGATGCAGTGATTTCTTCGAAGTCAGAGCCCGAGTCGAAGACGACGTTGCCGGCTTCATCGTAGATAGAAAACGAGCGTGAGCCATAGGCGTAGAGCTCATCGAAGCACTGCTTTTCTTCATTCCAGCCGGAGACATTAGACAGCTTCAAATTGCCGGCAACCTTCTTATCGCCCAGCGCCTCGGCATCAACATCATCCAGAACACCCTCGCAGACCTGGCCGTTATCGATGACATCGGCAAGCTCAACTTCATCGGTGTATACGCCGGAGCCGCCGTCTTTTTCTTCTACACCCCACTCGCGGGCATCACCTTCGTTTGCTGTGGCAAAGTAGGTCTTGCCGCCAGAAGTAAACGCGTGGATGGAATCCGGCATGCTCAAACCCTTCACCGGGATCGTGCGCAGCTCGGCTTTGTCATCCTTGTTGGAAGAGTCGATAGGAACCTGCAAGTGATCCGCGATGTGCGCAGGTACGACCTTTTCAACCGTGGCTGATGCGATATCGATGATCGCGATGGCATTATTTTCTTGCAGGGTGACAAAAGCCTTACCGTTAGCAGAGGCTACATATTCAGGTTCTAAGTCCAAGGAAGGATTGTTGTGGTGATTTGCCGGGCCGAAGATGCGGATGTCTTCGTGCAGAGCACCTGGGGCATCGAAGGCCTCGAAGCCGGCGGTGCGCACATCAGCCTGGGTGGCTGCTTCCACCATGCCTGGCGCCGGCAGCGTAATGACAGATACTGAACCAGCAGGATCTGCGACATAAGCGGTACCCGCAGCATCTAATTCATTTGATGGCTCACCCTCGTTGGCAACAAGCGCATAAGCACCATCGTCGGTGATGTGCACGTTATCGGGCAAAGCACCGATAGTTACACGCCCCAGCTCGGCTGCGCCCAAGTCATCGGCTGCAGCATCGAAGAAGAGTGCTTCGCCTTGCAGGACCTTGTTGCTTTGTTGCACCGCTGCAACCGCCAGACCATCTTCACGTACAGTAACCGAGTTGATTTCCCTATCCGCGCCCGCGGAGACAGAGCCAATCTTGGTGGGCTTTTGCGGATTAGAAGCATCGAGTACATCAATCTCGCCCGAAAGCGCATTAACGGTCAAGACGCGCTTCGAGCCCGCGTGGAAGGCAACAATCTCAGCTGCTGATTCCGCCAGCTGTCCCGATGCATAGCTTCCGAGGGGAGCCATCTTTACTGAAGCATCGGCAGCAGCGTGCGTGTGAACCGAGTCCACGATGCCGTTGAAGTCTTGCGCTTGGGCAATCGCAGGGGAGATGACACCGCAGCTTAAAGTCACGGCTGCGCACAGGGAGATAGCGCGACGGGAGAAGGACATCCAACACTCCTTGGAAATTATTAATAAGTATCTGAAAACGAACTGTGTAATAGTCGCTTCCGAAGATGATTTCCGAGCAAAGTTTGTATTGAGTGTCCGTGGCTAACAGCTGAATTTCAGATGAATTCACTTATTCAGGGGGCAACGCTCACATCATTGGGTCTAAGGGACTAAAATGCTAGCTCATGAGTACAAGCCAGAAGGTCACTGCAGAAAAATTCGTCCCAGTTCGCGCAAGCGATATTCAACTGGCGCAAGCACGAATTTCTTCTGAGATTGCGCCGACGCCGCTGCAATACTGCCCGCGGCTGTCGGAACAGACTGGCTGTGACGTGTTTTTAAAGCGCGAAGACCTCCAAGGCGTGCGCTCGTATAAGATTCGTGGCGCCTTTTTTGCGATCTCAAATCTCAGCGAGGAAGAAAAAGCCGCAGGTATCGTGACGGCATCGGCAGGAAACCATGCACAAGGTGTGGCTTATGCCTGCAGCACCATGGGCATCAAGGGCAAAATCTTTGTCCCCGGGCCTACCCCGAAGCAAAAGCGCGATCGCATCATGGTCCATGGTGGCGACATGGTGGAACTTGTCGTTACCGGCGCGAACTTTGACGAGGCAGCGGCTGCCGCACACGAAGACGCCGATGCCCGCGGCGCGACATTCATTGAGCCTTTCGATGCCCGCGATACCGTTATCGGCCAAGGAACTGTGGCCGCAGAAATCATCTCCCAACTATCCTCGCAGGGTCGTTCGCTCGATACTGTCATCGTGCCTGTCGGCGGCGGCGGATTGCTCTCCGGTGTCGCCAGTTACTTGGCTGATATGGCACCGCGCACCGGCATCGTGGGAATTGAGCCGGCGGGAGCGGCATCGTTAAGCGCTGCTTTCGAAGCCGATGAACCAGTAACCCTTGATACTGTCGATCCATTCGTCGATGGTGCAGCGGTCAAGCGCATCGGCCAAGTTCCGTACACCATCTTGGATGCCAACCGCGGCCGACTGCACTGGGACACCGTGACCGAAGGAGCCGTATCGACGGAGCTTTTGGAGCTGTACCAAAACGAAGGCATCATCGCCGAACCAGCTGGCGCACTGTCTGTGACCGGCCTGCGTAAGGTCAACCTGCGCCCTGGTTCGACTGTCGTGTGCATCATCTCCGGCGGCAACAACGACGTGCTGCGCTATGCCGAAATCATGGAACGTTCCCTGGTGCATCGCGGACTGAAGCACTACTTCTTGGTGAACTTCCCGCAAGAACCTGGCCAGCTGCGTGATTTCTTGGCTAATATCCTCGGTCCCGATGATGACATCACGTTGTTTGAATACCTCAAGCGCAACAACCGCGAAACCGGTGCGGCGCTCGTAGGTATCGAACTGGGAAGCGCGGCGGGCATTGATGGCCTGCTCGAGCGCATGGAAGCCTCCCGCATCGACTGCCGTCAGCTCAAGCCGGGAACCCCGGAGTATGACTTCCTGGTGGCTTAGTGCACACAGAATATCAACGTCCTGCCACTGATTGCGCGGTTGAGCATGAGATAGAAATCAAGCGTTCGCGCTTTATTTGCCTCATTGGTCGCGTGACAAATGATGTCGAGGCGCGCGAATTCATTGATGCCGCGCGTCAGCGCTTTCCGGATGCGCGCCACCATTGCTCGGCGTATATCTACCACGTCGATGAGTCGCACCCCGTGGAGCGGTCTTCCGATGATGGGGAACCATCTGGCACGGCCGGCAAGCCGATGCTGGATGTTCTCAAAGGCTCTGGGCTGATGGATGTCGCCGCGGTGGTTATCCGCTACTTTGGCGGCGTGAAACTCGGCGCCGGTGGGCTGGTGCACGCTTATGGCGGCGTGGTCAGCGAAGCGATGGAACTTGTCCAGCCCGTGCTGCGCACCACGCGGCATCTGTTCACCTTGGCTGCGCCGCATGCTGATGCCGGCCGCTGGGAAGCTGAGCTTCGCAACCGCGGCTATGAGGTACTCGGCGTGGATTATGCTGCGCAGGCAACCATGACTTTAGCCGTCGCGCCTGGCGAGGAAGAAGCGCTTTTTGATTTCATCGCCGGGCTCACCCAAGCCACAGCAGAACCCAAAGAAGCTGGCACCCAATGGGTGGAAATAGCACAAAGCAATTAATCGACTAGGATATATCCCATGACAATGCAGCCCCGTCCTAATAACCCAATTGAGCTGAAGAAGCAGAAAGTCCGCAAGCACGCCCGCAATGGTGTGATCTCAGTTGCCGCCGGTCTTGGTGGCGGTGTGCTTGCCGCGTTGGTGCTCTCGGGTAGCTTCTGGTTCTGGATGTCTATCGGTTTGGTCGTAGCTGTCGTCGGCGGCGTATCTAACTGGGTAAAGATTCAAAAGATTGTCAACGAAAACAACAGCGGATACTGACGGACTGCCCGTACGCATTGACGCCTGGGTCTGGGCCGTGCGTATGTTTAAAACCCGCGGCGAGGCTGCCGATGCAGTGCGCGCGGGGCATGTAAAGCTCAACGGCAATGCGGTCAAACCTGCCCAGCAGGTCGTGCCTGGTGACCGTGTTCGCGTGTGGAAAAACCACCACGAACACGACTTGGAGATTCTGCGCACCATTCGCAAACGCGTCGGCGCTCCCGTTGCGCGGACGTGCTATACAGACCATGCGCCACCGCCTCCGCCGCCGGAATTTATGCCGGCCGTGCCGCGCCGCGATCCAGGCGCTGGCCGTCCCACGAAAAAGGAACGCCGCGACATGGAGAAATTTCTCGGTAAGCGCCGTTAATTAGCGCCTAATTGCGGCGCCTGTGGATAACTTCGTCATTTGGGTGACGTGTCATGTGAAATTCTCGCTGGTTTTTGAACTTGTTCTGGTGCGGGATTGCGCCGGCTTTTAGTGTCGAAGTTATGAAAGGTTTCCAGCTTTTAGAGCGTTTCTACACAAGCGGCATAAGTATCCTTCGCGATGTTTATGACTGCTCTCCCTATGATCTTGTCAGTAGCGTGATGTCGCTTAAGACTGCGCGTAAATACACTCGCCTTGCCACAGTTTTCTTCGGTCCGGCTGATTCTCCTAAGGTGCAGCGCGACGCTGTTGCTCTCGCCGAAGAGCGCGAGTTAAGCATTGAGTATTTAGAAATGGTCAATAAGCACGCTAAGAAACTTAAAGCCCGCGGTGCCGCGTGGAAATTACGCGCTGAACTCATCGCCTATGAAGGAACTTTTGAAGAAGTCGAGGCGCACGCCAAGAAACGCGTTACTGAAGAAGGTGGCGACACCAAGAAGAAACCGGGGGTGCGCCTTGGCCGCGTTGTAGACGGCCTGCGCACTATTAGCATCACTGATACTCAGCGCCGTATTACTGATTTAGAAAAGACGCTTGATGCTGCCATCACCAACGACGACCAGCCACGCTCCGAGGCATTGCTCGAACCCTTCTGGGACCTCATCGAAGGCACCGGCACCGGGCTTATCCGCCCTGAATACCGCACCGTGATTGCTATTGGTCTTGATGATTTCGCGAAAGTTTCCTGCGGCAAAGGCGAGGACGTCGTTGTTGCTTTATCCGACGGTACGACCATGACCGGCGCTGAGTTCATCAACGCCGTAATGGAAGGCTCACTTGGCGACAAGCTCTATGTCGGGCTCTTTCACCCTACCGCCGGACCGGTCAACCTTTATGAGGCACGCTTCGCGTCCGACAAGCTGCGCACTCTCGCCATGGCAGAGAACCTCGTGTGCCCGTGGCCAGACTGCAACGTACCAGCCGATAGATGCCAAGTTCACCACATCGACGCCCACAAACACGGCGGACACACGAAACCGTCGAATCTGACCATGTTGTGTAAGTACCACAACGGCGTCAACGACGACGATGGTCCGCGGAAGAAACGGAAGCGACCGAGTCCGGGTAAACCCAAGCGCGGCCGGATGCGACGCCACCGCGGCAAAGTCCGCCTGCACACCCCAGGCGGCAAGTTTGTGGGCAACACCCACCACGTGAGCAGCATGGGAGCGATGAACCTCATCTAAGAGTCCTGCGCCGAAACCGCGGTAATTGCCTAAGCCTTGATTAAAATTTGCGGAATAGCGGGGTAGTTGCGCGATCGCTTTTTGGGAAACGAACCGAATCCGCAATGGCGGGTGCGGTGAAAATCGGCGATCCTAAAATCTACCGGGAGAGTCATGCGGAGGCGGACAACAACCGATATTTAACGGGGTTTTCGGAGCTGCTGATTATCAATAGGGAAATAGCTTTAGAAGCTGGGAAACTGGTCGTTATGGAGGCGTGCCTCCGCATGCAAAAGGGGCGCCAAGTGAGCCAAAGGCGCAGGGCGAACAAAGGGCGCAAAGCGGCGAGGAATCTGAATAGATTCCGGGTTTAGCTTGCTAAGCGCGCAGCGAGATTATTGCTTGTTGCGCATGGAGCGTAGAGCCTTCAGGCGGGAGACAAGCCGCTGGCGACGGTCGCTGCGAGTGCCGGTCTCGGCGGTGGCATCGATGTGGGATTCGCCGAAGCGGTTGAGCAAGAGGTCATCGATAAGCCGTACTTGGCCCGGTCGGAAGCGGTACTTCATCGCGTCGTGAACTGTTTGGATATCGTGCTCATTGAGGAGGTTTTCCAACTGCCCCATGGTGGTAATGCCGTTGGTTTCTAGCAAATCAGAGAGCCAGCGGTAGTGCTCAGAACGCGAACGCGGGAAGCGGCCCGTAAGCAGCACCGCCAAAATGCCGGGGAGGGTTTCCGCGGAGATTTGGATATCAGAATCAGTGTGCTCATCAGGATCTTTGAGCGCTGCGATTTCATCGAATTGATTGTCCGCGAGTTCAATCAAGCCAGCGGCCAAAGTAAAGAGCCTATCGACCTGCGGTGGCTGGGCGCCGGGGCCTTGCTTATAGCGAATATCGTGCTCAAATTCGGCCCAGGCATGTTGCAAGACCGTGCGGATTTGCACCTCAAAGCGCATGCCGACGTAGTCAGCTAAATCTTCCATATCTTCGGTCACGCGCAGAACCAAGTGGTGGGAGCCGTAGCCAAAGCCGCCAGCGACACGAGTTTCAGCAGCTTTGTCCACGGATTTAATGACCTCAAAAGAATCCCCAAAAATAGTTAAGGCTTCAGGAATCATCGTGGAGTGAAAGACATTGACGCGCACGCCCACGATGTCGTGGATATCGTCCCATGGGTGTGGATAGACCACATCGCCGTTAGCATTGCGCTTTTTGGCCTTCGCCTTCAACGAGGGCCAAGTCTTGACGCGCGCCGCGACGCGGTCAAAAATCACACCGGCGTCATTGAGGAGGTCTTCGATGGCATCACGAAAATCGCGCGCGGCACGCGGATGCACGCGTACCCATTCGTGGTACTGATTGCTCAGTTTCGAGATGGGTGATTCGGCCATGATGAAAAGCGCTCCTTTGCCAGAAAGCTAAGTACGAAATTCCTGCGGGAATCCATGTGACCATAATAACGGGTAGGCACACGGGCTGGGCCATGACGCAGCGAATCCCGTCAATGCTTTAGGGGCTACATCAATAAAAGCCACGAGGGACTGGGAATCGGGCAAGAGATAGGTCAGTTGCTGGGCGCGCAGAATGCGCAAAAGATGATGGTGCAAGATAGTAAAAGTTTGCGGGTGCGCGAGCCACGCCTGTGCATCAGCGCCACGGACTTTAATTTCCACCCCAGCCGGCAGTCGCGGGCCAAAACGTGCGCTGACAGATCGGGTAGAAAATTCCAGACCGGCCGGAGTGCGGGCGGCGCGTTCTAAATTTAAAGCAGCTAAGTCCCATGCAGCCTGGATGCTCAGCCCTAAGCTATCGAGGCCACGCTGGCTAATCTTGCACCCGCCGGCCTGCAAGCCCACGCGCAGACCCGGCGATAGCGCCAACGTCGCAAGCGAGTCAGAAAACCCATCATCGGATAAAGGCCGCGACTTCACCCAAGACGTTGCGTGCAGGGCCGGAAAGATCTCCCGCACCGAAAACTGGGGCTGAGTCTGCGCTAGGGAGGGGAGAGGACGGGAAGCAAGATCAGTGAGCACGGCAGGGATTCTCCAAAATCTCAGAAAGGTTAGTACCTTTCTAGGACTGCGCGTGCTGCCCAAAGGTTCCGGGATAAAATCTTGAGGAATTTATCCCGGGAAGTACGTCGTTAAAACGGTGGTTCGGTTTCTAACTCTAAGACCTCAAAGAGCTTGGAAGCCGGCCATTTTTCAATGCCCTGGCCCTTCTCATTGAGCTCATCCGCACGCTTTTCCTTCGAAGTGGTCGTTGCCCATTCGCCGAGCACCAAAATGGTGGTCTTCTTAGTGACATTCTTGCCCACCTGGCCGCCGTGGTGCGCAATCCCGTTCCACAACACGCCCTTATCAAAAGGTTCAAAATCGCCGGTCAAAGTGACATGCTGGCCATACAAAGGCGAGTCCTTATCCGCATCAGGATTCGGGTCTGGAATGGTATCCGGGGTAGCCACGGACTCCCACGGGGCGGGGCGGCGCTGGCCCTTCTTCGCAGGCTCTTTCTTCTCCGCCGGCTCAGCCGAACCCCAGGGGTCGGATGAGGTGCGGTCACGGAAATCAGTACCCGCGCCCAAATCTTCAGGAGAAATTGGGGCGGTATCTTTCCGCAGCACCGGCATGATGTGCTCAGCCGACATGGTGCCCAGTTGGAAGCCCTGGGCATCGAATACGTCGCGGATGGTTTGCTCGCCAGCACCGTTCGCGAAAGCCGGCGCGAGGGCGGAGATGATGTGGCCGGCAGCGCGGGCATCGTCAAGCGCATCGTGGTGCTGGAAGCTGCCGAAGCCCACCGCCTTGGCCACGGTAGGCAACTTGTGGTTGGCGACCTTGAGCACTTTGCTTTTCGATGCATACCTCGCCAACGCCAAAGAACACGCCAAAGAAATCTGCGGTACGGGCATCTGGGTACGCAAGAATGCTGAGCGCAAAGCCGTGGAATCGAACTGCGCATTGTGCGCGACGAGGACATCGTCACGCAGGAAAGTCAGCAATTCACCGGCTGCTTCGGCAAAAGTTGGGGCGTCTTTGACATCGTCAGGCGTGATGCCGTGGATGGAGATGTTGACGTCTTCAAAGTGCTCAATCCCTGCGGGCGGTTGGCACAGCCACACTTTGGATTCTGTCTCTTCGCCATTGACAAAACGCACAGCGCCAATTTGGCAAATAGACGCCCAGTTGCCGTTTGCAGTCTCGACATCGACGGCGACAAAGTCCAAGCCTGGGGTAGAGGTGGCGGCAAGCTCACCTGCTGCGGGGCTGCTGTGGTCTTCGGTGATTTTTCCCGAGCGCACATCATTGATCCACTCCGCGCAGCCTTGGGCATCTTGATTTGGAGCAAAGGCGATTGCCCACTCTGCATTCTTAGTATCTGCAAAGCTGATGACAATTCGGCCCGAAGCGGCTGCGGTGGGCTGGACGGCATCGACAGCGTCGATATCTGCCAGGGCAATCTCACGGCGCAATTCGCCCGTTAGCGAGGCTGTTAGCTGCGAGGGAACATAGACCAGGTTGCCCTGGGAAATCGACAACGAAGCTCCGAGTGTTGAAACCGTCACGTTAGGTGCTCATGCCTTTCTGCGAATTTACTGCTGCTCTTCTGCTTCGTCTTCAGACTCTGCAGAAGGGGAGGGACTAAAAACCGGCGGCTCAGTCTGTTTCAAGACTAGAGTCGAACGGGGTTGAACTAAAAGCGTACCCTCTGCCTCTAAGATGGTGTCTTCTTTGGGGTACCCACCGCGGAAAGCAGTGTCGACCATCAATTGCCATTTCGCACCTAAATCTTGCCTAGGCAGTCGAAATTCAATAGCTTCATCATGCGCATTGAACATCATGATGAAAGAGTCATCTTTGATTTTCTGGCCCGCGGGGCCAGGTTCGGTAATGGCATTGCCGTTGAGGTAGACCATCAGGGCCTTGCCAAAATCATGATCCCAGTCATCTTGGTCCATCAATCTTCCCGAAGGCACGAGCCATGCAATGTCGCGGTCGCGAACATCGGCACCAAGCGGGCCGCCGGAGAAAAAGCGCTGGCGTCGAAAGACTGGGTGGTTGCGGCGAATCGCAATGACGCGCTTGGTAAAGGCATAAAGCTCGGAAGGCTTGTCCAATTCCAGTAGTGACCAGTCCATCCAGGCAGTTTCATTATCTTGGCAGTAGACATTGTTATTACCATTTTGTGTACGACCCATCTCATCGCCATGTGAAATCATGGGCGTGCCTTGAGAGAGTAGCAACGTGGTGAGGAAGTTGCGCTGCTGGCGACGGCGCAGGCGCAGAATATCTTCATCATCGGTAGAACCTTCCACGCCGTGGTTCCACGAGCGGTTATGCGATTCACCATCGCGCCCGTCTTCACCATTGGCCTCGTTGTGCTTTTCATTAAAAGAGACCAAGTCGCGCAGGGTGAAGCCGTCATGTGCAGTGATGAAGTTAATCGAGGCAGTCGGGCGACGGCCATTGTTGGCATATAGATCCGACGAACCGGTTAATCGCGATGCAAATTCACTAAGGGTTGCTGGTTCGCCGCGCCAGAAATCGCGCACCGTATCGCGGTACTTACCGTTCCACTCGCTCCAAATTGGCGGGAAGTTGCCCACCTGGTAGCCGTCATGGCCGATATCCCACGGCTCCGCGATGAGTTTAACCTGGCTAACCACGGGGTCTTGCTGGACAAGGTCAAAAAATGTCGCTAGCTTATCGACGTCATCCAGCTCACGCGCCAAAGTCGCTGCGAGGTCGAAGCGGAAACCGTCGACGTGCATTTCCGTAATCCAGTACCGCAAAGAGTCCATGATCAACTGCAAGGAGTGCGGATGGCGGACATTTAAAGAGTTGCCTGTGCCCGTGTAGTCCATGTACTGCGACTTATCTTCATCGACTAGCCGGTAGTAGGCGAGGTTGTCGATACCGCGGAAAGCGATAGTGGGGCCGAGGTGGTTGCCTTCCGCAGTGTGGTTATAGACGACATCTAGGATGATCTCGATTCCGGCAGCGTGGTACGCGCGCACCATCGCCTTGAATTCCGCGACAGCACCACCAGGAGTTGGATCGGCTGCATAATCTTGCTGGGGAGCAAAGAACCCCAAAGTGTTATAGCCCCAGTAATTGCGCAGGCCTAATTGGCGCAGACGGTCATCCTGCAAAAACTGATGAACTGGTAGCAGCTCTACAGCTGTTACCCCTAAGTCTTGGAAATACTTAATGATCGAGGGATGTGCCATGCCAACGTAGGTTCCGCGCAGATGCTCCGGCACATCTGGATGCGTCATGGTCATACCCTTGACGTGGGTTTCATAAATGACGGAGTTAGTTTCCGGAGTGTTCGGGGGGCGGTCGCCCTTCCAGTCAAAGTAAGGATTGATGACCACGGACAACATCGTGTGTCCCAAAGAATCTTCTTCGTTGCGCCCAGTGCCCGCTGGCTCAGCATGTACGTCATAAGAAAAGAGCGAGGCATCGCCGTCGAAGTCGCCTTCGAAGGCTCGGGCATAAGGGTCAACCAAAAGCTTGCTGGGATCGCAACGCAGGCCCTGCTCAGGATCGTACGGGCCATGGATGCGGTAGCCATAGCGCTGGCCTGGCCCCACGGTCGGAAGGTAGCAGTGGAAGACGTGAGCGGTTTCTTCTTCCATCTCAATGCGGACTTCGCTGAGGTCCTCTTCAATCAGGCAGAGCTCTACTTTTTCGGCGATATCCGAAAAGATTGCAAAGTTAGTACCCGCGCCATCAAACGAGGAACCCAACGGGTAAGGAGTTCCTGGCCATGGTTGTGTTATTGAACTACTCGATGCCATCATGAGTGAAAAGCTTAACGCACTCGCATGCTTTTGGCGTCTTATACAGCATCTTTAAATAACTAAGGGGTAACTTGCCGAACCCCGGCGATGATGATTTCTGCGCCTTGCAGCAGCGAAGAGTCCGCGAAGGTGGACTCATCAGCGTCATCGGCGGTGCTGGTTTTGGTCAGCTCTTCGAGCTGGGCGCGGTTTTGATCCATCACGGTAGTGCCCAGTACAAGATGGACCAAAGTTTCAGCGGCG
The DNA here is from genome assembly GCF_001941345.1 of Corynebacterium stationis. Lineage (NCBI taxonomy): Bacteria > Bacillati > Actinomycetota > Actinomycetes > Mycobacteriales > Corynebacteriaceae > Corynebacterium > Corynebacterium stationis. The sequence continues at coordinate 1,074,639 of NZ_CP009251.1, forward strand.
ATACGTCGCGCTGAGTCATCAGCGCCAGTTTCGCGCAAGGCGTCGGCGAATTTTTCAGTAAGCTGCGTCCACGTAGGCGAGTCGGCTTGAGAAAGGGCAGCGGTGACTAACTCCGCGCCATCGCGGTGAGCGAGAAGGATTTTCCGCAAATTTGCGACCAGCTCCAAAGTAGAAGCACCATCGAGATGAGTGATAAAACTCGCAGCAATTTCTGCGATCAGCGCTTGCTTATTGGCAACATGCCAATACAGCGCGCCGGGGACCACGCCTAAGGTGGTGGCGATTCTGCGCATGGTCATATCCGCAAAACCGTAAGTATTAAGCAGTTTTACGGCTGTGGTGATGATATCTTCGCGGGTCAATTGCACATTGAGGAAGTCTACCTGAGCATTGTCTAAACGTAGACCGAGGCTAGTGAGGTCTACGCTTGGCGAGGTCTATGTTCACAGCAAGCTTTGAGGATTCCTTAAAGGGCTGGGGAAGTTTGCATTGTTAGGATATAACGCACACGATGTCTGTTGCGATGTATAGATAGGAAGTTTGGCGTCTAAGACTTGAGCCTCTAGTGATGCTCTTGTGATGACCGAATCAGCCTTTGACAGCAAGCACACACTAATACAGGAGAAAACTTGTCTTTTCCACGCCCGATGAAATTGTCCGCCGCCGCACTCGCGCTGGTTACGCCATTTGCTCTCGTTGCATGTGGCTCTGATGAAAGCGAGGAAACGGCTGCGCCATCTACTTCTGCGGTTACTTCCACGGTAGAGGCCACCTCTTCAAAGGAGACCTCTTCTGTAGAGACCACGACGTCGAAGGCCAAGGAAACTTCTGAAGAGGCAGAGCCTACGACTCAAACCCCGGCAGAAACCCAGGAACCTGAAAGCGGGCAGGGAACCGATCCTGCAGCTGCAGCCGGTGCCGCTGATGCTGCGGCTGGTAACCCATTAGCCGCTGAGGAATTGCAGCCGGTTCAAGGTGGCCAACCAGCGGATGAGGCCACCCGCGGAGCCATCTCCAAGCTGGTCAACGGCTGGTATGAGGTAGGCGACATGCGCTCTTACATGCGCTACATCCCAGAGCACACCTGTACTCAGGTGCTTGAGCAAAACCCAGACCTCCACAACGTCGACTACAGCGTCTTCCCACAGATCCCAATGAACCAGGTCAGCGATAACTGGAACGCAGCGGGCGTGCAGTCCATCGACGATCTTGCAGTCAGTGGCGACACTGCTTCTGCGACTGTTACCGTCAACACCGGTGAAGGCGTCGATACCTCAGTCATGCGCTTTAAGAATGAGAGCGGCAACTGGCTGTTCTGTAACTAAGCCGTTTAATTAGTTATTCTTTATTCTCGTGGCACGTATAACTTTTCCCCGCACCGTCGGCTTTGGTGCGGGGCTTTTGGCATTAGTCCTCATCGTCTTTTCCGTCTTCGGACTCTTGTGGGGCCTGTGGCGCCCGGAGATGACAGCAACAGCAGTGGAAGGCGGCGGTTTTGCCATAGATACAACTTCTAATGCGCAATTCCAAGGCTTTGGTGCCTTCGTGCTGGCTACGGCGCTGCTCGCTGGGGCAGTAGCTTTCGGGGTATTTAAATACGCGAAATCCCGCCGCGGTTTAGCAACCATGCTGTATCTGGCTCTGCTGACAGTGCTGGGCTCGCTGGCCTTTTGGTTGGTTGGAGGATTTATTGCACCGACGATGCCAGATGTGACAGCAGAAGTAGGAAGCCAAGTCAGCTGGGTCCCCAGCTTCAATCCAGGGTTAGGGCTGGCAGCTGCGCCCTTTGTGTGCCTGCTGGTCTACTGGTCCGGGTTGTACCTTACGATTGAAAGCTCTAGCGCAGGTGAAGAAGCAACTGCAGCTGTGCCGACAGAGGTCGGGCAGCCCCTGTATTAGATCACTGTATTAAAACGCGATTCAGGGGTGTCCATTCTGTGGGAAGGGATGCCCATTTTCAGCCGGGTCAATAGCGGTCGTATGATAGGTTAAAGCACCTAAACATACTCGTTGGAAAGGCCTGCTCAATGCTGCGCGTCATCGATCTCCGGGGTCGGAAATTAACTACCTCCCAATTGCGCCGAATTATTCCTCGCGGTGGTGTTTCGGTCGCCTCCGTCGTGGAAAAAGTCGCCCCCATAGTCGATGACATCCAACATCGTGGCGCAGCTGCGGCACTGAAATACTGCGAGCAGTTCGACGGTATTCGCCCTGAGGCTATCCGCGTGCCGCAACAGGCCCTAGATGATGCGGTCAAACAGCTTGATCCAAAGATTAAAGAGGCCATCGAGGTCTCCATTGAGCGTGTGCGCAAGGTTCACGCTGAGCAAAAGCCAGCATCGCACACTACTTCTTTGGGCCCTGATGCGTCTGTCACGGAGGTCTTTCGCCCAGTAGAGCGCGTTGGCCTCTACGTTCCCGGTGGCAAGGCTGTGTACCCATCCTCAGTCATTATGAACACAGTGCCGGCACAAGAAGCCGGTGCTTCGACCCTGATCGTTGCCTCTCCGCCGCAGAAGGAATTCGGCGGTCTGCCACACCCAACGGTCCTGGCTACCTGCGCTATCTTGGGCGTGGATGAGGTCTGGGCTGTTGGCGGTGCGCAAGGTATTGCGCTGTTGGCTTATGGCGATGATGAGGCAGAGCTTGAACCTGTCGATATGGTCACCGGCCCAGGCAATATCTTTGTTACCGCCGCCAAGCGCCTGGTGCGTGGACTGGTCGGCACAGACTCTGAGGCAGGACCTACAGAAATTGCTGTGTTAGCCGATGCGTCTGCGAACCCGGTCTATGTTGCCTATGACTTAATCTCGCAGGCTGAGCACGATCCGATGGCAGCGAGCGTGCTCATTACCGACTCGGAAACCCTCGCCGACGCTGTCGCCAAGGAAATCGAGCAGCGTTATACCGCAACGGCGAACGCTGAGCGTGCAGCAGAGGCGTTGCGCGGGGAGCAGTCGGGCATTGTGCTTGTCGATGACATCGAGCAGGGCATTGAAGTAGCCGATGCTTATGCGGCTGAGCACTTGGAAGTACAGACAGAAAATGCCCGCGCGGTGGCAGAGCGCATCAAGCACGCGGGCGCTATTTTCGTCGGTGATTATTCACCTGTGCCGCTGGGCGATTACTCCGCAGGTTCGAACCACGTGCTGCCAACGTCGGGAACTGCGCGCTTTAGTGCGGGGCTGTCCACTCAGACTTTCTTGCGTCCGGTCAACATTGTTGAATACGGCCGCGAGGGTCTAGCAGAAGTAGCTGACGCTGTCGTCAACTTCTCTAATGCTGAAAATCTACCAGCGCACGGGGAAGCTATCCGTGCTCGCTTAGAAGATAACTAAAGGATAGGGACTTTCATGACTGATAATTCTTCTACCAACGTGAGCGTTGATGACTTGCCTTTGCGCGATGAACTGCGCGGTAAGTCTGCCTACGGCGCACCGCAGCTGCACGTGGCCTATCAACTGAATACCAATGAAAATCCGTACTCGCCGTCTGAGGAACTCATTGCGGATTTGATTGCAGAAGTGCGCAAGATCGCCCGCGATCTCAACCGCTACCCAGAACGTGACGCAGTGGAGCTGCGGGAATCACTGGCCAATTACATCACCGGGCAAACTGGGGTAGCAGTCACCAAGGAACAAGTCTGGGCGGCCAATGGCTCCAATGAAATTTTGCAGCAGCTACTGCAAGCTTTCGCGGGCCCGGGACGCAAGGCACTAGGCTTTACTCCGTCTTATTCCATGCACCCGATCTTAAGTGGGGGAACGCAGACGGAATTTATCGAATGCCCACGCGCTGAAGATTTCACGATTGATATCACCGAGGCGCTGGAAAGCATCGATAAGCATGCACCCGACGTGGTGTTTATTACCACGCCAAATAATCCTACGGGCGATGTCACCAGTCTCGCTGATATCGAAACCCTGATTCAGGCTGCCCCGGGCATTGTGATTGTCGATGAAGCTTATGCTGAATTTAGCCCCAGCCCATCCGCTGTGACCTTGCTGGAGAAATATCCCACCAAGCTGGTGGTCTCGCGCACCATGTCGAAGGCTTTCGACTTTGCTGGTGGCCGCGTCGGCTATTTCATTGCTGCTCCGGCGTTTATTGAAGCCGTGATGCTGGTTCGCTTGCCGTACCACCTCTCCAGCCTGACGCAGGCGGCGGCGGTGGTCGCGCTGCGTCACAGTGAAGACACGTTATCGACCGTGGCGAAGCTGTCTTCCGAACGCATCCGCGTGGTTGAAAGCTTGAATAAGCTGGGATACAAAGTCATCCCGAGTGAATCGAATTTCGTCTTCTTTGGCGAATTTGAAGATCAGCACGAAGCGTGGAAGAAATTCCTGGAACGCGACGTGCTGATTCGGGATGTCGGCATTACTGGCTTTTTGCGCACCACCATTGGTTTACCGGAAGAAAATGATGCCTTCTTGGAGGCAGCAGCTGCGATTGTTAAGGAGATCTAAAATGACACAAAGAATTGGCGCAGCTGAGCGCAAGACCTCGGAATCTGATATCCGCGTGGAAATCAACCTCGATGGCACCGGAAAATCAGACATTTCCACGGGCTTGCCGTTTTTCGATCACATGCTCACGGCTTTCGCTACCCACGGCAGCTTTGACCTGACGGTCAAGGCGCACGGCGATATTGAAATCGATGCGCACCACACCGTGGAAGACACCGCGATTGTTTTAGGTCGCGCTTTTGCTGATGCCATTGGCGATAAGAAGGGCATTCGCCGCTTTGGCTCGCAGCTTTTGCCGATGGATGAAGCACTAGTTGAAGCTGTCATTGATATTTCTGGCCGTGCGTACTACGTCATGAATGGCGAGCCGGAAAACTTAGATTGGCAGATCATCGGCGGGCACTATGCCACGGTGATTAACCGGCACTTTTTTGAGACCTTTGCGATTCACTCACAAACCACCTTGCACGTCAATGTGCGTTATGGCCGCGACCCGCACCACATCACCGAAGCGGAGTACAAGGCTGTAGCGCGTGCGCTGCGCCAGGCAGTAGAAAGTGACCCACGGCAAACTGGGATACCTTCTACTAAGGGAGCTCTGTAGACTCCGCCGTGTACCTCGCTGTAATTTTGATGTTTATGGTTGCCGGCATGCTAGTCGGAGGAGCCTGGAGCGCCTATAAGCAAGGTTCAAAATTTTGGACAGTTATGGCAGCAGTCTTGGCTCTAGCCGCAGCTGGTGCCGCAATCGCGTGGATGATAGGAGAGATGCAATAATTGGCTAAAAACAGCAAGAGCTTCAACCGCAATCGACTTCACTCCCTCGATGACGCCACAACCCCTGCGCCGAAGCTAGGGCCAGATGCCACCCAGGCTCCTGAAAAGGTCACCTTGTGGAAGGTTCCTGGTTTCGCACCAACGATGGTGGCCGTGGCAGCAGCTTTTGGCGCTTGGTCGATCTTGCTTCCAGTTGTTCCAACGCAGGTCATTGAAGCCGGCGGTTCACCAGCTCTAGCGGGTGCATCCACCGGTATCTTCATGGCCGCGACTGTTCTCACACAGATTTTCACACCGTGGATGCTGCGGAAGTTCGGTTACCGCCGATTGATGGCGGTATCAGCGTTCATGCTCGGTGTGCCTGCATTGGGACACCTCTTGGGAACAGAAGCATGGGCGGTCTTGCTGTTTTCGGCTCTGCGTGGCACCGGTTTTGGTGCGCTGACCGTTGCGGAATCTGCGCTCATGGCGGAGCTAGTGCCGCTGAAATACCTCGGCAAAGCCACCGGCGTGCTCGGAGTCTTTGTCGGTGCTGCGCAAATGGTCTTCTTGCCCATTGGTCTGTACATGTCTTCCTCGCTGGGCTACGAGGTCACCTACATCACCGCTGCAGTCATAGCGGTTATCGCAGTTGGGATGGTCTTTAGAATCCCGGATATCCATCCCAGGACGGAAACTGAGGGGGCATCGACAAGCGAAAGTGCACGCCCACGCGTTTCCATCTGGAAACTGGTCTTGGTGCCAGCGTTGGGACTTAGCACAATTTCGATGAGCTACGGTCTGGTCTCGTCTTTCTTGCCAGCAACCGTGACCGATATTGACCCTGTCACCGGTGCGACTTTGGGCGGCATCATGCTCTCCATCGTCGGTGGTTCCGCGATGGTCTCGCGCTATTTTGCCGGCTCTGCCGCCGACCGTTTCGGTGAAGCCGGACGCCTCTACATCCCTGGCCAGCTCACATCCTTTGTTGGCATGGCACTGATGGCTGCGGCGATCCTTGCGGGCTGGTCGGTGTGGTGGCTGGTTGTTGCCGCCGCGCTATTTGGCATTGGCTTTGGTGTGGTGCAACAAGAAGCTTTGCTGTCGATGTTCCAGCGCCTACCGCGTACCCGCTCTTCTGAAGCCTCTGCGCTGTGGAATATCTCTTATGATGGCGGTACCGGTGTCGGCTCCATTGTGTTTGCGGGCGTGGTAGCCGGTGCTGGCTACGCTGGTGGTTATGCCGCCGGTGCCGTGGTCATCCTCATCGGAGTGGGACTGACCAGCTTGGACTACGTTGTTGGTAAACACCGTGTAACTGAATACGACAATATTAAAGCTCGCCTCAAGCGCCTGCGAAAGGAAAAATAAATAATGACTTCGAAATCCGTAGCCCTCCTTGATTACGGAGCCGGAAATCTGCGAAGTGCTCAGCGTGCTTTAGAACATGTTGGGGCGAATGTGACCGTAACATCCGATCCGAAAGTCGCGGTAGAAACTGATGGCCTGTTGGTACCAGGTGTGGGTGCGTATGCCGCGTGCATGGCAGGCCTGCGCGCGATTCACGGACCGCGCATCATCGGCCAGCGCCTGGCGGGTGGCCGTCCGGTTCTAGGAATTTGTGTGGGTATGCAGGTGCTTTTCGATGCCGGCAACGAGCACGGCATCCACACCGAAGGCTGCGGGGAGTGGCCAGGCCTGGTGGAACGCCTCGATGCGGAAGTCTTGCCGCACATGGGCTGGAATACCGTGAAGATGGAAAAAGATTCACAACTTTTTGCCGGCCTCGATGAAGATACCCGCTTTTATTTCGTGCACTCATACGGCGTGCGCCGCTGGGAATTAGAAACTGAAATCACCACGCCACCTACGGTGACGTGGGCGCAGCATGAGAAAGATCCGTTTGTGGCTGCGGTGGAAAATGGTCCTTTGTGGGCCACCCAATTTCACCCTGAAAAATCCGGCGAGGCTGGATTGCACCTCTTGCGTAACTGGTTGGAACAACTCTAGGTAGGATATAGCACCATGACCTTTACTTTATTGCCCGCAGTAGATGTTGTTGACGGCCAGGCCGTCCGCTTGGACCAAGGAGAGGCCGGAACCGAAAAGTCTTATGGCACCCCATTGGAATCGGCGCTGAAATGGCAGGAGCAAGGTGCGCAGTGGCTGCACTTTGTGGACTTGGATGCGGCGTTTAACCGCGGCTCCAACCATGAGCTGATGGCAGAAGTCATCTCCAACCTGGACATCAAGGTAGAGCTCACCGGGGGTATCCGCGATGATGCATCGTTAAAGCGTGCATTGGATACCGGCGTGCAGCGGGTCAATATTGGTACCGCGGCCCTAGAAAACCCAGAGTGGATCGCGCGCGTGTTGGCAGAATACGGCGAGAAGATTGCTGTGGATATCGCCGTTCGCAATATCGATGGCCAGTGGCGTACCCGCGGCAATGGCTGGGTCTCTGATGGTGGCGACCTGTGGGAAGTACTTGAACGCCTCGACGCAGCAGGATGCAGCCGCTTTGTAGTCACCGATGTGTCGAAAGATGGCACCTTGACGGGGCCAAATGTTGAGCTTTTGCGTGATGTTGCCATGGCCACTGATGCCAAGATTGTCGCCTCCGGTGGAATTTCGACCTTGGATGACGTTTTGGAGCTGGCGCGCTATGAAAATGAAGGCATCGACTCGGCGATCATTGGCAAAGCTTTATATGAAGGCCGCTTCGATCTCGCGACAGCGCTTGACGCAGTGACTAAGGTAGAGCCATTACCGGAAGAAACCCCCATTGATTTGCTGGAGTCTCGCGAATGACCTCACCGCTAGAGCTGGTTGCCATTGCTGAAGCCGTGGTTGATGATGTCGAACAACTTTTCATCGATGGCTTAGGCGCCCCACCCGCTAGGTTTAAAGGCGAGGGCGATTTTGCCACCGAAGTAGATTTGGCAATCGAGGCTCATCTGCGCAGCTCGCTCACCCAGCTCACCGGCATCCCAGTCTATGGCGAAGAAGGTGGCGGCAACGCCGATTTGAATCAGACCGCGTGGGTTGTGGATCCAGTTGATGGCACCGCGAACTATGCCGCGGGCAATCCTTTGTGCGGCACAGTGGTTTCTTTGGTGCATGAGGCACGACCTATTGTTGCGATTGCTAATTTCCCGCTGCTCAAGCGGCGTCTAGTCGCAGCAGAAGGGATGGAGCTGCGCACTCTGGGTGGTTTGGAGTCCGGCTTTGGCGGTGGGGAAGATGCCTTGCCTTTTGAAGATTCCCGCGGGCACATTGGGTGTTCTTCGCATCTGCCGACACCGCTTTTCGATGATCTCCGGAGCGTGGGCTTGCGCCCACGCATGACCGGCTCGGTGTGCTTGGATTCAGCATTCGTTGCGCAAGGTGTTTTTGACGGCGCGGTGAACTTTTCTCCGCACCCGTGGGATAACGCCGCGGGCGCACTGTTTATCCAGGCAGTCGGCGGAGTTGCCACTGATCCTGAAGGCAACCCCTGGACGGCCTTTTCGCATGGCCTGGTGGTCGGCACGGAACAGGTCCATGCCACCATCCTTGAATCCATCAAGCGTACTGGCGTGGGAACCCGCCAGGTATAGATTTAAAACAAAACTTATTTTAAAAGGAGCTTGCCATGGCTGTGGCAATTCGCGTTATTCCGTGCCTCGATGTTGATCAGGGCCGTGTTGTTAAAGGCGTGAACTTTGAAAACCTGCGCGATGCTGGGGATCCAGTCGAACTTGCGCAACGCTATAACGAACTCGGCGCAGATGAACTGACCTTTTTGGATGTCTCTGCTTCCAAGCACGGACGCGGAACCATGTTGGATGTGGTGCGCCGTACCGCCGACCAGGTCTTTATCCCGCTGACTGTCGGCGGTGGAGTGCGCTCAGCTGACGACGTTCGCGAGTTGCTCCGTGCCGGTGCCGACAAGGTCTCCGTTAATACCTCTGCGATTGCACGTCCGGAGCTTTTGCGCGAGCTGGCTGATATCTTCGGCTCGCAATGCATCGTGTTATCTGTCGACGCGCGCCGTTCCGCAGAGCAGCCATCCGGCTATGAAGTCACCACGCACGGTGGCACCAAGTCTGCTGGTTTAGATGCTTTGGAATGGGCACGTCGTGGCGAAGAGCTGGGAGTAGGCGAGATTTTGCTGAACTCCATGGACGGCGATGGCACCCGGGGCGGCTTTGATATTGAGATGCTCAAGGCCGTGCGTGAGGTAGTTACCGTGCCAGTCATCGCTTCCGGTGGTGCAGGCAAAGCCGCCGATTTCCCACCAGCTGTCGAAGCCGGTGCCCAAGCTGTGCTGGCAGCTTCAATTTTCCACTTCCAGGAAGTTACGATTGCCGAAGTAAAGCAAGAGCTTTCATATGCTGGATATGAGGTGCGCTAGTGACAAATCACACCACAAGCCCAGCAGACTATGACCTGGCACCGGATATTGCCGCGCGTTTAAAACGCAATGAACAAGGCTTGGTTCCTGCAATTGTGCAGGCAGACACCGGCGAAGTACTGATGATGGCGTGGATGGATGACCACGCGCTGGCGCATTCTTTGCACACCCGCAAGGGCACCTATTTCTCTCGCTCGCGTAATGGATATTGGGTGAAAGGGGAGACCTCTGGCAATGTACAAGAGGTAATCGGTGCACGACTAGATTGTGATGGAGACACCATTTTGCTGACTGTTCGTCAGTCCGGTGGTGCCTGCCATACGGGTGATCGGACCTGCTTTGATGCAGATGACTTGCTTTCCCCACAACCTAAGAATCCTTCTTAAGGAGAAGTGATCTTTTTATGGGCAGGCGTATTGGCCCCCTACTTTTTGCCATAGCCGCGATTGTCTTGTGGCTGTCATCCCGCGCTACTTGGGTTACAGCGCACGTAGAAGATGAGCTTTCAGGCGCGCAGACCTTGCCTTTGATTGGCAGCTTCTGGTCGCTAGAGCTCATGGGCCTGACTCTGCTGCTTTTGGCAGGCGTGCTCGCAGGACTTGCTTTGCGCCGAATTGGTCGCCGCATCGTCGGCATCATTGCCGCCCTGGCCGGCGCCGCGGTGGCGTGGGGGCCGCTGCAATTGCTTACCCGTGGTGCTGATCCCCAGCGCGCGCAGAACTTGCTGCAAGCAAGTGAAGCTAATCAAAATGCTGTGGACAATGTCACCATTTCTTCCTGGGCGCAGGTGGTTTCTGTCGATGTTGCCCAGCTTGGTCCCATCTGCGCGGTAGCGGCTGGCGCTGCCGCAGTATTCGGCGGTGTGCTCTTGGCGATGCAGCCGGGGGGAGACAAACCCCGTTCCCACAAGTATGAGACTTCGGCCGCGCGTGAAGAGGCTTTGGCCGAAGACCTGCGCAATTCCCCGGATTCTGGGCGCGTGATGTGGGATGCTCTCGATGCAGATATTGATCCCACGGATTTGCCCCACCAGAAATAGTGCACGATTTCATTTTCCATAGCTTCAACCGATAACCTAGATGTGATTTAGACTTCATTTATCTTGACTTCGGAAACGGGAGGTGTGCCAGTGCCAGCCCCGATTGCTGTGGAAAATATTTTGCGCGCAGCTCTTGATGATGTCGCAGCTCGCGAGGCAGTGGTGTCCTTCCAAGATGTTAAAGCCCGCTCGCGCAGCATGGCTCCACCGCGCGATGCACGCGCCGCGCTATTGCGTACTGGCTGCTCAGTAATTACCGAATTAAAACGCGCAGTGCCTTTCAAAGGGCCAATCGCCAATCTCGAATCGCCGCAGGCTATGGCAAGCCTTGCCACCAAGCTTGAAGAAGTTGGCGTGCATCTGATGGCATGTCAGACCGAAAGGCGCCGGTTCCACGGCTCTTTAGAAGATATGGCAGCAGCGCGCGAAGCCACAACCGTGCCCATGGTCTGCCGCGATGTCATCGTGGACCCGTATCAAATCCATGAAGCACGATGTTATGGCGCAGATGTTGTCACCTTGCAGGTCGCTGTCTTAGAACAAGCCCGCTTGGAATCTCTGCTGGATCGCACAGAATCTTTAGGGATGGTCGCACTGTTAGAAGTGCGCGATCCACAAGAAGTCGACCGCGCCATTCAAGCCGGGGGAACGGTCGTAGGCGTTAATGCATGGTCGGTGACATCAGATGAGCTGCATCGAGAAGCTTTTGCGGATATTGTGCCGGGGTTGCCAGAAAGCGTAATCCGCATTGCCGTGGGTGGGGTTCAAACTTCGAAAGAATTATTAAAGTACGCATCCTTTGGGGCGGATGCCATCATGGTCGGGGAATCAGTAATGACAGCGCAAAGCCCATCGGCTATGGCGCGCAGCTTGGTCGCTACAGGCCAGCACCCAGCGTGCCCATCGCGCAAGGTCTAGTGCCAAAGCTCTATTCGTTTGTGGCACACTGAAGCATGTGCAAACGATGATTTTGGCTAATATTCCCTCTCCGCCGCAAGGCGTGTGGCACCTTGGACCACTTCCCATTCGCGCTTATGCCCTGTGCATTATCGTGGGTATTTTAGTTGCCCTGTGGTTAACGCAGCGTCGGTATACCGCGATGGGCGGCAACTCCGACACGGTGTGGGATGCCGCCATCGTCATCATCCCCGCCGGCATTATTGGCGGGCGAATCTACCACGTCGCCACTGATTACGATAAGTATTTCTGCGCCGACTGCAACCCCGTGGATGCGCTAAAAATTACCAACGGTGGATTGGGCATCTGGGGTGCGGTGGCACTTGGAACCATTGCCGTGTGGGTGATGTTTAAGGTCAAGGGCATCCCGCTAGGGCCATTCGCTGATGCCGTGGCACCAGGCCTAGTGCTCGCACAGGGGATTGGCCGACTGGGTAACTGGTTTAACCAGGAACTCTACGGCGCAGAGACCACCGTTCCATGGGCGCTGGATATCTACTACCGCGTGGATGAAGCTGGACGCAACGCGCCCGTATCAGGCGTCTCGACCGGTGAGGTTATCGCGTCTGTGCACCCAACATTTCTCTATGAGCTGATCTGGAATATTTTAGTCTGCTTGTTTTTGCTGTGGGCGCACCAAGCCTGGAAGCTCGGCCACGGCCGGGTCTTCGCGCTGTATGTCGCAGGCTACACGCTGGGCCGATTCTTCATTGAAAATATGCGCGCCGATGAAGCAACCATGATCTTTGGCTTCCGCATCAACGCGATTGTCTCCGTCGTCGTCTTTGTCATCGGCGTCATTGTCTTCCTGAGCCTCAAGAAAGGACAGGAAACACCGGAGGAAGTCGATCCGAAATACCAGGCCAAGCTCGCAGCAGAAAAAGAAACCGCCGCAGAGGGCCTAGAGAGCTCGAGCGCTGGTAAAAACCTGCATCCATATCCGAAACAGTAAAACAGTCCTACCGGGTACTTTTGTTTCTGTTTGATTCTTTTTGCCTTGTTGGTGGCGAAAGTAATGGCAGCAGCTTTAAAACACGGGTAAGTTGGGACACGTTGAATACCGCTAGAGATAAAGAGGTAAGGCACTCATATGCTGGATAGAAGAACAAAAATTGTCTGTACTCTGGGCCCCGCTGTCGCCAGCGAGGACGCCATTTTACGTCTTGTTCAAGACGGCATGAATGTTGCCCGTCTTAACTTCTCCCACGGCGACCACTCCGATCATGAACAGAACTACCACTGGGTACGTTCTGCAACCGACGCTACCGGCCGTGCAGTGGGCATCCTGGCGGACTTGCAAGGCCCGAAGATCCGCCTAGGCCGCTTTGTTAATGGCGCGGAACAGTGGGATAACGATGAAATCGTGCGCATTACCGTCGAGGATGTCGAAGGTACCCACGATCGTGTCTCCACGACCTATAAGAACCTCGCGAAGGATGCCAAGCCGGGCGATCGCCTGCTTATCGATGACGGCAAGGTAGCCATTGAGTGCATCGAAGTCGATGGCAACGATGTTGTCTGCCGCGTGACCGAAGGCGGACCAGTCTCTAACAACAAGGGCGTATCTTTGCCTGGCATGGATATTTCCGTGCCAGCGTTGAGTGAGAAGGATATCGCGGACCTGCGCTTTGCTTTGAAGCTGGGCGTAGACTTTATCGCTTTGTCTTTCGTGCGTTCGCCTGCTGATATTGACCTGGTTCACGCGATTATGGATGAGGAAGGCCGTCGCGTTCCTGTCATCGCGAAGCTGGAGAAGCCGGAAGCGGTTGATGCGCTTGAATCCATCATCTTGGCCTTCGACGCCGTCATGGTTGCTCGTGGTGACCTAGGCGTTGAGGTCCCACTGGAGCAGGTTCCACTGGTACAAAAGCGTGCCGTGCAGATTGCTCGCGAGAATGCGAAGCCCGTCATCGTGGCAACCCAGATGCTGGATTCCATGATTGAAAACTCCCGCCCAACTCGCGCGGAGGCATCGGATGTCGCGAACGCGGTACTCGATGGTGCAGATGCCGTTATGCTCTCTGGTGAGACTTCTGTGGGCGTTGACCCGCACAACGTGGTGCGCACCATGGCGCGCATCGTGCAGCGTGCAGAGACCGATGGCCGCGTGCCACCGCTATCGCATGTTCCACGTACCAAGCGTGGCGTTATTTCCTACTCGGCGCGTGATATTGCCGAGCGTCTGAATGCGAAGGCAATCGTAGCTTTCACCACCTCGGGTGACACGGCTAAGCGCGTTGCTCGTTTGCACTCGCACTTGCCGCTGTTGGTCTTTACTCCACATGAAGCCGTGCGTTCCCAGCTCGCGCTGACGTGGGGTGCGCAGACCTTCTTGACCAAGGATGTGGAATCCACCGACGCAATGATGTTGGCGATGGATAAGGCACTGCTGGGAATGGAAGACTACGAAGAAGGCGACTTGGTCGTCGTTGTAGCGGGTACCCCGGCTGGTATTGCTGGAAATACCAACATGATTCACGCACACGAACTCGGCGAAGACGTTAGCTAATCACCGCCTCGCTTAAAGCCGCTAGCTCACTGTGAGTTAGCGGCTCTAGTGTTGCGTGGGGGAAGTTACTAGCGGAACCTGTCCGCGCATTAGTATTCGGGCGGTGCGAATCAGCGAGGTTGATGTTAGCTCGCCGTTGTCGTAGTTCGCCGCAGCGATAACCGCGCCGGAAGGCGTGCCCAGGCGGGTATGGGTGAGCTGGCCCGTAATCTCGGAAACCACGGTGCCAGGTACTGCAGCGGCTGCAGCAACACACATCGCTCCCGTTCCTGGAACCGCGAGGTGAGCTTTGCCCATGGAAATCATGCGCACCATGATGTCGACAGATTCGGCATCTAATTGCGAGCCATCCAAGATGGTCGAATTTTGCGGCCGCGCAACAATCGCGATCTTGGGCACCACCTCAGGACATGTGGAAAAGCCCATGGTTTGTGCGCCTGCTTGCCGCAATCGTTCGAGCAATGACATCAAGGGCTTGTTCGCGTCGATGGCTGAAGGAAGCTCTGTACCAGTTAGTCCGACATCGTCCGCGCGCACAATGACAACGGGCAAGGTGGAATCCACCAAGGACACTGTAATTGCCGCGCCATCGTGATCGAAGACGGTAGTAGGAGAACCAGTGGGCAAAAGCCCCGCGGTACGGCTGCCAGCAGGATGCGGATAGGTCAAGGTAATCGCGGATCCCGTGCCAGCAACCCCTGGCAGTTCCACATCACCGGAGATTGCTGCGCGACCATCTTTGACCTCCAAGCCCACTTTTACTGTCTTGGACGTGTTGGTATTAAACAGAGTAAATTCTTGAGTGCCATCGTCGGAGTCAATGATGCCGGCTTCCAGCGCAAAAGGCACAACACCTGAGGACAGGTTGCCGCAATTGCCCGAATAATCAATGTGCGCGGTACCGACTTCGACTTGGCCGAAGGTGTAATCTACATCAATACCTTCACGCGCGCTGGCTTCAACCAACATGACCTTAGATAGCGAGGATATCCCGCCGCCCATGCCGTTGAGCTGGCGTCCATGCGGGTCCGGGGAGCCCATGAAAAGACATAACGCAGCGTCCCTTTCCGCTTCATCAGCTGGTAGGTCGGCTGCGTTAAAGAATAGCCCTTTGCTGGTGCCACCCCGAATAAAGCAGGTATTAATCCAATCGGTCATGGACATTACTGTAGCGGTGGAAAACCCACCGCGTGAGTAATTCGGAACTAAACTATTTTAACCGAAAAACCGGCGCTTTTTCTTCTCCAACGAGCGCGCAGCAGGAGCTTCGCCGGCCGCTTTATCAGGCTCAGCGGTCGAAGAATCTGCAGGCGAGGAAATGGGAGTCGGGACGATCTTCCATACATGCTCGGCATAGTCCGCAATCGTGCGGTCCGCGGAGAAGCGGCCAGACTCGCAGATATTGATCCAGCACTTGCGCGCCCACGCTAGCTTGTCATCGACGTAGTCCTGGGCCATGGCATCGCGGGTGGTGCGGTAATCAGTGAAATCACCGAGCACATAGTAGGTATCTTGGGCGTGAATCCCATAGCCATCCAGCAGACCGGAGCGGATATCACCGAAGAGGCCGGCGTTTTCGGAGCCTAAGGTGGCGTCGACAAGCGCATCGAGCACGCGAGCAAGCCCTGGCACTGAGTTATAAAGCTCGCCCGGGTTGTAGTTCTCTCGCAGACCGGGTAGCTCTTCATTCTTCGCACCAAAGATATACGCATTCTCATCGCCCACAGCCTCAACGATTTCGACATTCGCGCCATCCAAAGTGCCCAAGGTCAATGCACCATTCATCATGAACTTCATGTTGGAAGTACCGGAAGCTTCTTTACCGGCAGTCGAGATCTGCTCAGAAATATCGGCGGCTGGGATGATCTTTTCGGCAGGGGAGACGTTGTAGTTTTCTACAAAGACCACGCGGATGACATCGCGGGTGCGCTCGTCGTTGTTGACGAGCTCAGAGATGGTATTTATCAGCTTGATAACTGCCTTTGCGCGCACATATCCAGGCGCAGCTTTGGCACCGAAGATGAAAGTACGTGGTGGCACTTCTTCGCCGTCCTGGGTGATGCGGAAGTAGAGATCCAGAATGTACAGAGCATTCATCAGCTGGCGCTTGTACTCATGCAGACGCTTGATCTGCACATCGAAGATGGTATCGGGGTCTACTTCTGCGCCTTGGTGCTGGCTTACCCAGGTGGCAAACTCGACCTTGTTGGCGCGTTTTATCTCCATCAACTCAGCCATGACCGCATCATCATTGGCGTAGGTACGTAGTTTTTGCAGGTCGCCGAGGTTGGTCACCCACGTGTCAGAGCCGCTCAAGCGGGTAAGCAAATCCGATAAGCCGGGGTTGCACATCTTCAGCCAACGCCTTGGGGTTACGCCGTTGGTCTTATTGTTGAATTTCTCCGGCCACAGTTCATGCCACTCGCGCAGGGTCTCCGCCTTGATGATATCCGTGTGCAAAGCCGCAACACCATTGATGGAATATGCCGCATAGGACGCAATCCACGCCATGTGCACATGCCCATTGGACACCGGCGCCATGTACTCAATGCGTCCCTGGTCAAGGCCACGTCCAGCCATATCTTCACGGAAGCGACGATCGATTTCGGCAATTAGCTCCCAGATACGCCAAAACAGCTTCTGGAAGATAGATACTTCCCAGGTCTCTAGTGCTTCAGCCAACGTGGTGTGGTTGGTATAAGCAAAAGTCTGGGTCACAACTTCCCAGGCTTCGTCCCAACCCATGCCGTGCTCATCGAGCAAAATGCGCAATAGCTCAGGGATAGCGAGTACTGGGTGGGTGTCATTGAGCTGGATGGAATTGAACTTCGCAAACTGGGTTAAGTCATCACCGTGGTGGCTAATGAAGCTGGAAATCATCTCCTGCAGCGAGGCAGAGACAAAGAAGTACTGCTGGCGCACGCGCAGTACTTTGCCTTCATAGGTGGTGTCATTGGGATAGAGCACGCGGCAGATATCCATGACTTTTTCGCGCTCCACAATCGCTTCGGTAAAGCGCTGGGAATTAAAAGCGTCATAGTCGAACTCAGCGATGGGCTCGGCTTTCCATAAACGCAAGGTGCCTACGTTTTTGGTGTCGTAGCCCGTAATCGGCATGTCATAGGGGATAGCGCGGACATCCATGTCATCGAAATGCACGCGCCACTGCTCAGATGCGCGGCGGACGATGAAATCATAACCATTTTCCATCCACGCATCCGGCTCTTCCTTTTGGAAACCCTGCTCAAAAGACTGACGGAAAAGCCCGTAGCGGTACAACAGGCCATAGCCGGTGACGGGGTAGTCGGAGGTTACCGCCGAGTCGAGAAAGCACGCCGCCAAACGCCCCAAACCACCATTGCCGAGGGCAGCATCGGGTTCGGCCTCAAGGACATCGACAAGTTCGTGGCCGGTATCTTCCATGACCGCCTTGGCCTCATCCACCAATTCAAGGTTGGTGAGGTTATTCAAAAGCGCACGACCTTGCAAGAATTCGGCAGAAAAATAGTGCTGCTGACGACCCTGAGCATAGGCCTTTTTGGTCTTTTCCCAATCGTCTGCAATTTTTTCCATCACCGCAGAAGACAGCCCGGACCATGCCTTGCGGTTGGTGGCAGAGACAGGGGAGACACCGGCTGCAGCGCGAATATGCCCCGGTGCAGACTGAGCAAAGTGAGAACTTTTCATGAGATGAGTTGTCCTTAAGGTGAGGTTTCTTAAGAGATATCTCCTTGAAGCCTAATTGCTCAGCGCACTTATTGCTGGACAACTACATCTGAACGGTTTTAGCGCTTAGCTCTTCGCCAAAAAGGTCAGCACCGCGGCAGCACCGGCAGTAGTCGATGCTTCCACGGTTGGGTCATAGTCCGGGATGAAGTTGGACTGGTGGTTAACCGGTGGGTTATCCAAAAGCTCTTCGGGAGTAGAACCAACTAACCAGAAGTAATACGGCACGCCCCAGGCCTGTGGCAGGTAGCAGAAATCCTCGGAAGCGGTTGCTGGGGTGGCATCGACTACCTTGTCGCCAAAGACGCCGTCGAAGACCTCACGGACGGCAAGCGCAGTGGCTGGGTCATTATCGGTGACCTCACCGTGCGCGAAGTATTCAAAGGTCGGTTTCGCCGGGCTTGCCGATGCCGCACACTCTGCCTCCACCACGCGGTGCAAAGCTTCGTACACGCGCTCTGCCAAGGCAGGGTCGTAGTACCGGGTATTGAGCACGAGCTCAGCTGAATCTGGGATGATGTTATTTTTATCGCCGGAATGTAGCTCGCCGACAGAGATGACGAAGAATTCCCCTGGAGGCACCTCGCGGCCGACAATCGCTTGCAGGCGCACGACAATCATCGCGGCAATCAAAGTAGGGTCAATGGATTTATCCGGCATTGAGGCATGCGCGGAGCGTCCCGCGATACGGATGCGGATGGAATCACAGCCCGCCAGAATCGGTCCTGGGGTAGCTTGTACCTGGCCAGCCGGACCTGGCATGACGTGTTGTGCAAGGCACACATCAGGGCGGGGCAGCTTGTCGATGAGTCCATCGGCAATCATGCGCTTTGCCCCATCGGAAGTTTCTTCTGCTGGTTGGAAAAGCGCGATGAAAGTGCCAGACCATTGTCCGCGCAGCGAATCAATAACGGCACATGCACCAAGTAGGGCAGTAGCGTGCATATCGTGACCGCAGGCATGCATATTGCCATTGGTGGAAGCGAAATCCACGCCGGTTTCTTCGGTGATAGGCAAAGCATCAAAATCAGCGCGCATCAACACCGTCGGCCCTTCGGCGTCACTGCGGAAAATTGCTGCCATGCCAAAGCCACCGATGCCGGTGATCAGCTCACAATCAAACTCGCGCAGCTTTTGCTCAATCTGTGCCGCGGTGCGTTCTTCGTGGTGCGAAAGCTCAGGATGCTGGTGTAGATCCTCATAAAATTCACGCTGCCATTTCAGGTCCGCAGTGTGTGATTTCAGGATTTCAGAAATATTATTCGGGTGAGGCATGATCCATCTTTTTGCTTAGGGTACGCTTACTTTTATGTCACGTATTCAGTTTGATGTTTTAGTCCCACATGCTCAGTCGAAGCAGGTCGGTGAAGTGTTTGAAGAAGCTCTAAAGCGCCTGGTAACAGCACAGCGCATCGACTCCGCAGAGGTAAATATTAACGATACCCCACGTCTGCCTGAGGGTATGGAAGAACAACTGCGCCAAACCTACCGCGATGAACACGATGACCATGACCTCGAAGACGCAGGCGTCTACCGCTACCTCATCAAGCTCGAAGGCGTTAAAGGCTCCCTGAATGAGCTTGGCATGGTGCTCGGCCGCTTGCTCACCCCTCACGCTGTACTGCCGAAGGACTGGGTATTGCTGGAAGATGAAAAGGCACATGAATTGCCTGCCATCTTCCCGTGGGCGTTGGCGGTTAGCCGCTAACGGTGAGCCGCTAAAGCGCTCACCGCTAAGCGAGGGAAGCGGCGAACTTTTCGGCGATTGCACGGCCAGCTTCTTTGAGCTGCTCGTGCATCGTGCCCTGCTGCGAAAGCTGCGCGGACAGCGCACCTTTAGGTTCCGGAGAATCCATCCGGCCGGCCACAATCGCCAAAGTGGCATCAGCATCCTCCGCGATTTCTGCGATGGTGCCCACTACCTTGCCGGTCAACGACTGCTCATCGAAAGCGCCCTCGCCAGTAATGATGAGAGCTGGCTGGTTGGACGCCTTGGCATCGGCAAGCAAACTGCGAAGACCGAGCACATCTGCCACGTGGTGCGCGCCGGGCTCCAGTGAAATATTGCTCTCGGAGCCATAAAGCAGAGACGACAGCCAAGTCAGCCCGACCGGAATGGATCCTGCGGCACCAAAACCTTCGCGCTCGACGTCGATGCCCGTGACCTCACACAATTTCATCAAGGCGCCGGTAAGCAGTGGGATATCCTCCACTGAAGCGCCTTTTTGTTGGCCATACATGCTCGCTGCGTGAAGCGGTGGGCACGTGGTATCTGCCAACAGGGTGTATTTTAAGGCCGCGGCCTTGATATTAAGCTGCGCGGTGTCAATCGCATCGAGTACTACTAGCGGCGCGCCACCTTTCGGCAAAGGTAGCCCGCGCTCATCAAGCGGGGCACCACCTAAAGCAGTGATGATTCCCATACCACCATCGACGGTAGCTGAGCCGCCAAGACCTAACACGATATGTTTTGCGCCGCGGGTTTCAGCATCCGCGATCAAAACCCCGGTGCCGTAGGTATCTGCGTGACGGACGTCCAAGTCATCTTCAACCGCCGGCAGACCTGATGCTGCTGCGACATCGATATAGGCGGTATCGCCGTGCAAGAAATAGTGCGCCGTGGTGAGCCTTCCGCGAGCATCAGTGGTGGGAAGTTCAATTTTTTCCACCCCGGGCCCAGATTGAGCCGCAGCTAAAGTCTGTGCAATGACTTCTGCGGTTCCTTCTCCACCATCGGCCATAGGAATTTGTTTAACCGTAGCCTGAGGAAAAATCTCCACGACGCCTTGGGCGATGCCGCGTGCGGCCTCCGCAGCTGTGGCGGTGGACTTGAATGAGTCAGGGGCGATGACAATGAGCATGCCCCTGATTATAACTGTTGGTTTGCATGCCCAAATATGCCCACTTACCTTTGCTGCTTGCGATATTGGTCATCCAATAGGTAAATTAGTTTCTATCAACCGATATAAACCTGTTGTCAGTTGCCTGTAGAAAGAGCATCTTAATAAAGAAGCACTGCCTTTAACGTGTAAGGAAGGGTCCATTATGAACGTGGATAACAAGATTTCTGAGTACTATGACAAGCTTCTCAAGCGCAATGCTGGAGAACCAGAATTCCACCAAGCAGTCTCAGAAGTCTTGGACTCGCTGAAGATCGTTTTGGGCAAGAACCCGCACTACGCTGACTACGGACTGGTGGAGCGCCTGTGTGAACCAGAGCGTCAGCTGATCTTCCGCGTTCCATGGATTGATGACAATGGCCAAGTTCAGGTCAACCGTGGCTTCCGCGTACAGTTCAACTCCGCTTTGGGCCCATACAAGGGTGGGTTGCGCTTCCACCCATCGGTAAACCTTGGCATCATTAAGTTCCTAGGCTTCGAGCAAATCTTCAAAAACTCCCTGACCGGCCTGCCAATTGGGGGCGGCAAGGGTGGCTCCGACTTTGACCCAAAGGGTAAGTCCGAGCTGGAAATCATGCGCTTTTGCCAGTCTTTCATGACCGAGCTGCACCGCCACATCGGCGAGTACCGCGACGTTCCTGCTGGCGATATCGGAGTCGGCGGCCGTGAAATTGGTTTCCTCTTTGGCCAGTATCGTCGCCTTGCTAACCAGCACGAGTCTGGTGTGCTCACCGGTAAAGGCTTGACTTGGGGCGGCTCGTTGGTACGTACCGAGGCAACCGGCTACGGCACTGTTTATCTAACCGCAGAGATGATGCGCACCCACGGTGAAGCCTTAAGCGGTGCGAAGGTCATCGTCTCTGGCTCCGGCAACGTTGCTATCTACGCTGCGGCAAAGGCGCAAGAGCACGGTGCAACTGTCGTTGCTATGTCTGACTCTTCTGGCTACATCTTGACCCCAGAAGGTGTCGATGTTGACCTCCTGAAGGACATCAAGGAAAACCGTCGCGAGCGAATTAACTCCTATGCGCAGGAAGCCGGCGTGAAGTTCGTCGAAGGCGGCAATATCTGGGAAGTTGAAGCAGATGTCGCACTTCCTTGTGCAACCCAAAATGAGCTGGATGGCGAATCGGCACAGCTGCTGAAGAACAACGGCGTACGCTATGTTGCCGAAGGCGCAAATATGCCATGTACTCCGGATGCAGTTCACGTCTTCCGTGAGGCAGGCATCGCATTCGCACCAGGTAAGGCAGCCAACGCAGGTGGCGTTGCTACCTCCGCACTGGAAATGCAGCAAAATGCATCCCGTGATTCCTGGTCCTTTGCGTACACCGATGAGCGCCTGAAGCAGATCATGACCCGCATCTTCGTTAATGTGTCGACCACCGCTGCAGAGTACGACCGCGAAGGCGATTACGTCGCTGGTGCAAATATTGCAGGCTTCAAGAAGGTCGCCGACGCGATGTTGGCACAAGGCGTTATCTAGGCTCAGCCCTGCATAAACCCTCCTCAACCCACCGAAGGAAGCGCCCCCATGCTTCTTCCGGTGGGTTTTGGCGTGGGAGATGAACCTGAAGTTTAACTTTATATATACTTGGCTCCCATGTACCGCGTATTTGAAAGCATGGATCAGCTGGTCAATCACCTCGAGCAGGCCATGGGTGTTCCCATGACCTCCAATTGCATGGTGCCGCGAAATGAAATGTTGGCACTCCTTGATGAAATGCGTAATGCCATTCCTGTGGAGTTGGATGACGCACAAGACGTCTTGGATAACCAGGACGAAATTATCCGCAGCGCAGAAGAACGCGCTTCTCAAACCATTGCGGATGCTGAGGCTCAGGCTGATGACACTATCGGTCGCGCCGAAGCCGACTCGCAGGCGATGATTGATGACGCCAATCACCGCGCAACCACCGCTATCGGACAGGCGCAAGATCAGGCTGCAAGCATCGTTGAAAGTGCTCGCGCCGAGGCTGAACGCACCGTTGCTAAGGGCAATGAATCTTACGAGCGCGCAGTATCAGAAGGACACGCTGAGCAAGAGCGCTTGGTCTCTGAATCAGAAGTAGTACGCCGCGCCAATGAGGAAGCTAATCGCATTGTCGATACCGCTCACGCAGAGTCCAGCCGACTGCGCTCTGAGTGCGATGAATTTGTAGATTCCAAGCTGGGTGAATTTGAAGAATCACTGACGGGTATTCTGCGCACCATCAATTCTGACCGCGCAGCACTTCGTCGTGGTGCAGGAGCTTCCGGAAACCGCTCTACCCGCGGTGGATATTCTTCCTACGAGCGAGACTAGTAAGACGTTGATTTCGCAGATGCGCTAAGCGCTGCTGAAATCACGGCAGCCACCAAGCCTGGGCCGGCAAGGATCGGCCAGGTGGCAAGAACCGTGCCTAGCTGTTGGAGTGGATTGAGTGATCCGTCAATCAGTGTCATCAGCGCTGTTCCCGCGCTGATGATGCCTCCAATGACCGCCACACTTAAAACTACAGCTCCTGCCGTGTTGCGTGCATAAAACGTGATTGCCGCTGCAGATAAGGAAAAGGCCAAAGCGATAATCATAATCGCGATGTCATAAGGCAAGGGAAAGAGCATGAGCACGAATATGCACACCCCTGCGATGACCGACCTGCGCATGACACCTTTGCGAGTGATGCCATAGTAGTTAATGGCCTGGCGGAATTTGCGCCGAGAGATCTGCTCACACACAAAACTGACGATGATCAGGATTGCCGCAGGCAGTAGCGACCCATAAATCAGCGGCGCCACACTTGAATCAAGACCATTCATGTTGAGCCATACTAGGGCTAAAGTTGCGCAAAAATAAAGCCCAAAACCCTCATTTTGCCTGTACATAGGGCATTGTGACCTCCTAGACAGGTGAAGTACAGAATCCAGGGTAGGCTTAAGGATGTTATGAACTCACCACTGAAATTCAATGTGGCACAACTTTTGCGTGCCAATACGTTTGAACAACGCGAACAAACCGGCCCGGCACCAGAGCGCATTGGCTTAGAAATGATTGCCATCCCCAAGGGCAGCGAAATCACCGTGGAGGCAGATTTCACTCCATTAGGTGAAGGTCTTATGGTTGACGCCCGCATCACCGGCACTTTAGAGGGCGAATGTGCGCGTTGCTTGCTGCCTTTGCAGCGTCCGTTGGATCTCAAGGTCAGCCAGGTCTTTGCAATTAGTGAGGATTTCATCAGCGGCGATCCTGCTGAAGAAGGCGAAGACGTTCCAGCTGTAGTGGGCGAGGAAATCGATCTGCTGCAAACAGTCATTGATGAAGCAGGCATGGTTCTTCCTTTTGCGCCGACGTGCGAAAATGGCTGCGATATCACAACTCCTGAGGGTGTTGAGGTGGGAACTTCAGGCGAGGAAGAAGAGCATGTAGATCCTCGCTGGTCTGGGCTGGAGAAGTTCTTGTGAGCCGGAAGAAGAAAATCAGCGGCGAGCAGGCATTAGAGGAAGCTTTTGCGGCGATTGATACCGCGCCGCTGCTGGCGAGCTTGGATGTAGAACTTGATGAATCTTTCTTGCGTTTGGCATTAACCCACCGGTCTTTTGCCAACGAGCATGGACATCTTCCTAATAACGAGCGCCTCGAGTTCTTGGGTGACGCGGTATTAGGTCTGTCGATTGCTGCGCGCCTGTATGAGAAATACCCGACGCGCCCTGAATCGGATATTTCCAAGATGCGCGCCTCAATCGTGTCGCGCTTTGGGCTCGCCGATATCGCACGCGAGATGGGCTTGGGTGCTTTCATCTTGTTGGGTAAAGGCGAAGCCAACTCCAATGGCCGCGATAAAGACTCCATCCTGGCAGATACCACCGAGGCACTTTTCGGTGCCATTTATCTGCAGCATGGGTTCGAGACTGCACGCCGAGTTATCTTGGCGCTATTTGCGGAAAAGGTCGACGCAGCCGTATCGACCCGCAACCACATGGACTGGAAGACCAGCCTGCAGGAGCTGTGCGCGGAGCGGAAACTGCCCACTCCAGAGTATTCCGCAACCTCGACTGGTCCAGAACACAACCAGGTCTTTACTGCCCAAGTTCATGTTGATGGGCAATTGCTGGGTGAAGGCGTTGGTCCTAATAAAAAGCAGGCCGAACAACAGGCTGCTGAAAAGGCCACTCTTATTATCCGCGTGAAGTAAAAAGCTGAAGTAAAAAGCTGAAGTAAAAATGCGGAGTAATTTTTATGCCTGAGTTGCCTGAAGTAGAAGTCGTTCGCCGGGGTCTTGAACCGCACATCGTGGGGCACACCTTTGATTCCGTTGAGGTGCTGCACCCGCGCGCGAATAGGGGACAAGAAGCCCCTTTAGATGCGATACTGCGCAACCGCCTTGTCAGCGGCATTGAACGTCGTGGCAAGTATTTGTGGTGTCAATTAGACGGCAACACCGACCGTGAAGATGATGTGCTCTTTGTGCATCTGGGAATGTCGGGTCAGCTCCGCATTGGGCATACCGATTCCAAGCACGTGCGTATTCGCGCGCATTTAAGCGATGGCGTTGATTTAAGCTTCATTGACCAACGCACCTTTGGCTACTGGTTAGTAGCTCCTTTAGCCAAAATTGACCACATCGGCCAGGATCCGCTCAGTCCGGCTTTTGACATCGTGGCTGCCGCGCGCAAACTTCGGACTAAGAGGACACACGTAAAAACCGCGCTGTTGGATCAAACAATAGCTTCTGGAATTGGCAATATTTATGCCGATGAAGCGCTCTGGCGCGCGAAAGTATCGCCACTGCGCAAAGCCAATAAGCTACTGCAACGCGAAGCTATCGCGATTTATGAAGCTGCAGTGGAAGTGATGACTGAAGCCCTAGCGCAGGGTGGTACCAGTTTTGATGCGCTTTATGTCAATGTCAACGGTGAATCTGGCTACTTCTCCCGTTCTTTACATGCCTATGGGCGTGCCGATGAACCCTGCGACCGGTGCGGCACAGCATTGAATCGCGTGGTTCTTAATGCGCGCTCGTCTCATTTCTGCCCGCAGTGCCAATGCTAATGTAGTCAAAGTGGCATAAAACACAATCACAGTATTTACTCCACGCTATTAGTCCCTCGACACTGACGTGAAGTCTTTTTCGACCGGCTAATTTCGCGATTGCCGCGCGATGAATCCGGTGCAGATATATAGCGGTATCGCACTGGTTCTGGTGACAAGGGTAGAGAAGAGCAAAGATAGTTTCTAAGCCCATCCCTTTTCATGGTCCTGGGAAGAAATCAGCCGCATGCTTCATTTGACGTGCGGGAAATGCACTTTGTTCGCGCAGTATTGTTGAAAGCATTCATCTGTTTAGCCAATCTAGCTATGTTCTTGCTTGGGCTAGGAATACTTCAAAGATGAATTAACGCGAGCCCTAGTTTGGGAAGGATTAGTCCGCGTTCTCAAGGCTGGAAACTTGGGAGAAATTTCCGTGATTCGGAGCAAAACGGACGCTCTCGAGAGGATGAAGGTATGGAAGATATTCCATTTGTGCCTTCACCCCAGTGTGATTCAGGTTGCTCCAAGTATTGTTTATCCCCTTTAATATTCCTATGACCTTCCTCGAGAATATTGTGGGCACGTTTAATGACGGCCTCTGGACATTCGTGGTGCCGTGGCTTTTGGTGGGCGCGGGTATCTTCTTTGCATTCCGCACTGCACTAGTTCAGTTGCGCATGATTCCTTCCATGTTCAAGTCTGTCGTCGAACGCCCAAAGGGCACCGGTGCTGACGCAGATGAAGAATATGGCGGAATTTCTGCCTTCAAAGCGTTTACCATCTCCGCGGCCTCACGCGTGGGTACTGGCAACGTCGCCGGCGTCGCAGTAGCAATCTCCGTTGGTGGACCAGGTGCAGTCTTTTGGATGTGGATAATTGCCATTTTGGGTGGCGCAACCTCATTTATTGAGTCGACCTTGGCGCAGCTGTGGAAAGTGCGCGATGGTGACAATTATCGCGGTGGCCCGGCTTACTACATGAAAAAGGGCTTAGGCTGGACTCCACTGGCGGTTGTCTTCTCCATCGCGATTGCCTTTACCTTTGGTTTTGTCTACCAGGCCTTCCAGACCAACGCCATCGCTGAGTCTTTGGCAACTTCTTTTGGTAATGACTCCTTTACTTTCCGCGCGATCGTCGGTGTCATTATCGCGGTCGTTTCTGGCTTCATCATCTTTGGTGGTGTTCAGCGCATTGCGAACATGACTCAGATCATTGTTCCTTTCATGGCCATCGCGTACTTGGTCATCGGTCTATACGTGGTCGTCACTAATATCGATGCAGTCCCAGGCGTAATTTCTGATATCCTCTCTCATGCCTTGGGCTTCCAGCAGATTGCTGGTGCTGGTTTGGGCGCGGCCATGATGCAAGGTATTCAGCGTGGTTTGTTCTCCAATGAGGCAGGCGAAGGCTCAGCTCCCAACGCAGCAGCAACCGCAACGGTGTCTCACCCTGTTAAGCAAGGCTTGGTTCAGACCCTCGGTGTTTACTTCGACACCCTGGTTGTCTGCTCGATTACCGCATTCATCATTTTGCTGGGCACCGATTTGGAGTACGGCGGAGAAGCAGAAGGCGTATCGCTGACCCAGATGGCGCTGTCGAACCAGGTTGGTGACTGGGGTATTCACCTGGTGACTTTCATCCTATTCTTCCTGGCATTCTCTTCGATTCTGGGTAATTACTACTTGGCGGAAGCCAACGTTGAATACCTCACCGAGTCACGGACTTGGCTCTTCCTCTTCCGCGCAGTGGTCATCTTCTTCATCTGGTTTGGCGCGGTGGGAACGTTGCCATTTGTCTTCGCACTTGCCGATACCGGTGCCGGTACGATGGTTATTCTTAACATCGCGGCGATTATTCCGCTGTCGGGCGTGGCAATTAAGCTTTTGAAGAACTTCAACCAGCAACGCCGCCAGGGAATTGATCCGGTATTCCACCGGGATATGCTGCCAGAGATTAAAAATATTGAAGTCTGGGACGGCTCTGACCCAGCAACCCGTCGTAGTCTGGATGACCTTAAAGCAAAGGAATAGCAACTCTATGGAACGCATGACCGCCTTCGTTAAAGGAAATGTGCAAGGCGTGGGATTTCGCTGGTGGACTCGCTCGCGTGCCTTAGAGCTGGGGCTCACAGGACATGCGACAAATAAGTCCGACGGACGCGTGCAAGTTGTTGCCGAAGGCCCACGGGAAGATTGTGAAAAGCTGCTGGAGGTACTCAAAGAGCAACCATCTAGCACCAACCGTCCAGGTCATGTAGAAGTTGTAGTCGAACAATGGGCTGCGCCAAAAGGCGAGTCCGGATTCATTGAACGCTAAAAGCCCGGCACGGGGTCGAAAGCTTTAGGCTTTCGACCTGTAGGATTATCACAATGCACTTGAAATCGTTGACGCTTAAAGGATTTAAATCTTTTGCGTCCGCGACGACTTTAAAATTCGAACCCGGAATCTGTGCGGTCGTAGGCCCCAATGGTTCCGGCAAATCCAATGTGGTTGATGCTCTTGCCTGGGTGATGGGCGAGGGCAGCGCGAAGACCCTGCGCGGCGGCAAGATGCAAGATGTCATCTTCGCCGGCGCCGGTGAGCGCAAAGCTCTCGGCCGCGCTGAGGTAACTCTTACCATCGACAATGCTGATGGTGCTCTGCCCATTGACTACACAGAAGTATCTGTTACCCGCCGCATGTTCCGTGATGGAGCAAGCGAATATGAAATCAATGGCGCCAAAGCGCGCTTGATGGATATTCAAGAGCTGCTGTCTGACTCCGGCATCGGCCGCGAGATGCACATCATCGTCGGGCAGGGAAAGCTCGCGGAAATCCTGGAATCCCGCCCCGAAGACCGGCGCAGCTACATTGAAGAAGCAGCCGGGGTATTAAAACACCGCCGTCGCAAAGAAAAAGCCCAACGCAAGCTCACCGGCATGCAGGCGAATCTTGACCGGCTTTCAGACTTGACTGAAGAATTAGGCAAACAGCTTAAACCTTTAGAGCGCCAAGCCCAGGCGGCACAGCGCGCTGCCACGGTACAGGCAGATCTGCGCGATGCCCGTTTGAAGCTAGCTGGCGATAGGGTAGTGCGCGTTCGTGCTGAATTTGCCGATGCCCAGCGTCAAGCAGAACTTTTAGAAGAACAAGTGGCTCTTGCCACTGAGGCACTCGAAGAAGCTACCGGGCAACAGATGGAGCTCGAGGAACAGCTGGGGGAGATTGCTCCCCAGGCTGAGGCTGCCCAAAAGCTGTGGTTTGATTTGTCCACGCTGGTGGAGCGACTTGCTGCGACTTCGCGCATTGCACAAGAACGCGCTAATAACGTTGGCGCTGTCACTGCGTATCAGGGCCAAGACCCAGATGACTTAGAAGCCCGCGCACGAGTCGCAGATGAAGAGCACGCGGAATTAGTTCTTGCAGCTGAAGAAGCAGCAGAAGCCTTAGAATCAATCCGCGAGGAAGTAGCAGAGCGTCGTGAAGCTTTTACCGCAGCGGATAAAGAACATGCAGCTCAGTTGCGCGCTATCGCTGACCGACGCGAGGGCGTGGTCCGACTTATCGCTGAGGAACAAGCATTATCCCGCCAAGTCGAAACCTCTGAGCAGTCACTTGGCCATAGCCAAGACGGCGTTGATGAGGCAGCGAAGAAGTTGCGTGCCGCGCGTGAAGAAGCAGCCGAAGTGGAAAAGAAGCTCGCCGATTTCGATCGGGAGCGCGCTCCACTCGATGAGGCGCATGTTCGTGCATTGAGCGAATCTCAAGCGGCGGATTTACGTCTTGAGCAATTGCGAGACCAACAACGTGAATTTGAACGTGCGGTCTACACCTTGCATTCGCGAATCGAAACCTTAACCAGCACCATCCCGCCCACCACGGAGATTGGCGTTGACTTGCAACCGCTGGGCCAATTGGTATCTACGGCCTATGACGTTGCTTTGGCGGTCGCTTTGGGCGAGTTCGCTGAATCGCATGTCGGCAAGGTCGGTCCAGATCTTCTTGCTGCATTAGAAGATGCTTCACGCACCACCGTCTTTGATAATTCTGGGTCACAAACGCAGTGGCGCATGGACGCCAACCTGCCACCTGGGGCAGCATGGCTATTAGATCACGTGGTTGCAGTACCGGAGATTTCCCATGGCATCACCCGCGTCTTGGCGGATGTGGTGTTAGTAGACGATGTCGATGCTGCCCGTCAGATCGTCGCCGAAGATCCACGCTTGCGCGCTGTAACTCGAGCGGGCGTCATGGTTGGTGAAGGTTGGATCTCTGCTGGCACCGGTGCACAATCAACGGTGGAGGTAGCTTCCAAGATTAAAACTGCGGAGCAAGAGCTAGAAAAAGCTACTCAAGATTTGGAAGAGCTTTCAGGCACGCTAGAAGGTGCAAAACTTGCAGCCGAAGATGCGCGCGTTACCGCAGCGGGTGCAAAAGCAGCGTTGCGGGATCACGACTTGCAAGTAGCCGCGTGGAAACGCGACCACCAGCGTCTTATCTCACAGGTAGAAACCAGCGAGAAGGACCATGAAAAGCTCGCACAGCGAGCAACGGAGTTAGATATCAAGCTGGCGCAGTTGCGTACGCAGCTGGAAGAAGCACGCGATCGACTAGCGCGGGTGGATAAAGATGAGCCGGATACGGAGGCATCGACAAGCGAGCGCGACATGGCATCCCAAGCCTTGGACGCTGCCAAAACCATGGAGATGGAAGCGCAGATGAGCCTGCGCTCTGCCCAAGACAAGGTAGGCCACGCCGCCGGGCGGGGCGATAGCTTGCGCCGATTGGCTGAGCAAGAGCGCCAGGCCAAACAGCGCCATGACCGCACCATGGCGCGCCGCCGCGCACTGGGTGAGCTTGCGCGCACAGTGGCAAGCCATGCAAAGCCATTGAGTCAGAGGGCGAGCGATGCGCTATCCCGCGCCGCAGAATCACGCGACGTACTAGCAACCCAGCGTACGGCGATAAACAACCAGCTCAACGCCGCCAAGCAAACGGTGACAGGTGCGCGCCAACGCTTAGAGCAGCTCACCAACAAGGCCCATTCGGGCGATATTGCCCGTTCGCAGGCCCAAGTTCGCTTAGATGAAGCAGAGGCCAAGATTTCTGAGCAGCTCGGCATCGCGATTGCGGATTTGTTGCGTGGTTACACCCCGGATGATGATTTCGATCGCGCTGCTGAGACTAAGCGTTTGAAGCAAGCCGAAAAGGATTTGAACTCTTTGGGCAAGGTCAACCCCTTGGCGCTGGAAGAATTCAAGGCTTTGGAAGAGCGCTATTCCTTCCTCTCGACGCAGCTTGACGATGTCACCCAAGCCCGCCGCGACTTGGAAGGTGTCATCGAGGACGTCGACGCGCAGATTCTGCAGCTCTTTAGCGATGCTTGGCACGACGTGGAAGCGGAATTCCCGAAGGTCTTTAACACCCTGTTCCCAGGTGGCGAAGGACGGCTCATTCTAACCGAACCCGAATCCTTGCTCACCACGGGTATTGAGGTGGAGGCTCGTCCACCGGGCAAGAAGGTCAAGCGCTTGTCCTTGCTTTCGGGCGGGGAGAAGTCCTTAACAGCGTTAGCTATGCTCGTGGCAATTTTCCGCGCACGCCCCTCACCGTTTTATGTCATGGATGAGGTTGAAGCAGCGCTTGACGATGTCAACCTGCGTCGCCTCATCGCTCTTTTCGAAGAATTGCGCAAGGATTCCCAGCTCATCGTCATTACGCACCAAAAACCGACGATGGATGTCGCCAATGTGCTCTACGGCGTAACCATGCGCGGCGACGGTGTGACGCGAGTTATTTCCCAACGGATGAACCCAGCCCACGCAATGGAGCCAGCTAGCCGTTAAGATAGGGCGCATGGAATCATTCTTAATGTTGTGGATCGGCGTCGCTGTTGTTGTCCTCATTATCCTTATTGCCCTTTTAATCTTGTGGGGCAAAAAACGTGGTGAGGATAAGAAGGTTTCTTTTGACAAGGCTGAGGAAGAGCCAAAAGAGCTAACCCAACAGCAAAAGTCGGGTAATTACCAGGCGCAATCTGGCTTTAACTTTGCTCCCGCACAATCTGCTGAGCCCGTCCCAGCGCGCGAGACCCCTAAGCCCCCGCAGGACTCTGCGGTGCCGCCAGTAGTTCCACCCATCCCGCAGCCGCAAGAAACCGCCGATGAGAAAGAGCCCGCTCAAGAGCAACCCGCTCAAGAGCAGGCAGTTCAGGAACCGGCTGTTTCAGAAGAACCTGCACAGCAAGAACCAGCACAGCAAGAACCTGCTGATGTAAAACCAGCAGAGCCAGAGCTAGAGCCAGTTGAGGCAGAAGTAGCTGAGACAGTCGAGCCAGAAGCTGACGAAGAGCCTACTGCACCCGCTGAACCAGCTGAACCTGCTACCGTCGCGCCCGCGGTAGAAGAAGAGGATTCCCCAATCTTTGACGAGGTTGCCGAAGACCTCGAAGCTGAAGATATTAAGGAAGAAGTTACCGGGCACGAAGAAGCTCAGCAGGCAGCTGAAGCAGCAGAAGCGCAGGCTGATTCGGCTGTAGCAGCACTTGAAGAAACTCCCGTTCCTGAAGAGCCAGCAACTACTCCGGAGCCAACCGAGCCGGTAGAAGAGATTGAGCCAGCTGGCGGTCGCTTGGGTCGCTTGCGTGGACGGTTGTCGCGCTCCCAAAACGCTATCGGCCAGGGCCTTATGGGGATCTTGTCCGCTGGTGACCTTGATGAGGATGCTTGGGAGGAAATCGAAGATACCCTCATCATGGCCGATTTGGGTACGGCCGTAACCATGAAGGTTTCGGAATCCTTGCGCGACAAGATTGCTGAGCGTGGGGTCTCTAGCGAAGCCGAAGCCCGCGCCATGCTGCGTGAGACTTTGATTGAGGTCGGGCGCCCAGAAATGGATCGCTCAATTAAGGCGATGCCACATGAGGGCAAGCCCGCGGTCATCATGGTTGTGGGTGTGAACGGCACTGGTAAGACAACAACCACCGGTAAATTGGCGCGTGTTCTAGTTTCCATGGGGCACTCGGTACTTCTTGGCGCGGCTGATACATTCCGTGCAGCTGCAGCCGATCAGCTTGAGACCTGGGGTCGCCGGGTGGGCGCCTCGACGGTACGCGGAAAAGAAGGCGCGGACCCAGCTTCTGTGGCTTTCGATGCTGTCGCAACCGGCGTTGAACAACAAGTAGATGTAGTCCTTGTTGATACCGCGGGTCGTCTGCACACTTCCAACGACTTGATGGACCAGCTGGGTAAGGTCAAGCGCGTAGTAGAGAAGAAATCCTCAGTCGATGAGGTATTGCTTGTCATCGACGCCACGGTGGGCCAAAACGGATTGATGCAGGCCCGCGTTTTCCGTGAAGTAGTAGACATCACAGGTGTCGTCCTAACTAAGCTGGATGGTACGGCCAAGGGCGGTATTGTCTTCCAAGTTCAAGAAGAGCTCGGCGTTCCAGTCAAGCTTGTGGGCTTGGGCGAGGGTGCCGACCATCTGGCGCCATTTGAGGTAGAAAGTTTCGTCGACGCCCTGCTTGGTGAGCAGTAACCTATCGTACGACCGAAAGCACGCCCCGCACTCTTATTTGGAGTCCGGGGCGTGCTAGTCTTTCTGTGATGACGAATACAAACTCCTCACATTCCGCTGTGCGTATCAGGCACAACGGAACTAATGGCTATATCAATTCGTGGGGCCCGCACCTCTCCGGCGTCATTCCTTGAACTGAGTAGCTCACCCCGTCTTTTCATGTTCATTTAAGAGGAATATCTACTTGCGATGCTTTTTTATGTTTTAGCCCTGTTAGGGCTCACAGTCGCAGCTGCCCCTTTGGCGTCGCGACTTTTAGGGCGCGATGCTGGCTGGCTTCTGTCATTGCCGCTGCTTGCTAGTGCTGGCATGGCAGCGTCGACCTATAGTACCGGGGAGGTACATACCGAATCTGTGCGATGGATGCCGACTATCGACGTGAACTTCTCGTTGCGTCTCGACGGCCTATCCCTAGTGTTTCTGATGCTGGTTCTGGTTATTGGTGCCGGTGTTTTAGCGTATTCGACGCGGTATCTGCACCATAAAGACACTGCCTTTTACTTCTATATCTGTGGCTTCGCAGCATCCATGGCGGTTGTAGTCACCACCGATAATTTGATGGTGTTCTACCTCGCCTGGGAGCTTACGACGCTGTGCTCCTACTTCTTGATTGCCAACTCTGGTGAGAAGGGACATCAACCAGCAATCCGTACTTTGCTGGTGACGGTGCTTGGTGGTCTATTCTTGCTGGGCGCTACCGTAATCATGGTGATCAACGCAGGCACCATGTCAATTTCTGATGTCATTGCCTCACCGATGTGGGCTGAAAACCCTGCGCTTTTGGCAACGGTGGCCTTCTTAATCGCCATTGCAGCTTTTACCAAGTCTGCGCAATTTCCTTTCCAAGCGTGGTTGCCCGATTCGATGGTTGCCATCGCACCAGTTTCGGCTTACCTGCACGCAGCAGCGATGGTCAAGGCAGGTATTTACCTGATTCTGCGCTACTCGCCACTGCTTCACGATGTTCAGTTGTGGAATGTCATGTTGGTGGTTTGCGGCGGTATCACCGCACTCTTCGGTGCGCTCACCGCTATCAAGTGTGATGACTTGAAAGAACTTTTGGCGTATTCCACCATGTCGCAGTTGGGCTTGCTGGTGCTGACCGTCGGTATTGGCACTGATGCAGCAATCACCGCGGCGATTGTCCACACCATCGCACACGCCTGCTTCAAGGCAGCGCTGTTTATGTCGGTGGGCATCATCGAACACGAAACCGGCACGCGCTCGTATCAAAAATTGCGCCACACCCGCATCGTCAAGATGCCGATCACCACGGGCATTATCACGATCGCTGGTGCGTCAATGGCGGGTATTCCATTGCTGCTGGGCTTTGTTTCCAAAGAAGGACTCATCACTGCGAGCTTGGACTCCGGTTTGGCAGAGCCCTTTAAGATTCTGGTCACCGCAGTCATTGTCATCACGTCGATGTTTACCTTCGCATACTCCTTCCGCTACATCATTGGAGCCCGCGGCGCGACCAAGCATTCAATCGCGGAGGCAAATTACCAGGCCGAAGAAGGTGGCTTTGAGCCAGAACCAGTAGAAACTATTACTGAGGCAAAGCCAACCGTGTGGTTTGTTCCAGGCATCCTGGCTCTTGTCACCGTGGTGCTGGGTATCGTTCCTTCCTTGTTGAATTGGGCAGTGGGGCAGGCCGCTATCGCCACCACAACCGATGCTCATGAACCACACCTGAGCATCTGGCATGGCTTTAACATCCCGCTTGCTCTCACCGGCATCATCATTGCCTTCGGCATCATCTTGGTGAACTTCAACCGCGAACTTGCTCGCGCGATGACAAACTTTGGTGCACCAATTTCGGGGCTCTCTGCTGTGGAAAAGATACGCACGGGAATCATTGATTTCGGCGCTAAGTATGCAACTAAACCTTCGGGGACAACGTCTATGCGTCGTCATCTAGTTGTGCCACTATTGATGCTGATTTTGATCACTTTCGTTGGGCTTTTTGCTCTCCGTGATCTGCCAGAAGTCCACCGTGAGACTTCCACCCCAACCGACTGGGTGTTCGTACTCATCATCGGAATTGGTGTCCTGGCGTCCGTTATGGCCAAGTCTCGTCTGACCGTGGTCGTGGTGGTTTCGATTGCTGGTTTCGGTGTGACGCTGTGGTTCTATGCTCTGGGCGCTGCCGATGTTGCGACCACGCAGTTGACCGTTGAAATTTTGACGGTCTGTGTTCTGGTCTTGGTGCTGCACCGCTTGCCGGATCACTTCACTCCGGAAACCCGCAAATTCCACTGGTGGTCCATCGTCTTGTCCGTAGCCGTCGGCGTAAGCGCCACCCTTGCGGTATGGGGACTTACGGGCCGTCGGGACAAGTCAGATGCCGCGCGCCTGTATTTGGAACAAGCACCAAAAGATACTGGTGGTTCCAATATCGTGAACACGATCTTGGTTGATTACCGTGCATTCGATACTTTCGGCGAGCTGACCGTGCTTGGCATGGCGGGCATTGCCATCGCCGTGCTCTTGGCGAAATTCCGCCTGGCACCAGTTCGCGAGACTCTCCTGGACCGCAAGTCGCCGGTCTTTGAAGCATTTGAAAACGCAGTATTCCTGCGTGCAACAGGCAGAGTTATCGGACCAATCATCGTTGCTTTGTCCGTATTGCTCTTTTTCCGCGGTCACTATGAAACCGGCGGCGGATTCGTCGCGGCGCTTGTTGGTGCCGGCGGCATGGCCTTGATGTACCTGTCGGCACCAACCAATGATCGGGCAAAGATTCGTTGGCCATACTTCACGCTGATTGGTTCTGGTGTTGCCTTGGCATCATTGACGGGTCTGGCAGGTTTCGCTGAAGGATCCTTCCTGACCTCACTGCACGTTGAGATCTTCGGAACTCACCAGACCTCGGCGATGATTTTCGACCTGGGCGTCTACCTCGCAGTTCTTGGTGTCATTGTCGCAGCCTTCAACTTGCTGGGCATGCCACGCAAAGGAGATAAAGAATTCCACGTCCTGCTGGACTTGGCCTCTGAGCAGACCTTGCAACGCCGTGGTGAGACTGATGACCACAGGGCACTGGCAGCTATCGCAAACAACAAGACGAAAGAAAGGAGCAAGTAGATGACACTGGCTATTTCCTCAGGCATCCTCATCGGAGGAGCCGTCTACCTGATGCTGCGCCGCGATATGTTGCGTATCGCATTGGGCTTTACCCTTCTTTCGCACGGCATCAACTTAATGATTGTCGCAACCGGTGGCACCTATGCCCGCAACGAGCCTTTTGGCTCGCATACTTTAGAACAAATGGGGTTTGCCGCGGATCCACTTCCACAAGCATTCGTGCTCACCGCCATCGTCATTGGTTTCTCGATTTCGGTGCTGATGTTCGTCACCGCCGCGGTAGGTGATGGCGATGATGCCACCCGTCCAGAACTGGACCTGGATAAGCACAAGGATGTGGTCCTCTAATGTGGTACAGCCCTGATTTAGTGGCCTCGTTGTTGCCACTCTTTGCAGCCATTCCGCTGCTTGCAGCCGGTATCTTGATCGTCTTCCAGCGTGCAAAAATCATGCAAGAAGTAGTCATGTACACCGTGCTGATGGCAGGTCTTATCGGTTCGGGCCTTTTGATTGCTATTACTGCCGATGGCACCGCACTTGCACACCGCGTAGGAAATTGGGATGCACTGGTAGCAATTCCTTTTGCCGTGGATATGTTCGCAGCGTTGATGCTGCTGACAGTGTCGATTCTGGCGGTTGTGTGTGCATGGTTTGCCACCGCCAGTGGATTTTCCAAAGAACCTTTCTTTGCGCCACTGACCTTGGTATTGATGTGTGGCGTTTACGGTGCCTTGCTCACCGCCGATATCTTCAACTTCTTCGTGTTTATCGAAGTCATGTTGCTTCCAAGCTACGGCCTGTATGCAACCACCATCTACCGTCGCGGCGGACGTCAGCAGCTCGCCGGCTTGCGCCTGTTTATCGTTGCTAATCTTTTTGCCTCCAATATGCTGCTCGCTGGCGTCGCCTTGGTCTACGGCACTTACGGTGCGGTCAACCTCGCGCAGCTACAAGGAGCAGCGAAGGAAGAACCCGCCGTCGCGATCGCGATGTCCATCGTCATTTTGGCGATGTTGATTAAGGCATCGGTCGTTCCCGTTCATACTTGGTTGGCCCGAACTTATCCCTACACCAACCCTGCGGTAACCGCGCTCTTTTCGGGCCTGCACACTAAGGTGGGCGTCTACGCTATCTACCGCTGGTACGCGGTCGTCTTTGATGGGGATGCACGATGGCTGTGGATCTTGGTTCTGCTCTTTAGCCTCACCATGGTCATCGGCGTGCTGGGTGCAGTAGGAGAGAAGACCACCCGTGAGATTCTGGCTTTCCATATGGTCTCGCAGTTGGGGTACATCCTCATGGGGGTCGCCCTGTTTACCGAGCTTGGCATGACCGCGGGTATCTTCTACCTAATCCACCACATGATTGTGAAGGCCTCGCTGTTTATGTCGACCGGTGCTGTGGAGGTTGTCTATGGCACGGGCGAACTAGACAAGGTCACCAATATTTCCAAACGCGAGCCCATAATCGCGGTGGCGTTCTTTGCCGCGGCGCTATCCCTGGCTGGTATACCACCGTTTTCCGGCTTCGTCGCGAAGTTCACGTTGTTGATGGGAACCTGGGAAGCAGAGGAGATCTACGCGTTTGTCGCGATGTTGGCTGTCTCGCTTATTACTTTGCTATCCATGCTTAAGATTTGGAAGGGTATGTTCTGGGGCGATAGGAAAAAGCCTGCGCCAATGCCCCGTACTGGACAAGACCCAGACGGACCAGCAGCTACCTTGGCCGGCGGTGTTGCTATTTACCCAGAGCTGCCAGAAGAGGGCTCTTCCGTTGCGGTTAAGGCAGCATCGGATGCGTACATCATCGAAGACACGAAAGATGCCCGCCCACGAATTAAGTTTTGGTTAGCTGCACCAGCAGTGATAACTGCGCTTTTGACGTTGGCTATTGGCGTCGGAGGAGAAGTTCTATTGAACTGGGCAGATACCGCTGCCAACGGTCTGTTGGATACCTCCGTATATGTTGAGGCGGTGCTTGGATAATGGACTATCTAACTTTCCCATTCCGATTTATCGGCTTTTGGCTGTGGTACATCAAAGAATTTACCGTTGCCAACTACTCCGTGTTGAAAGATATTTTGTCACGCGGGCATGACTCAACTCCTGGTGTCGCTAAGTATCCGTGTGAGTCAGAGTCTGAAGCCCACTACACTCTGATTGCAGCTTTAATTACCGTTACCCCAGGTACATTGGTCGTCGGCGCCGCTGCAAATACCGATGAAGGCCAACGCGTGATGTATGTGCACGGAATGTACAACTCGGATCCCGACGAATTGCGGGGGGACTTGCGTGATATGGAAAAGCGCATGCTGCGCGGAGTGATGATCCATCCGCGCTTTTTCTCGGATCGAAAGAAAGAGGCCTAGATCATGGTTCTAAATATTGCAATCGTGGTGGTTGCGCTGACTGTCATTCCCTCTGCCTACCGTATGTTGATTGGTCCCACTCGCGCAGACCGTGTTTCCGCTGCCGATGCTCTGCTCTTCGTGCTAGTGGCCCTAATCGCATTGATTGGCATGAAGAAGGGCTCTGGTTTTACCTTCGACTTAGTCCTTGTCGCCTCGGTCATGGGCTTCTTAGGCGCGGTATCGCTCTCGCGTGCGCTGATGCGAGGTGAGCGCTAATGTCAGCCCTGTTGGTTATCTCAGATATCTTTCTGGTTCTCGGTGCCTTTAACTTTGCTGTCTGTGCAGCAGGCATGTTGAGCTTCCGTGATGTTTACGCACGTATTTCCGTGTTGTCGACAGCCTCTGGATTCGGTGTGACATTCTTGCTCATTGGTGCTTTCTTAAGGGAGCCAATCTGGTGGAATGTGCTCATAGGGCTGGCGGCTATTATCTTGTTATTGGGCACTTCTGCGATTGGTTCGATTTTGATTTCGCGTGCTGCATTGCTGCGCCGGGTAGAAATCGTAGACTGCCATTTCCAGGAAGCAGATCCTTATTTCAAGGACCCTGAAGGATTAGCGCGTGAGCTCTTTATGCGCGAAGATACGCAAGACAGATTGTCCTAAGTCGCTCAAACAACACGCTTTCTAACCCAGCTGGTGCCTTCGGGCGCCGGCTTTTTTATGTCGTATAGGTCACAAAATATTCTTTAATCTATAGGGCTATAGGTATTCTGAAAAATGTACCTATCGAGCTATAGAAAGTGGGAAGAACGTGGATAGCGTTATAGCAGCATCCGGCGATGCTTCGTGGATACTTATGTCGGCATCGTTGGTATTTTTGATGACTCCTGCGCTGGCATTGTTTTACGGCGGCATTTCTTCGCGGCGCAGCGTCATGAACATCATGATGATGAGCTTTGGAGCCTTAGGTGTTGTCTCAGTGGTTTATATCCTGTGGGGCTGGTCCATGTCTTATGGCACCCAGTCTTGGGGCGGGGTAGTAGCTAACCCTGTGGAGATGTTCGGCTTGAAGGATCAGATCATAGATTCATCTGGCGAGTTTGTAGAAGGGGCAAATGGCTACGCCAATGTCATCGACATCGGCTTTCAGCTCACGTTTGCAGTCATCTCCACTGCGCTGATTTCCGGTGCGCTGGCAGAGCGCGTGAAATTTTCTACGTGGCTAGTATTTTCCGGCGCCTGGGCAACCCTGGTGTACTTCCCGCTTGCGCACATGGTCTGGGGCGGCGGGTTGCTCTCCCACACGCAAAATTCCCTGTCCGCGTGGCTTTTTGGCACCGAAGGCGGGGAAGCGATAGTAGCGCCGATTGATTTCGCAGGCGGTACGGTCGTGCATATTTCCGCTGGTACTGCAGCACTCGTGCTTGCTTTGGTCGTCGGCAAGCGCGCGGGCTTTCCTAAGCACCTGTCGCGTCCTCATAACCTGCCGTTTACCATGTTGGGCGCAGCCCTGCTGTGGTTCGGGTGGTGCGGATTCAACGGCGGTTCCGCATTTGCTGCCGATGGACTTGCAGGGCTGGCATGGCTGAATACCGCTGCAGCGGCAGCAGCCGCCATGCTGGGCTGGATGCTCATTGAAACCCTGCGCGATAAAGCAGCCACATCTTTGGGCGCAGCTTCCGGTGTTGTGGCAGGTCTAGTTACCATCACCCCAGCTGCGGGCGCTCTAACCCCGATGACCTCGCTCATCTTAGGGTTTATCGGCGGAATCTTAGGTTGTTTAGGTGTGGGGCTGAAATTCAAGTTCGGCTTTGATGACTCCCTCGATGTCGTCGGCGTTCACCTGGTTGCTGGCCTATGGGGAACCATTGGCGTGGCCTTGTTCGCACGTGAAGGCGGCATGCTTAGCGATGACTACGCATATGGCTTTAAACTGCTCATCATTCAAACACTGATTGCGGTTGTAGCGATGCTCTTTTCCGCAATTGTCACCTACGTTATCGCAGTCGTACTGGGCAAAACCCTTGGTTGGCGCATCGACAAGGAAGCAGAAGCTAACGGCATCGATCTTGACCAACACCGCGAAACGGCCTACGACGTTGTCGGAACAAACAATTTTGCACACGCGGGCGGTAGTATGGATAAAAACGCACCTGTTATTCCATCCCGCACAGATATAAAGGAGTAAACCACCATGAAACTGATTACTGCAGTTCTCAAACCCTTCACTTTGCCGGATGTGCGTGCAGCTTTAGAACACGTAAACGTCCACGGACTGACGGTGACTGAGGCGCAAGGATATGGCCAACAGCGTGGACACAATGAGGTCTACCGCGGTGCAGAATACGCCACTGATTTC
This sequence comes from Corynebacterium stationis, assembly GCF_001941345.1. Lineage (NCBI taxonomy): Bacteria > Bacillati > Actinomycetota > Actinomycetes > Mycobacteriales > Corynebacteriaceae > Corynebacterium > Corynebacterium stationis. Next base: position 1,115,751 of record NZ_CP009251.1, read on the forward strand.
GTTCCTAAGATCAAGCTGGAAATTCTCGTGGCTGATGACCGCGTGGATGAGGTTGCAAATGCCATCGTCGAAGCGGCTTATACCGGCAAGATTGGTGACGGCAAGCTATGGGTAACTCCTGTTGAAGACGTCATCCGCGTGCGCACCGGTGAGCGCGGCGAAGAAGCTGTCTAGTGTGATTCTAGAACCACACAAAATTCGCGCCGAGGCTTATTCCTCAGCGCGTGCTTTGATCGATGACCTAGTTATCCCGCCGAATGCTGCTTTGACTGCCACTGGCTCTTTAGCGCGGCAGGAGATGACATCATATTCCGATCTGGACATGGTGCTCATTCATGCCCCCGGTCAACAGCTGGAGGAAGAGGAAGTCGCTGCACTGTGGTATCCCATTTGGGATGCGAAGTATCACCTTGATTATGCGGTGCGCACCCCTGATGAGTGTGCCGCCGTTGCGGAAACCGACGTTGCCGCTGCGCTGAGCCAGCTAGATCTGACCTTTTTGGCCGGTGATAAGCAGCTTGTCGATGAATCCCGCGCGAAGCTCTACGCCACCTGGCGGGTGTCTTTGCAAAAGAACTTCGATAGGTTCATTGATTCCTCGATTGATCGCTGGCGCAGGGCAGGGCCGATTGCCTCGATGACGCGCCCGGAGATCAAAAATGGGCGCGGAGGATTGCGCGACCTGCAGCTCTTGCGCGCGCTTGCCTTGGGAAATCTTTGCGATGTACCTGAGCTGGGCGCGGAACGTGACCTGTTATTGGATGTGCGCGTCTTATTGCACGAGCATTCTCGTCGGCATCGCGACGTGTTGGAACCAGAATTCGCCGCCGAAATCGCAGAAGATTTAGGTTTTAAAGACCGTTATGAGCTTTCTGCTGCCTTGGCGAAGACATCAACGACGATTAGCAATGCAGTCGAACGTGGCCTTTCCACAGCCCGCGGCTTGGTCTCGCGGCGCAGTGTGCACCGCGTGCGCAAACCGCTCGATGTCGATGTGGTTGATGAAGGCGGCTATATAACCCTTGCTCGCAATGCGAATCTCAATGATCCAGGCTTGATTTTGCGCGTCGCTGCGGCGACTGCACGCACGGGTAACCCCGTAAAAAACGGCGTGTGGCAGCGTCTGCGGGACGTGCCGGACTTGCCTGCGCGGTGGCCACGAACCTCAGCTGATGACTTCTTTACGGTACTAACCAGCCCGCAGGTCATTATCGAGATGGATAAGTTTGGTCTGTGGGAGCGCTACGTGCCCGAATGGAACCGCATCCGCGGGGTCTTGCCGCGTGAGCGCAATCATTCCCACACTATTGACTTTCACTCGGTTGAAACGGTGGAGCGGTGCGCGCAGGTACGCACGACAGTCGGTCGGCCAGATCTATTACTGCTGGGAGCGTTATTTCACGATATCGGCAAAGGCTATGGCCGCCCGCACGAGCAGGTCGGTGCAGAGATGGTCACCCGCATGGCACAAAAGCTGGGATTGAATCTTCCGGATCGCATGCGTGTGCAAACTCTCGTCGCAGAGCACACGACTTTGTCGAAGCTGGCTGCGCGCATGGACCCAGAATCAGATGAAGCCCGCAACGCCGTCCTCGATGCGGTGCACTATGACCCCCTAACGCTTGCGCTGCTCACGGTCTTAACTGAGGCCGATTCGAAGGCAACGGGCCCGGGGGTATGGAATCATCGAAAAGCTGCTGCTGTGCATGAGCTTTCTCTACGCGGGTTAAGAATGTTGGATACTTTCGTTCCCGCACGCCCGCGCGTCTATGCCCCGGCCGATATCGGATTGCACACCAACTGGGAAGACAAACAGCTAACGATTTCCTGGCGTGGTTCTTATCAACGCGAGGTTGTACGTCCCCTGGCTGTGGTTGCCGCGCTGGGGTGGGTAGTAACCCAAGCGGCTATGGTGCGCGAGGAAGACGGCTCCTATGCGGCCGAATTTACCGTTCGTGCCCTCCACGAAAGACTCGAGCGAGCCGCTGATGAGGCACGATTTGTACAGGCCTATAAATCTGGGGTCTATTCCACGCTGCCGGAGATTGAGAAGCATCCATCCACGGCCAACTGGCAAGTCGGTGGGGTATTTGAAGTCCGCACTGTGGATCAACGTGCGGTTTTAGGCCATGTGATTGGCAAATTGCCTAATGTAAAATGGTTGACGATGACCTCTCCCGGAGCCACCATGGTGGTGCAAGCAGCGATGTCTGAAACTGTTTCTCGCGCCGCGGTGGTCAGGAATGTGACCGAAGCGCTATCAGGCGGCTAAGCTAGGGTAGTTAAAAAGTTCCCGAACGAAAAGATGTGCTTAAGTGTTCGAGTCACTATCAGATCGCTTACAAACGACGCTGAAGAATCTGCGCGGTAAAGGCAAACTGACCGAAGCAGACATCAACGCCACCGCGCGCGAGATTCGTCTCGCGTTGCTGGAAGCCGACGTGTCTTTGACGGTCGTGCGCGGGTTCATCAAGCGTATTAAAGAACGTGCTGTTGGCGCAGAAGTTTCTGAGGCGCTGAACCCTGCTCAGCAAGTTATTAAAATTGTCAACGAAGAGCTGGTTTCAATCCTCGGTGGCGAAACCCGCCGTCTGCAATTTGCTAAGAACCCGCCGACGGTCATCATGCTTGCCGGCTTGCAGGGTGCGGGTAAAACCACTCTCGCCGGTAAATTAGCCAAGCACTTGGCAGGCCAGGGCCACACCCCGATGTTGGTGGCCTGTGACTTGCAGCGCCCAGGTGCAGTCCAGCAGCTTGAAATCGTTGGTGAGCGCGCAGGCGTTCCTACCTTCGCGCCTGATGCTGGCACCTCGGTTGATGCGCACGACCATGAGATGGGCACCTCGACCGGCGATCCAGTCCAGGTTGCACAAGCAGGTATCGAAGAAGCCAAGCGCGCGCAGCACGACGTGGTCATCATTGACACCGCTGGTCGCTTAGGCATTGATGAAACCCTGATGACGCAGGCGCGCAATATTCGCGATGCCGTCAATCCTGACGAAGTCCTCTTTGTCATTGACTCCATGATCGGTCAGGACGCGGTTTCTACCGCTGAGGCGTTCCGCGATGGCGTGGACTTTACCGGCGTGGTTCTAACCAAGCTTGATGGCGATGCCCGCGGTGGTGCCGCACTGTCGATTCGTGAAGTCACCGGCAAGCCAATCATGTTTGCCTCCACCGGTGAGAAGCTCGAAAACTTCGATGTTTTCCACCCTGAGCGCATGGCCAGCCGTATTCTCGGCATGGGTGACATGCTCAGCCTTATTGAGCAGGCTGAAGCCACCATGGACCACCAAAAGGCCGAGGATGCCGCGCGCAAGCTCGGTTCTGGTGAGCTCACTTTGAATGACTTCCTCGACCAGCTGCTGATGGTCCGCAAGATGGGCCCAATTGGCAACCTGCTCAAGATGATGCCAGGCGGCAAGCAGATGAGCGAGATGGCCGAGATGGTTGATGAGAAGCACATCGACCGCATCCAGGCGATCATCCGCGGTATGACACCAGAAGAGCGCGAAAACCCGAAGGTGCTGAACGCGTCGCGCCGCAAGCGTATCGCTTTAGGTTCTGGTGTTGAGGTCGCAGACGTTAACCAGCTCATCGAGCGCTTCAACGAAGCCAAGAAGATGATGACCAAGATGGCTGGCCAGTTCGGCATGGGTGGCGGTGCTCGCTCTGCGACGAAGAAGAAGCCAAAGGGCCGTAAGGGTAAAAACGGCAAGCGTAAAAAGCCTAAGGGCCCTAGCCGCGGCGGTGGAATGCCGGGCATGCCAGGTATGCCGGGTATGCCCGGTGGTGGCGGTATGCCTTCTATGGAAGAACTGCAGAAGCTGCAAGAGCAGATGGGTGGCGGCGCTGCTGGCGGCGGTTTCCCAGGAATGGGCAACAAGCTGCCCAAGGGCATGGAAAATATCGACTTGAACAATCTCAAGTTTGATAAGTAGCCAGGCCACTGCTTAAGCACACAGCTCGAGCCCCTGACAGAACATACCTGCCAGGGGCTCGAGCTTTTTCGTCTCTATTAAAAGGGGATCGCCAATTTCCCCAACCAGGCCCGGTTTCTAGTTGGGTTCTCTCATTTGCTGGCGATTGCGTTGCCGTGGCGTCTTAGATGAGGTCCATTGCCCCCATGCTGCTCAGGTCGTGCGTGTTGCCCACCAGTTTGCCGCCTGGGGTGTGCAGGCGGACTTTGCCGCGGTGGCGGCGCATCCTGCCGCGACTTGGGCCTTTTCGCTTCTTGCGCGGGCCGTCATCATCATTGACGCCGTTGTGGTGCTTACACAGCATCGTCAGGTTCGAGGGCTTTGTATGACCGCCATTCTTATGCGCATCAATGTGGTGGACCTGGCACCTATCGGCAGGCACGTTGCAGTCTGGCCACGGACAGACGAGATTCTCCGCCATGGCTAAAGTCCGCAGCTTGTCTGACGCGAAGCGGGTCTCGTAGAGATTCACTGGTCCGGCGGTGGGATGGAAGAGCCCGACATAAAGCTTGTCACCCAAGCTGCCTTCCATTGCGGCGTTGATGAATTCGGCGCCGGTCATGGTCGTTCCATCAGATAGTCCGATGATGACTTCGTCGCCCTTGCCACAGGAGACTTTAGCGAAATCGTTAAGCCCGATAGCGATGACGGTGCGGTATTCCGGCTTGATAAGCCCGGTGCCGCCTCCTTCGACTAAATCCCAGAATGGCTCCAGAAGTGCTTCTGAGCGTGGCTGGTCATCATCCTTGATGGCAGTATCGAGGGTCTTTTCTAAGTCGGTGATTTTCCGTTGGGTATCGGTGATACTGATAGTCCGTAGGCCATCGGTGACGCGGCCGACGCGTACGCCGCGTTGTTTGGGTTTGTCGCCGCCTTCTTCGGTGACGCGCTTTTTGGCGTAGGCTTCGACTTCTTCTAAAGAGCCTTCAAGGGCCATGAGTTCTGCGCGTAGTTTCCAGGCCGCGCCGCGAGCTTTTAACTTTCTGGCGTGTTTGTTGACCATTAGTAAGTGATTGGCGCTGAGCTGTCGCTCTTCGGCGAGGGCGATAGCGTCGTGCTGGACACGCGGGGAGTCGCAAGGACTAAAAAGTTCGGTGGCGAGGCGGGCGTAATTTTTGGCGAGGGAAACTTCTATGCCTTCGTCGGATAAGTCGTGGGGTGAAAGCTCATCGAAAAGCCGCAAAAAGCCTATTCCGTGGCTGGTGAGAAGCTTGAATGCTTGCCATATATCGTTCATGACTTCGACACTAAAATGGAAAGCAAGTGTGCGCTAGTTCAAAACAAAAAACCTGTGGATAACTAACATGACGCGTCACACAAACGGTCAAGTTATCCACAGGGGTCCGATCTGGGGCTCTTCGTGCCTCAGACCGAATTACAGCGCGGCATCAGGAAGTGTTTCACCTAAGCCGGGCTCATAGGGGACAGCACCTTCAGGTAATTCTTCTACAGGGGCTTCTTCTACGGGTGCTTGTTCGATGGGAGCTTCCACAGGAGGAACCTCTGCAGGCGGTGCGTCTTGGTAGACCGGTGGTTGTTCTTCGCCGGGTAGTTGTTCGACGGGATCCGGCTGACCGGGGTATTCATTTCCAGGCAAGGTTTCATCTTCGGGTGCTACCGGAGCGCGGGTAAAGCTTGGCTCGCGAGGCTCCGGGATGGGCTGGCCGGCCATGATGGCTGAGATGTAGTCCTCAAAGAGAGGCATCGCCGAATCAGCAAATGCATTCGTGATGTGGTGCATGTCGCGATAGACCACGGTGTTACCGATAACGGTGGGGCACCATTCAGCATCGCAGAACCAATCCGAGGTATCTACCGCAACCATGTTCTGGAAATTCGCCAAGATAGGCGCTGACGGATCCTCAGGGGTGTATACGCGCTCGCGCGCCATGCCACAGCCGATTGGGTCTTCGGTGGCCACGTAGCACTCATCAAACTCACGTGCCATCAGGTTTTCATCAAAGCCCCATGGGTTATCGCGTAGGCCCAAGAAGGGGATATTCGCTTTCTGCAGCTCTTCCCAAAAGCCCACGTAGCCTGCCGGCACCATATCTGGGCCGTGGCCATGCTCGCCTTGAGGTCTAGTGGTATTAGATATAACGAGGTCAGGTTGTGCTTCTCGAATCCTCTCCATAGCTAGGGCGCCCCACTCGGCACAGGCTGGAGTAACACCCGAGGTGTCTCCGATTTCGATCGGGCAATCTTGGCGCAGCAGTGGAACTAGCTTGTAGCCCATACGCTTGCCCAGCTTGTCGAGCCCTGACACCCACTGCTCAGCGTGGGAGCCACCGACTAAATAAACGGTGAAATCAGCATCCGGGTCACCGAAAATACATGGATCACCGTTGACGTCGACATCGAAGAAGGCATCGCCCGGCGCATCCTGACCAATAAAGCAGTGCAAGGTGGAAGTTGGTGGCATAATTCCGCCCACTAGCATCGGATCGGGTTGTACAGAATCAACCTTCGGCACATCGGCTCCGAAATGCGCCATGACACCAGGGTAGGAGACTGGATCCAAGGTATCGTCTTTGAGATTCGAAACAGTGCGGTTCCACACTGGCTGGACCATAAGTAGAGCCACCATGCAGACAGCTACGACGCCACCGCCAAGAACTCGCATTTTGCCAGCGCGGTGCTTCATCGTCGCCAAAGCGCGGTTGACTGGCATGTCATCTGCCAAAGGACGCTTTCCGTGCTGGCGCAGTGGGCGCTCAACAAACCGGTGGGTGAGATCAGCCAGCACCAGCGAGAACGCGATGATGCTGATGCCCAGCCACCATGGAGGGGTCGCAAGGTTCAGGGCTGCAGTCGACAAAATTAGCAATGGCCAGTGCCACAGGTAGAGCGCATAGGCGATATCGCCAAGCCAGCGGGAAAACTTCGAGGCCATAAGCCCAGAGATGCGGCCGCCGGAGCCGCCGCCGACGATGATAAGTACCGCGCCACCGAGCGGCAGCAGCGACAGTGGACCTGGGTACGCAGTGGAATCAGCAATGAGAGCGCCGGTGAAAAACAGGGCAATAAGACCAACGACGGTCATGATATTGCCGAGGAATTCAGAGACCTTGATCTTGGAGCCATAAATAGCCAAGACCGCGCCCAGGGTCAGCTCCCATGCACGTGACCAGGTGGAGTAGTAGTTTTCACCGGTGCCATAAAGCCCATGGCGAGAAGCATAGGCAAAAGACACAATCGTGATGATGATAAGGATTGGTCCAGCGATCTGCTGCACGGTGGGAAAGCGCGATTCGCGCAGACCACCTTTATTCGGGATACGCGTAATTACTGCTAGAGCTAGGGCGAAGATGATGCCCATGAGGTAGAACTGCCCCTGCACAGCCATTGACCACATGTGTTGCAGTGGGGAAGTGTCCGCAGAAGCTGCAGCATAATCAGCGTCTTGCGCTGCCAATTCCCAGTTCTGGAAGTAAAGCAGCGTAGCGGTGATCTGCTGTGCAAACTCCGTGCGCATCAACTGCGGGGTTACAAAGTACACCAAAAGGGCTGTGGCGCCAATGACCAGCACCAAGCTCGGCAGGAGTCGTCGCAAGGTACGCCAAATTGGCCACCATGGGTTCAAGGAAGCATTAGGCTTAGCTGCATACCGCAGCTGCGAGCCTAAGAAGAAGTAACCCGATAGAAGCAGGAAGACGTCCACGCCGCCAGATACTCGGCCGACGAAGACGTGATAAAAGACCACTAGGGCAATCGCAATTCCGCGAAGTCCGTCTAGGTCATAGCGATAACGGAAGTTTCGAACTGCGTCAGTGCTCATCTAAAATCTTATGGTCCGAATCTATATACTTGGGCACACTAATAGTTAGGTGTGCAATAAGTGGCAGGAATTCCGAAACTAGATTACTCGGTCTTTAGCACCAACTCCTATTCGTCCACGCCAATTTTGGGAATTAGCGAAAATCCCTGTAATATAACGCGAGTTGTGTGAAACTGCACGACTGCGTAATGCCGCCACCGACCATGGTCGACCGGCAGTCACACGCAGAAAAATCTCCAAGGGTTGAACCGGCTTGGTAAAAGCCAAGCGCCAGTACTGCCCAGTGACTTAAATAAGTAAGGAGCCAATCATGGCTGCAAAGATCAAGCTTCAGCGTATCGGTAAGGTACGCAACGCACAGTACCGCATCATCGTTGCTGACGCTCGTACCCGTCGTTCCGGCCGCGCAATCGAAAACCTGGGCATCTACCAGCCAAAGGAAGAGCCATCTGTAATCCAGATCGACTCCGAGCGTGCACAGTACTGGATTGGCGTTGGCGCACAGCCAACCGAGCCAGTTCTCGCGCTGCTGAAGATCACCGGTGACTGGCAGAAGGCCAAGGGCCTGCCAGGTGCTGAAGGCACCCTGAAGGTTGCAGAAGAGAAGCCATCCAAGCTGGAGCTCTTCAACGCTGCTTTGGCTGAGGCTAACAACGGCCCATCCGTTGAGGCTGTTTCTGCAAAGCGTGCAAAGGCAAAGGAAGAGAAGGAAGCTAAGGCTGCTGCTGAACTGGCTGCAGAGGAAGCTGCTAAGGCTGCAGAAGAAGAATCTGCAGAGTAATCTTTCCTAGCTGACATGAGCGCCGTTTCCCAATTGGGAAGCGGCGCTTTTGCTCTATTATGCTAATGAACATGGAATTATTGATTGGCCGCGTCATCAAGTCGCACGGTATCAAAGGCGAAGTGTCCGTCGAGGTGACCTCGGACAGCCCAGAGGAGCGCTTCTACCCAGGTGCGGTACTCAACGGCAAGCAAGGCACTAAAGCGCACGAACTAACTATTTCTACCGTGCGCGTACATAAAGGACGCCTGCTGATTACTTTTGAAGAAATCGCAGATCGCACAGCTGCGGATTCCCTGCGCGGAGTGAAATTCTTCGCGCAGCCTCTAGAAGACGAGGATGACGACGGCTTTTATGACCACGAGCTAGAGGGACTTAAACTTGTCCTCGACAGCGAAGTCATTGGTGAAGTCACCGGTATTACCCATGGTCCGGTGCAATCGCTTTTGGAAGCGAAGCTGGACAACGGTAAAGAAGCACTCATCCCATTCGTCGAGGAGATCGTTCCAGAAGTCGATCTGGAAGAAGGCACATGCACGATTACGCCACCGGAAGGGCTTTTAGACCTGTGAGGATTGACGTTGTCACGATTTTCCCTGAGTATTTAGATCCCCTCCGCCATGCGCTTTTAGGAAAAGCTATTGAGCAGGGACGTCTTAGCGTTGGTGTGCATGACCTGCGTTCGTGGGCAACCGGTACACATAAAACTGTCGATAGTGCACCAGCAGGCGGCGGACCAGGGATGGTCATGAAGCCAGAAGTCTGGGGGCCAGCGCTTGACGATGTCGCCGCGGGGACCACCGGTGGCACCGAGCTAGATTCGGCGATGCCACACTTGGACCGCCTGCGTCACGATGAGTTAGAGGGAATCGAAGGCCATTCCTATGCGAACTCCGGCGAGGACTCGAGCCTGCCATTGCTTCTGGTGCCCACGCCGACTGGGAAGCCTTTCACGCAGGACGACGCCCGCGCGTGGTCGCACGAAGAACACATCGTCTTTGCGTGCGGGCGTTACGAAGGCATCGACCAGCGAGTAATTGATGATGCGCATAACCGCTACCGCGTGCGCGAGGTATCCATCGGTGATTATGTGCTCATTGGTGGGGAAGTAGCCGTGCTGGTTATCGCCGAGGCCGTCGTGCGCCTCATCCCCGGTGTGCTGGGCAATAAACGCTCCCATGAAGAAGACTCATTTTCTGATGGCCTGTTGGAAGGTCCGAGCTACACCAAACCACGCGTGTGGCGTGATTTAGAGATTCCTGAAGTCTTAACCTCCGGAAACCACGGGCTTGTAGACAAGTGGCGCCGCGAACAATCCCTGAAGCGCACTTTTGAACGCCGGCCGGAGTTGCTTGCTGGCGCGGAACTGGATAAGCACGACATAAAATATCTGGAGGGACTCGGATGGACATCAGCGTAGACCTTTCGGTGCTGCTTTATCCCTCACAGTGGGAGGCAATCTTAAACGAATTGCCTCCTAAGGCTGCGGACGCCGGGGTAGAGATCGACAACATTGCCGTTGAGCAACTCTATAGTGCGTGCGAGAAAGAAAATGTGCTTGTCGATGACTACTGGCTGCGCCATGGCCAAGCACCCACCGGCGCCGAGGTTTACCGCATCATTGTCAACGGCGCATCTACCTTGCCGCTCAATAAATGCGCGGCGGCAGTTGCGGAGGCCTTCCCCGCAGATACCATTTGGTACGGCACCGCGGAGATCGGTCATACCGAGTTTGGGCTCGGCACGACCTTGGCGTGGACTAAGTCCCCTTAACGTTAAGCACCTGCCGCAGCTCGTGCTCTACCTCCACGAGCTTCGCCGCATCTTCCATGACCTGGTCAATGTCCTTGTAGGCATCGGGAATTTCATCAATCCATTCCTTGCCAGGGCGGTAGACGATGCCTTTCATCCGCGAATCCAGGTCCTCGGCAGTAAAGCGCTTGCGTGCTTCGGTCCTTGAGTAGCGTCGACCAGCGCCGTGCGGTGCCGAGCGCAGAGCCGGGGCAAAACCCTTGCCTTCAACCACATAGGAACGCGTGCCCATGGAACCCGGTATCAAGGCTTTCACGCCGACATCGGCAAGCACTGCTCCCTTGCGTGTTAACCACACATCTTTGCTAAAGTGCTCTTCCTTGACCGTGTAGTTGTGGTGGCAGTTAATGCGTTCTTCCTCCGCCACCTCGGTGCCGATGAAATCGCCCAAGCACTGCGCGAACCTATCCATCATCTCTTCGCGGTTGAGGTAGGCAAAGTGCTGTGCCCAGTGCAGTTCGGTGATATAAGAGTCAAACTCCGCCGTGCCTTCGGTCAAGTAGGCAAGATCCCTATCAGGCAGACGTACCCAGTGCTTATCGCACTGCGTCTGCGCTGCGGCGATGTGCTTCTGCGCAATCTTATTGCCCACGCCACGTGAACCGGAGTGCAAGAACATCCAGACACGGTCTTTCTCATCCAAGCACAATTCAATGAAGTGGTTGCCGCCACCGAGTGAACCAAGCTGCTGACGCCACTTCGGCGAGTGCGAAAGGTCAACGCCATCGCGCTCGGCCATCTGCGCAAGCTCGCGTGCGCGGCGATCCGCAGATCCCTCTAGGTGCCACTCGTTGTAGTTACCAGGCGATAGCGGAATGGCTGCCTCAATGGCATCGCGCAGCGGAACTAAATCTTCCGGCAGGTCGCTGGCGTGAAACTGTGTGCGCACGCCAATCATGCCGCAACCGATATCCACACCGACGGCAGCTGGGATCACCGCGCCGATGGTTCCGAAGACCGTGCCGACAGATGAACCCATACCAACGTGCGCATCCGGCATTAGCGCCACATGCGGGTGGATAAAAGGCATGCCAGCGAGTTGCTTGGCCTGGGTCATCACAGCTGGTTCAAGTACGGAAGCAAAAGCTTCAACGTGGACTTTCTCATTGAACTTGCGTGGTGCGGCCTTCTTCGGGCCGCGAGAACGAGACATGTGTCTTTCTCCTTATGTCGTGGGTACAAAACAAAAAACCGGCGTCAGCAGATGCTGCGCCGGAAAACCGTATTTTTGAAAAACTCAGACCATTTAAGTCTCAGATTTTCTGCGCGCATGCAAAAAGAAGGATAGTTGCAGCTTGTACAGATGCATTGCTGTCTCCTTTAGTCATGAACACGCGAACCCTAAACCTATCCCGCAGCGAGGGTTTTGGCAATAGCTAGGGTGAAAATCGATGGCTGCTAGACTCATTCGAATGATTGCAGCGACTATCGCACAAGAAATTGGGGTTCGCCCCGACCAAGTTGAAACCGCGCTCAAGCTTCTTGCGGAAGGCAATACGGTGCCGTTTATCGCCCGATACCGTAAGGAAGTCACTGGCGGTTTGGATGATACGCAGTTGCGCACGATTGAAACCCGCGCGACGTATCTTCGAGAACTCGAAGAGCGCAAGCAAGCAATTCTGGAAGCCATCGAAGAGCAAGGCAAGCTTAACGATGATTTACGCCGCGAAATCCTCGAATGCGACACCAAGGCGAGACTCGAGGATTTGTACTTGCCGTACAAAAAGCGCCGCAAAACCAAAGCGGATATTGCGCGTGAGGCAGGCTTGGAACCACTGTTGGAAGAACTCATTTCTCAACCAGCCGCTGACCCGCAGGAGCTAGCAAGCAAGTATCTGCGTGAAGGCTTCGAGGATGAGAAGAAGGCACTCGATGGTGCCCGCGCGATCATCATTGACCGCTGCGCACTTGACGCGGATCTGGTGGGACAAGTCCGCGAAGAGATGTTTAGCAGCGGAACGATGGAAGCATCCGTTGTGGCAGGGAAAGAAACCGAAGGTGCGAAATTCAAAGACTACTTTGAGTTCGCCGAGCCGTTTTCCTCCTTGCCATCGCATCGGATCCTCGCGCTGTTGCGCGGTGAGTCTGAGGGCATCTTGCAGCTGAATCTCAATGCCGGCGACGATGATATTTACGAGAATATGATTGCCACCCGGTTTGAGCTAGACCGCAGCTCACAGTGGCTGTCACAGGCTGTGCGTTGGAGCTGGCGCACCAAGCTGTACATCTCAGCTGGGTTGGATGTGCGTATGCGCCTGAAGGAAGTCGCTGAGGAAGGTGCACTGCAGGTTTTTGCTACCAATTTGCGCGACGTTTTGCTGGCCGCACCGGCTGGTCAGCGCGCGACTTTGGGCTTAGACCCGGGATACCGCAATGGCGTGAAGTGCGCCGTTGTGGATCCAACGGGCAAGGTGCTTGATACCGCTATTGTTTACCCGCACCAGCCGCAGAACCAATGGTCTCAAGCAGTGCAAACGCTGTCTTCGTTGTGCGCGTCGCACGGGGTTGACCTTCTGGCGGTGGGCAACGGTACCGCATCGCGTGAATCAGAAAAGCTGGCTGGGGAAGTAGCGGAGCTTATTGCCAAAGCAGGCGGGAAGCGCCCAACCCCGGTCGTGGTGTCTGAATCCGGCGCTTCGGTGTACTCGGCTTCGCAGATTGCTGCCGATGAATTCCCGAACATGGATGTTTCTTTGCGCGGTGCCGTATCGATTGCGCGACGCCTACAGGATCCTTTGGCAGAGCTGGTCAAACTTGATCCGAAAGCCATTGGTGTGGGGCAGTATCAACACGATGTCAACCAAACGGCTCTCGCGCGCACTCTCGATGGTGTTGTCGAAGACGCCGTTAACGGTGTCGGCGTAGACCTCAATACTGCATCGGCGCCGCTGCTTGAGCGCGTTGCCGGAGTAAACCCCACCTTGGCGGATAATATCGTTGCCTACCGCAATGAGAACGGAAAATTTACTACGCGTAAGGAACTCAAAAAGGTTCCACGCCTAGGGCCTAAAGCCTATGAGCAATCCGCGGGCTTTTTGCGCATCACAGGTGGTGCCGATCCTTTGGACAGCTCCGCTGTGCACCCAGAGGCCTACCCGGTGGTACAAAAGATCGCCAAGTCAACAGGCCTTAGCGTCGATGAACTCATTGGCAACACGCGGGTGCTCAACACGCTGCAACCAGCTGACTTTGCTGATGACACCTTCGGTATCCCGACGGTCACCGATATCATCGCCGAATTAGACAAGCCAGGACGCGATCCCCGCCCAGAATTTAAGACGGCAACCTTTAAAGAAGGCGTGGAGAAAATCTCCGACTTGGTTCCAGGAATGATCCTGGAGGGCACAGTCACCAACGTGGCTGCATTTGGCGCTTTCATCGACGTGGGTGTGCACCAAGACGGGATGGTGCATATTTCTGCGATGAGCAACAAGTATGTTTCCGACCCGCACGAAGTGGTCCGCTCGGGCGAAGTAGTCAAGGTGAAAGTTTTGGAGGTCGATGTCGCACGTAAGCGCATTTCTCTTACGCTGCGCCTCGATGAGGATACCAACGCGCCGAAGAAACAAAGCCCGAAGAACTCTGTGAAGCAGCCGAGGCAGCCGAAGCAACCTGCGAAGAAAAAGCCCGCACCACGTGGCTCGATGGCGGATGCTTTAAAGAACGCGGGCTTTTAAAGAGATTTGTAATATACCCGCTGGATGTGCGAGAATTACAAGCTGTTCTATGTAGATGGATATGAACCGGTTAGTTCTACGCTAGGGTCCTCTATCCCAAATTGAAAAGGATTGCCATGAGCAACATTCTTGATAAGGTCAACGCAGCATCGCTGCGCGACGATATCCCAGCCTTCCGCCCAGGTGACACCTTGGACGTTGAAGTAAAGGTTATCGAAGGTAACAACCAGCGTACCCAGCTCTTCAAGGGCGTCTGCATCCGTCGTCAGGGTGCTGGTGTCAGCGAGACTTTCACCGTCCGCAAGGTTTCCTTCGGCATCGGTGTAGAGCGTACTTTCCCAGTACACTCTCCAAACCTGGAGTCCATCACCATCTCCCGTCGTGGCCGCGTCCGCCGCGCGAAGCTGTACTACCTGCGCGATCTGCGCGGTAAGAAGGCTCGCATCAAGGAGCGCCGCTAATAAACGGCTAAGGTCCCTGCTTTTGAAGCAGGGACCTTTTTTAATGCTCAATTAAATTTCTCGAGCACAGCTTTCAGCGTCGCGGGATCGATATCGGCGTCCTGGAGTTCCTGATTGAGCAGTTCTTCGACGCGGCCAAGCTCGCGAGAGATCTTTGTGTACAAAGAATCACCAAGCGTTGAGATGTGGACAAAGACCTGACGTCTATCTGCCTGCCCGACTTTGCGAAAGACCAGCGCGCGCTCGACCATGCGGTCCACCGCGCGGGTGATAGAAGATGCAGCTCCTACGTAGCGCTGCTGCAACTGCGACATAGTCAACCCATCCGATGAAGAAAGCGCATCCAAGATGAGCCACTCGTCGACGCTGAGATCATGCCTTTCGCCGGCAGCTGCGATTTCTTTGACACAAGATTTCGCAGCGAGCAGCAAAGGAATTAATACGGGGGTCGAATCTATCTTCGTTGGTTGAGATTTCTGCATGTCAAGCTCGTTTCCGCTGCGCGGTCCCGGCGGACTCTTTGGTCCGTCATGCATGGCCGTGAGTGAACTAGCCAAAGAAGAACTCAATGCCAGTGCCGGAATTGGCGGCAGACCCGTGGAATTTGTCTACGTGGATGGGGGAGCACCCGTAGATGAAGTGGTTGCAGAGGTTCTCCAGCTGGCACAAGCACGAGAAATCGATGCCATTACGGGCTGGCATATTTCCAGCATCAGGAAGAAATTAGAACCGCTGCTTAATGGGAAAATTCCCTTGAAAGTGACATGTGAAGGTCTCCATTCGTGAATGAATTTCCATATGGAAAAGCTCCATTTGGATGCAATTCCCAAACTATGTGTACCTCAACACGTTAGCAACCGTTTTAGAGGTAAAGCACGTTTAGGCGAGTAATTGTCGCGACGCTAGCTCCTGATAAAGCTTGGATGATTCCAACAGTTCTTCGTGGGTGCCACGGTCTTGGATCTGGTGCTCGTCGATGACCAAGATCTGATCGGCATCAGTAACCGTTGAAAGTCGGTGGGCAACGATGATTACAGTTTTATCCTCTCCGGCGGCGGCAATGGCGTCGAGGATGAGTTGCTCATTTTGGGAGTCCACGGCGGATGTCGGTTCATCGAGAACCAAGATGGGAGAGTCCATCAGTAGCATGCGTGCAAGCGCAAGCCTCTGGCGTTGACCGCCGGATAGCGATACGCCCCGATCTCCGAGTGTCGTATCTAGTCCCTCGGCATCGGCGAAGCGGTCGCGAAGGTTGACCTGGTCTAAGGCTTCCCAGCATTGCTCATCGGTGGCGGAAGAATTTGCCAACTGCAAGTTTTCGCGCACCGTCCCAGCGAGGATTGCCGCTTCTTGTTCGACGTATCCGACCATGGAGCGTACCGATTCGCGAGACAGCGTCGACATATCTTGATTGCCTAGGTAAATTGTGCCGGAGGTTGGGTCATAAAAGCGTTCCATCAATGCAAGTGCTGTAGATTTACCGCCTCCTGATGGTCCCACGAGCGCGGTTTTGGTGCCGGGCGCGACGGTGAAGGAGACATCGTTCAGCACTGGCTTTTTCTCGTCATAAGAAAATGACACTGAGTCGAAAGTAATGGCAGAAGACTTGACTGCGTCTGTGCCCGTGGCATCTTCGAGGGGCTCGTCCATGACAGCATTGATGCGATCAATCGCGCCCATGGCCTGGCGCACGGTAGTAATGGCGCTAAAGATGGTGCCTAGCGGCATGGACGCCATGAACATATACAGCACGAAGGAAACAAGATCAGCGACGGAGATATCCCCGGTGGCAACTCGCGCGCCGCCGATACCTAAGACGATGAGGAAGGAACCTTGCAGCGCGAGCCCGGATACGGGGTTGAGCAAAGCTCCAATCTTGGCCATTTTTACGCCTTCGCGATAAGCCCTATCGGCTGATGCGTGGAGTTCTTTCTCAACGCGACCTTCTGCCCGTGAAGCACGCACGGTACGCACGGCGACCAAGGACTTATCCATGCCGGCACCGAGCTCACCCACGGCCTCTTGGGCACGCTTGGTGTATTTCTGCATCAAGCGGGAGGCAAAAATCACTGCGATGAGTGTGAGCGCAATAACGGCGAGAACAACGAGCAACATCATCACGTCGATGATTGCCATCAGTGCGATGGAGCCAACGATTGTCAGCACAGAAGAGACAGCTTGCACCAAACCGCCAGTAAAGGCGGTGCGCACCAACGTTGTATCGGAGCCGACCCGGGTGACGAGGTCGCCGGTGCGGTGTTTGTCATAGGACATAATCGGCAAGCGGAGTAAATGCGAAACCAGCTCACGCCGGGTGGCAAAGACCGCTGCTTCTGCAGTGCGGGTAAGTAAGAACCACTCCAGGCCGCTGGCAACCGATGACAACACCAAAAGCCCAATGAGCAAGGTGAGCAATGCGCCCATGGGTTGGCCGATGCTTTCAATGATTTGGTTAATCAACATCGGCTGAGCAAGGCCCATCAGTGAGCCTAAAATGGAAAAGACTATCGCGCCGGTAAGTGCTGCTTTGTGATGTCCGAGCATCGACAGCAGCGTGCGAAATGAGTGCGAAGGTTTATCTGACACAGTTTCGAAGTCTAATCGGTGGCCAATTCAATTGCTGCTACGATCAGCGGGGTGAAAGACAATAACGCTGATAGCGACAAGAAGCAGTTGCCATGGATAGTTGAAACCCTTCTCATCGTGGTGGTGGTTTTGGCCGTGGTGGGCCTTCTCCAGGCGTTTGTTGGCCGGCAATACGTCATTCCATCCTCGTCGATGGAACCTACCCTGCACGGATGCGATGGGTGCACCAATGACCGGATCTTGACGGAGAAGATTAGCTACTACGGCTCAGATCCTGAACCCGGTGATGTGATCGTCTTCGAAGGAACTGAATCCTGGAACGCCGGCTGGCAATCCCCGCGTTCTGACAATAGTTTCCTCGCCGCAATTCAAGAGGGGCTTAGCTATGTTTCACTGGCTCCGCCAAATGAAAATAACCTGGTCAAGCGCGTTGTTGCCACCGGTGGTCAAACCGTGCAGTGCCAAGAAGGCGACCCAGCTGTCATGGTTGATGGACAGGCAATCGATCAGTCTTATGTCTTAGATCCACCGACATACCCGGTTGATTCCGAAACCGGCTCTGATGCCTGCGGTGGCACCTACTTTGGCCCGATTACCGTGCCTGAGGATAATGTCTTTGTTATGGGCGATAACCGCACTAACTCAGCGGATTCCCGCGCGCATTCCTTTGATGAATACCAAGGCACTATTCCTTTAGAAAATGTTCGCGGCAAGGTAGCGCTTGTCTTCTACCCATTTAGCCGCATCGGTGGAGTCGATGACCCAGAAATCCAAGGATAATACCTCCCGGAGTGTGTGGTCACTGGTGTGGGAAGCTGTACTGATTATCGGTTTAGCTTTCGCACTGTTGGTCGGCACGCAAGCTTTCATCGGCAGGCCCTATGTCATTCCTTCGGCCTCGATGGAACCTACCTTGCACGGTTGTGAGGGCTGTACCAATGACCGCATCATCGTCGAAAAGCTCAGCTACTACTTTTCACACCCAAATCCGGGCGATGTTGTGGTCTTTGAAGGTCCCGACGCCTGGAATGTTGGGTTTACCGTTGACCGCTCCAATAACGTCATGGTGCGAGGCGTACAAAATCTTGTTGCTGCAGCGGGACTGCGCCCGAACACTAAAAATATTCTGGTCAAGCGCGTTATCGCGACCGAAGGCGATACCGTGCAATGCCGCGAAGGCGATCCCGGTGTTATGGTCAACGGCACCAAAACCAATAATTCTTTCATTAAAAGCCCACCTGATATGGAAATCCCTTCCACGGTTGGCTCGGATGAATGCGGCGGAAAGTACTTTGGCCCGCTGACCGTGCCAGAAGGAAACCTTTTTGTCATGGGCGATAATCGCACCAATTCCTTGGATTCGCGTTATCACTTAGGCGACCAGTTACAAGGCACCATTCCCGTCTCACATGTGAAAGGGCGTGTTCGCGCTGTGTTTTACCCAAGCTTTCACTCGGTAGGCTCCGAGACGGTTTAATATGCGCAAGTTGGTTCAAAAACGCACCTATGAGGTAGCACTTGCGAAAGCGGGCTTGGGGCCTGTCGCGGGAGTAGATGAAGCCGGCCGTGGAGCATGTGCTGGGCCAATCACTATTGCCGCATGCATTTTGCCGGAGAAGATCATTCCCAGCCTTAGCACCTTGACCGATAGTAAGAAGCTCACCGAAAAGCAACGGGAGCAGCTCTTTCCAGCTATTCAAAAGCACGCGCTGGCCTATTCTATCGTGCATGTTGACCCAGCGGATATTGATTATCACGGCATCCAGCACGCTAATGTCTCTGGGATGCGCCGTGCGGTTGCGCGGTTGGATATTCGCCCGCGGTATATCCTGACTGATGCGCTGAAAGTCTCTGGGTTTACAGCGCCATACCTTCCGGTAATCGGGGGCGATTTCGCTATTCGATGCATCGCTGCCGCCTCGGTATTAGCGAAAGTCTCGCGCGACCACATCATGGAAGAGCTGGAAGAACAGTATCCCGGCTATGCCCTGGGCAAACACAAAGGTTATGGCACTGCCATCCATACTGAGGCGATTGAAAGACTGGGGGCCACCCAGATACATCGGATGAGTTATTCCAACGTGGCGAAAGCACATTCACGCTTTGAAGTGACTAAAGTAAACCCAAGCACCGTCGAAGGAGAAAAATAGTGAGCGCTGAAGAACTGGAAAACTACGAGGCAGAAGTAGAGCTTTCTCTCTACCGCGAGTATCGCGATGTGGTTAGTCAGTTTTCTTATGTGGTGGAAACCGAGCGCCGTTTTTACCTCGCTAATGCCGTGAAACTGATTCCGCACACCAATGGCCCAGATGTCTACTACGAAGTACGCATGTCGGATGCTTGGGTGTGGGATATGTACCGCTCCGCGCGCTTTGTGCGCTATGTTCGTGTGATTACCTATAAGGACGTCAACATCGAAGAGCTGGATAAACCGGAGTATATCCTTCCTGAATAGCAGCACCTGTGGATAACTAAGCTTGTAAAACTAGTTATCCACAGTTATGCGTTTTGTAGACGCATCAATCATTGAGTTTCTTCTACCTGTGCCATGAAACTGGTTTATGACCAGTAGAAATGGCAAACAGAAAGAATTCAATGATTAATAAAACCACCAGAAAATCTGCCTTGGGCAAACGCGGTGAAAGATTCGCTGCGGATTTCTACCGCTCCCGCGGCGCGGAAGTTATTGCAGCGAATGTTAATTACGCAGTAGGCGAGATTGACCTTATTGTCCGCGAGAATAATGTCTTCGTCTTCGTGGAAGTTAAGACCAGAACCACGGCGAATTATGGTCTGGCGGAAGCGGTCACCCGACGCAAAATCGCTCGCATGCGTAAAGCTGCAGTGCAGTGGCTCAACGGCCGGCCGATATCTGAGGTGCGCTTTGACGTTGTAGCTTTGCTCGTCAACGGCTCATCATTTGAACTTCAGCATTTCGAGGCGGTGAGCTAGATGGCGCTGGAGTCATGCAAGACCATTGCTTTAGAAGGCGTTATCGGACACATCGTTGATATTGAGGCGAATATCGGCGCAGGGCTTCCCGGTATTCACGTGGTGGGGCGAACAGATACGGCAATCAACGAGTCCCGTCAGCGGATCAAAACCGCCATCATCAACTCACAATTAGCGTGGCCAAAGACCAAAATCGTGGTGTCTTTATCGCCTGCCTCGCTGCCAAAATCCGGCGCGCACTTTGACCTGCCCCTGGCTGTCGCAATTCTGTTAGCGGGGATGAAGGCGCAAGATGAGCAATTAGCTGCCGATGGCTACGCTACCTGGGGTACGGAATCTTTTGCAGAAAAGACTGCGAACACCCTGTTCCTTGGCGAGCTCGGTCTAGATGGCAGCCTGAAGCCAGTACCGGGAATACTCTCTGCGATGGTCGCTGCGCCAAAGCACGGCTATCACACGATCGTGATTCCGCCCGGAAACGCCGGTGAAGCCCAACTCGTTGAAGACACCCGGGTGCTGGTGGCACATAACCTGCGGGAAGTCTTCGAGTGGCTGCGCGGAAACCGGCACTTGAAAACCCCCGAGCACATACCCGCCCCGCAGCGAAATCAAACTCTAGACTTTGCCGATATCGCAGGGCAGCACGAGGCAAAGTTTGCCATCGAGGTAGCTGCTGCCGGTGGGCATCACCTCATGATGATTGGGCCTCCGGGTTCTGGAAAATCGATGCTTGCCGCCCGTATTCCGTCTATCTTGCCGAAGTTAAGCACTGCGCAAGCTGTGGAATCAACCGCCATTCATTCGATTGCCGGATCCATGGGAGAGATCATCGCGCATGCTCCTTTCATTTCTCCGCATGCCTCGCTATCCCGCCCGGCCCTTTTGGGAGGAGGCAGCGGCAACCCACGTCCCGGCGCTGTTAGTCTTGCGCATAATGGAGTTCTCTTCCTTGATGAAGCCAGTGAGATCTCCGCGGCCGTACTTGATAGCCTGCGTGCGCCTTTAGAAGATGGGGAAGTCCGCCTTGCTCGTGCGCAACGCGAAATTACCTATCCGGCGCGCTTCCAGTTGGTCATGGCTGCGAACCCGTGTCGCTGTGCCGCTGAAGACCCATCGAAATGCGTGTGCCGGCCACAGGTGCGACAAACGTACTTGCGCAATATCTCCGGCCCCTTGCGCGACCGTCTTGATATCGCGCTGGAACTAACCAGCCAAGCAGCGGTATTGCATACCGAAGATGAAGAAGCATCGAGCACCATTGCGCAGCGGGTGGCCTTAGCTCGCGATAGAGCAGCTTTACGATGGCAATCCCACGGTCTTGATATCACCCACAACGCCGCTATGCCCTCAACCTATCTGCGGCGACACTGCGCAGCGGATGAATCCGCGATGGCTTTGATGGGGGCTTATCTAGCAGAAGGACAGCTCTCGCAGCGCGGGGTAGACCGGTGCTTGAAACTGGCGTGGACCTTATGCGATCTAGAAGGCGAAGACATCCCCAACCTCGACCACATCGCGCGAGCCCTCAATCTGCGTGGGGAGGGATTTTAAAAATGTTTCTTTGCGATACTCCTGAGCAAGCATGGGTCTATATCAACCGGGTCGTGGAACCACCATCTCGAAATCTTGCGACATTGCTTAGCCAGCACCCAGTTGAGAAAGTCGCCTACGGTATCTACCACCAAGAATCTTGGATTGGGCCAGTTCTTGGGGAATCCGCTGCGCGCCGAGACTGGCTGCGGCAACAGGAAGACCTGGATACCCTGGCACGCA
This sequence comes from Corynebacterium stationis, assembly GCF_001941345.1. Taxonomy (NCBI): domain Bacteria; kingdom Bacillati; phylum Actinomycetota; class Actinomycetes; order Mycobacteriales; family Corynebacteriaceae; genus Corynebacterium; species Corynebacterium stationis. The sequence continues at coordinate 1,137,551 of NZ_CP009251.1, forward strand.
TCGGAGCCCGGCTCATCACACCGGAAAGTACTGAGTGGCCAGATTTCGACCGGGCTTTTCGCTTCTTCGGAAATAGTGATGCACCCACAACTTTTGACCGCGAAGCAATCCCGCCTGTGTGCTTGTGGGTGCGCGGCAGACCCTTGAAAGAAACCGCAGCGCAATCAGTAGCGGTGATAGGAACGCGCGCGATTTCGCCCTATGGCACACAAGCAACCAGAAAGGTGGTTGCTGACTTAGCCAAACACCAATGGACGATTGTCTCCGGCGGGGCATTAGGTGTTGATACTGTCGCGCACTCGGCAGCATTAGAGATGCACACCCCGACCATTGCGGTAGCCGCTTGCGGCATTGACTATGACTATCCCGCGCGCAATGCTCCGCTGTTTCATCGCATCGCGCAGACCGGCACCGTGGTCAGCGAATTCGCGCCGGGCACCACGCCGCAGCGCCACCGGTTCTTATCGCGCAACCGCCTAGTCGCCGCGATGACCGCAGGTACCGTTGTCGTGGAAGCAGCTTTTCGCTCCGGTGCGCTAAACACCCTCAACTGGGCGGAAGCACTCGGCAAAGTCGCCATGGCCGTTCCCGGGCCGATTACCACCGCGGGCTCGTTGGGCTGTCACCAGCGCATCCAAGAAAATCGCGCGCAACTGGTCACCAGTGGGGAAGAGATACGTGAGCTCATCGGAAAGATTGGCGAAGCCGATTCCGGCGCGCAGTATGAATTAGACTTCGCCGCCAACCCAGTTCAGTCACTATCGCGCAATGAGCTGAAAGTCTATGACGCGGTTCCGGTCGATAGCGGACACACAGCCGAGGACATCGCACGCGATGCCGGCATGCGCGTTCCTTTGGTCGTCCACCTGTTGGTGATCTTGGAAAAGCAAGCACTTATTCGAAGGGAGGGCAAAAATTGGATTAAACTTCTAAACCATGAGTAATACCCAATTGGTTGAAGCTATTTATGACTTTGCCGAGCACCAGCGCCTGGTACTCGGCAGGTCTGAAGCGACCATTAAGGGATACACCTCAGATTTGCTGGACTTGGCAAAGACCATCGACAGCTTTTCTAGCTTTACTCTTCCTCGTCTGCGCAACTGGCTTGCCGCTGCAGTTGCTGAAGGCAAAGCGCGCTCGACTCTTGCGCGGCGCACTGCTTCGGTCAAAGCCTTTTCCACTTGGGCGGTTAAACAGGGCTATCTGCGCACCGATGAAGCCGCGAAGCTCTCAAGCCCGAAAGTTCCTAAACACCTGCCGAAGGTTTTAGACCCTAAAGAAGCCAGCGCGGCGATGGACAATGCGAAATCTGCAGACGAGCTACACTTGGTGCGCGATACAGCCATGCTCGAACTGTTATACGCCACCGGCATGCGCGTATCCGAACTAACTGGGATCGACCTGCATGAAATCGACTCTTCCCGGCAGACCATTCGCGTGCTTGGCAAAGGTAACAAAGAAAGAATCGTTCCTTTCGGCGATGCTGCCAACACTGCTTTAAATGCGTGGCTTGCGCGCCGGGAGGAACTCGCCAAGGACCCCGATGCGCTATTTGTGGGCACACGCGGAAAGCGCATCGATCAGCGGCAAGTGCGCAGGGTTGTGGAAGCTGCTGGCGAAGTTTCCCCGCACGCATTGCGCCACTCGACAGCAACACACCTTCTCGAAGGCGGCGCAGATTTACGCGTGGTACAAGAACTGCTGGGTCACTCCTCCTTGCAAACCACGCAGGTCTATACTCATGTCACGTCAGAGCGGCTGAAGAAAGTCTTTAACCAGGCACATCCACGGGCTTAAGACGGATAGTCGGAGCAAGCAGCGATAGGGGATTGATGTAATTGTCCTCGCCCGTGCGCGCACCCCAATGCAGGCCTGGGTAGCCATCAAAAGAATGCCCCAGCTTGCCGATGACTTCTCCTTCGCCCACCTGCTCGCCCTGCTTTACCCATGCGTGCACGGGTTGATAGGTGGTGCGAATCCCGCCATGTTGAATAGATACCGTAGGCGTTCCTGCCACCACGCCGGCAAACGCGACGGTGCCATCGCCCGCCGCAAGCACCTCATCGCCAACGCTCAAACGAAGATCCACGCCGCGGTGTCCAGGAAGCCAATTATGTTCCGGTGGGTCATAGGGACGTAAAACGGAAGTTGCATAAGACGCACCGGTAGTGGGGTCCACCCACGCGAGGAGAAAAGGGATAAACAAAAGCCATATTTTTCGCATGGTTTAAGCCTGATTTAGCAGTGGGCAAATGGACAGGGGAACATCGACAAGCACTGCGAAAATGTGGATAACTTGGCCAACTATATGACGGGGCAACAAAATATTGTGGACAACTTTCGCGCCGGTTTGATAAGTGAGAAGGTTCTGTCTAAACTCGTGCGTGCAGTGTGTCAAGAGCATGCTGACTTCGCGCGGCGAAGACAACTCATCGACAAGGTCCCTTCGCGGGTGTTGATTGAGATAGCTTCGCAGCCAGGGTGCGGCAAAACCGCACAATTATTGTACAAAACCGAAACTGAAAGCGAGCGAAACATGGCAGTTGTAACCATGCGCGAGCTCCTCGACGCTGGTGTGCACTTTGGTCACCAGACCCGTCGTTGGAACCCAAAAATGCGTCGTCACATCTTCACCGATCGTAACGGCATCTACATCATTGACTTGCAGCAAACCCTGACCTACATCGATGAAGCATTCGAGTTCGTCAAGGAAACCGTTGCTCACGGCGGTACCGTCTTGTTCGTTGGTACCAAGAAGCAGGCTCAGGAAGCAGTTGCTGAAGAGGCAACCCGCGTTGACATGCCTTACGTCAACCACCGTTGGTTGGGTGGCATGCTCACCAACTTCCAGACTGTCTCCAAGCGTCTGAAGCGCATGAAGGAACTTCAGGCAATGGACCAGGCTGAGGACGGCTACAAGGGCCGCACCAAGAAGGAAGTTCTCATGCTGACCCGCGAGCGCACCAAGCTGGAGCGCGTTCTCGGCGGCATCGCAGAGATGACCAAGGCTCCATCCGCACTGTGGATTGTTGACACCAACAAGGAGCACATCGCGGTTGCTGAGGCTCACAAGCTGAACATCCCTGTTGTTGCAATCTTGGATACCAACTGTGACCCAGATGACGTGAACTTCCCAATTCCAGGCAACGATGACGCAATCCGTGCAACCAAGTTGCTGACCGGCATCATCGCTACCGCTGTTGAAGAGGGCAAGAAGTCCCGCGAAGAGCGTCAGTTGGCAGCAGCTAAGGAAGCTGCTGGTGACACCACTGAGAAGGACGAGCGCGACGCAGCTGAGGCTGCGGCAGAGTCCGACCCAGCATCGGCTGAATAAGCTTATGTGACTTGCCCCCGTGCCGAGTACGGTGACGGGGGCTTGTTGTTGACATAGCCGACGGATGCAATGAAAATCGGCTACGCTATTTTTGTGAACATTGCTTGATTAAACAAGGAGGATCGCCCCGACTATGGCGAACTACACTGCTGCTGATGTAAAGGCACTGCGCGAAGCTACCGGCTCCGGCATGCTTGACTGCAAGAAGGCCCTGGAAGAAGCTGGCGGCGACTACGACAAGGCCGTCGAAATTTTGCGCATCAAGGGCGCAAAGTCCGTTTCCAAGCGTGCTGACCGTGAAGCTACCGAAGGCCTCGTTGCTGTTTCCGGTAACACCATGGTTGAAATCAACTGTGAGACCGACTTCGTTGCAAAGAACGCTGACTTCCGTGCTTTCGCTGACAAGATCGTTGAAGCAGCTGCTGCTGCTAAGGCTAACTCCACTGAGGAGCTCAACGCAGTTCAGGTTGAGGGCAAGGACGTAGCTACCGTCATCGACGAAGAGTCCGCAAAGATCGGCGAGAAGCTGCAGGCACGTCGTGCAGTTACCGTTGAAGGCGACAACGTTGCTGTTTACCTGCACCAGCGTTCCGCTGACCTGCCACCAGCAGTTGGCGTTCTGGTTTCCTACGAAGGCGACGCAGATGCAGCTCGTGCAGTTGCAATGCAGGTTGCTGCGATGAAGGCAGAGTACCTGACCCGCGAAGACGTTCCAGCTGAGATTGTGGAGAAAGAGCGCGAAATCGCTGAAGCTACCACTCGCGAAGAGGGCAAGCCTGAAGCTGCACTGCCTAAGATCGTTGAAGGCCGCCTGAATGGCTTCTACAAGTCCATCGTTCTTCTGGAGCAGGCTGCACTGTCTGACTCCAAGAAGACCGTGAAGCAGGTTGCTGAAGAAGCTGGCACCACCATCACCGGCTTTGTCCGCTACGAGGTTGGCGCTTAAGTTTTAAGCTGATGTGAAAACCCGGCCAGATGCCTGGCCGGGTTTTTGTGTGCCTAATGTAAGATAGAACAGACTCGAAATCACCATCAAGGAGACGTATCCCGTGACCACTGAAAGCCGTCGTACAGCCTATAAGCGCGTGATGTTAAAACTAGGCGGTGAAATGTTCGGCGGTGGGCAAGTCGGCATTGATCCGGATGTAGTAGAAAATGTAGCTCGTCAGATCGCAGAAATTGCTCGTTCCGGCACCGAGGTGGCAGTGGTCATCGGCGGCGGTAACTTCTTCCGTGGAGCAGAACTTTCCCAGCGTGGTATGGATCGTGCCCGTTCTGACTACATGGGCATGCTCGGCACGGTCATGAACTGCTTGGCTTTGCAGGACTTCCTGGGCCAGCTGGACGTTGACTGCCGCGTGCAGACCTCCATCAACATGGCGCAGGTTGCTGAGCCATATCTACCGCTGCGCGCTGTGCGCCACCTGGAAAAGGGACGCGTTGTTATCTTCGGCGCTGGCATGGGTATGCCATACTTCTCCACCGACACCACAGCTGCTCAGCGTGCATTGGAAATTGGTTGTGAGGTTCTATTCCTTGCCAAGGGCGTCGATGGCGTTTATTCCGACGATCCACGCTCTAACCCAGATGCAGAGCTCTATGATGAAATTACTCCACGTGAGGTCATCGAACGCGGCCTGAAAGTTGCAGATGCTACCGCATTTAGCCTGTGCATGGATAACTATATGCCGATTCTCGTATTCAACCTATTGACCGAGGGCAATATCGCCCGTGCCGTCAACGGTGAGCGTATCGGTACCTTGGTTCAGTCTTAGTCTGCTAAATTGAATTCGAATTAATAAGGAGATCACATCATGATTGATGAAATTCAGCTGGAATCAGAAGAGCGCATGGCTAACTCGGTGGAGCACACCCGTGAAGAACTGGTGACTATCCGCACCGGACGCGCTAACCCGTCTATGTTCAACGGTGTCGTTGCCGAATACTACGGTGTTCCAACTCCGATCACGCAGATGTCTTCCATCAGCGTTCCAGAGCCACGCATGCTGCTCATCAAGCCTTATGAGCAGTCCATGATGGGCGAGATCGAAAACGCCATCCGTAACTCCGACCTAGGTGTTAACCCAACCAATGATGGTCAGGTTCTGCGCGTTACCATTCCACAGTTGACTGAAGAGCGTCGTCGTGACCTAGTCAAGGTTGCGAAGTCCAAGGGCGAAGACGGCAAGATTGCTATCCGCAATATTCGTCGTAAGGCCATGGAACAGCTTAAGAAGCTGCAAAAAGATGGCGACGCTGGCGAAGACGAAATCGCTGCAGCTGAAAAGGAAATGGAAAAGATTACCCATAACTACATCGAGCAGGTCGATAAGCTCGTTGCCAATAAGGAAGCTGAGTTGATGGAAGTTTAATCTTCCTTAAGATTCTGTTCCCAGGTGCTGCCGTTGAAGCGGCAGCACTTTTCATATTGACGAAGGGCGACGATGAAAACTGTGCCAAAACCGAAAAATAGTGCCGGGCGTAATCTTCCGGTGGCTATTGGCGTTGGTATTGGGTTAGGTGCACTCGTAATCTTTGCGATGTGGGCTGGCCAGCTAGCGTGGTACATCGTCGTGGCGGCAGCAGTAGCAGTTGCCATGTGGGAAGTGCTGACACGCCTGCGTGAGCACTCTTATCACCTTCCACGCACCTTGATGATCCTCGGCGGTCAGGCAATGGTGTGGAGCTCCTGGCCTTTGGAAACTAAAGGTCTCATGGCGGTCTACGTCATTTCAGTCTTAGCGCTGATGTTTGGCAGGCTCTTTCACAACGGTAGGCATCGCCCGCCGATCAACTACCAGCGGGATATGTCAGTCGGCGTCTTTGTCCTGACCTGGATTCCGATGTTTGGCTCTTTTGCGGCGATGCTATCTGCCACGTCGCAGGGTGCTGCGACCATCTTGGTGTTTATGCTCTGCGTCGTCGCATCTGATACTGGTGGCTATATCACCGGTGTTATGTTTGGTTCGCACCCGATGGCACCAGCGGTTAGTCCGAAGAAATCCTGGGAAGGTTTCGCCGGCTCTATTGTATTTGGCATGGTCACCGGTGCGCTCAGCATTCACTTCTTACTCGAACGCGAAGCCTGGGTTGGCGCGATCATGGGCCTTGGCCTGGTGGTATGCGCGAGCCTCGGAGACTTGGTGGAGTCTCAATTCAAACGCGAACTGGGCATTAAAGATATGTCGAATATCTTGCCTGGCCACGGCGGTCTGATGGACCGCCTCGATGGTATGTTGCCAGCCGCGATGGTTACCTGGGTGGCTATTTCTTTCCTAGGCGTTTGATTTGGCGGCGCAACTCCAGCATGCGCCAGACGCCAATAAGAGCCATAAATAGTGCTCCGCCAATAGCAAAGAGTAAGAATGCGATTCCGGCGGGGAATGCTCCGGACCATGCGAAGATGTTTAGCTCTACCGACTGCTGATTTTGCAGAATGAACACAATCAACAAGATCAGAAGCAGGAAACCGATAATAAGCGCAATCCATGTAGACGCCGCAATAGAACCTTTGACCTTTGTAGGCTGCGCGGGGGTTGGCTCTACCGAGGTAGGTTGTACGGGGGCCGTTTCCCCAGTTGCAGATTCAATTTCGGTGTATTCGAATTCTTCATTAGGCGTAGTCATACTCCTCATTAAATCGCCTGAAATCGGTTTTGCCCACTCAACCCGCCCAAAATTGGGAGAAATAGGCTAAATCATGCGAAGATGTCGGATATGGCGCAACCAATTGAATTAAATTTTACAAAACCCCGTCGCGGGCTTCCTCCGAAGCACTTCGCTGACTACACCCAGGCAGAGCGCATTGAAATCCTAGCTGAGCTGGGTCTGCCAAAATTCCGTGCTAAGCAGTTGGCTAAGCACTACTACGTCCACCACACCGTGGATGTGGAAGAGATGACCGATATCCCAGAGTCCGCGCGCAAGGACATCCAGGAGAAATTCTTCCCACCGCTGATGACCCAGATCCGCGGCTTTTCCACCGACGACGGAGAGACCACCAAGTCCCTGTGGCGTCTGCACGATGGCACCCTGCTGGAATCCGTACTCATGCGTTACCCTGGTCGCGCAACGCTGTGTATCTCTTCCCAGGCTGGCTGCGGCATGGCATGTCCTTTCTGCGCAACGGGTCAGGGCGGCCTGGACCGCAACCTTTCTACCGCAGAGATCGTCGAGCAGCTCCGCAACGCGTCGAAGACCATGGAGGCTGAAGGCAGCCGTTTGAGCAACGTCGTGTTCATGGGCATGGGCGAGCCGCTGGCTAACTACAAGCGCGTTGTGCATGCTGTGAAGCAATTTACTGACCCTGATGGATTTGGGATGTCAATGCGCAACATCACCATCTCCACGGTTGGCCTGGCACCAGCAGTTCGCAAGCTTGCCGATGAAGGCCTGTCATGCACCCTCGCGATTTCCCTGCACACGCCTGACGATGAGTTCCGTAACGAGCTCGTTCCGGTAAACCAACGCTGGGATGTTGAAGAGATTCTGGATGCAGCCCGCTACTACGTAGACAAGACTTCGCGTCGTGTCTCCATCGAGTATGCGCTCATCCGCGACAAAAACGATCAGGATTTCCGCGCAGATATGCTTGGCGAAAAGTTGCACAAGGCACTAGGCTCGAAAGTCCACGTCAACTTGATTCCGCTGAACCCAACTCCTGGGTCCGAGTGGGACGCTTCACCAAAAGATCGTCAGGAAGAGTTTGTTCGCAGGGTAATTGCTCAAGGTGTGCCATGCACCGTCCGCGACACTAAGGGACAGGAGATTGCCGCAGCGTGTGGACAGCTCGCCGCTGAAGAAAGGCAATAATGGACGCACTTCGGATCGAAGGCCTCACCAAGAAATACGGCGACAAGATCGCTGTAGACAATCTCAATTTGAGCATTCCTTATGGCTCAATTTATGGCATCGTCGGTCCGAATGGAGCAGGTAAAACCACGACCTTGACCATGGTCTGTGGAATTACCAAGCCCGATGCAGGTACCGCGTGGATCGCGGGGCATGAAACCGGAACCTTAGAGTCCAAGAAGGCTATGGGCCTTTTAATGGATGGGGCACCGGTCTTTGAAAAGCTCTCTGGTGCTGAATACCTGCAATACCTTGGCGCACTGCGCAGCATGGCCGAGGAAGAAGTCCAAGAACGCAGCAGGGAATTACTTTCAGCGCTTGGGCTTGCCGATGCTGCGACGAAATACATCGGGGACTATTCCGCCGGTATGACTAAGAAGATTCTGCTTGCCGGCGCAATTTTGCATGATCCGGAAGTCCTCATCCTCGACGAACCTCTTGAGGCAGTCGACCCAGTTTCTTCTCGCATGGTGCAGCAGCTTTTGCGCAGCTATGCAGCACGCGGCGGAACCGTCATTCTTTCCTCTCACGTCATGGAGCTGGTCGAGGGACTGTGTGACCACGTAGCTCTCATCAACAATGGGCAAGTCGCAGTAGATGGCCCGCTTGATGAAGTACGCCAGGGCAAATCGCTTACCGATGTCTTCGTCGAGTACGCCGGCGGTGCCAAATTCGACGACTCAACCTTTACTTGGCTGCGGGGGAACTAATGACCTCCACGCTATTTAAACTCCACCGCACGCTGTGGTGGCGCACCATCAAATCCAACCCGACGGTGCTCGTCGCAGGCGGCATGATTTTGGTCTACGGACTTCTTAGCGTCTTGTCTATGGCTTTCGAAGTCAACTCTCCTGAGGCGCTACATGCACCCGTTGCCTTCGGCATGGCCGCGATGTTGATTTTGGCGATGGCGATGCCTGCCAATGAGCAACAAATTACGCAGGAAACTTTCCGTACGCTTCCGATAGACAACTTAAAGCCTGCGATGGCGCTTTCTTCTTTGTGGACCTCGCGCGCGATGCTGACGATATTTTTCACCATTATTTGGGCGGGCTTCGCCTTTACTCAGCTTCCTCTTGTCCAAGGCATTATGTTTATCATTGGCTCTGTTATCGCAGCAGCCACCACGATTGTGTACATGGATGTCATCGCGAAGATCGGCAAATCACGTAAGGAAGTTCTTGGCCTTATCGGCGGTATCGGAGTTATCGCCGTAATATTTTTCGCCGTCAACATCACCAACTCCGCAGCGATGGACCTCCCACTCGATGAGGTCGGCGAGATCTCAGCATGGACCCCGTTTGCGGCGGCAACTGGGTGGGCGACAGGGAGCATCGTCAAGCTGCTCATTGCTGTTGCAACCCTGGCCCTGGGGGTGTGGCTGTGGTGGCGCGATATCGAGGAAGCACCTGCGCGCGTCAAAGACCACGACAAGTCAGATTTAACTTTGCCGTTTGTGCCACATACGCCAACTGGTATCGAATTTGCGCGCAGTCTGCGCTACGTATTCCGTGATAACCGACTTCTGCTGTCAGTGTTGGTCCTTCCGATTGTGGTTATTGTTTTGATGGTGCAATCAACCGCGCAGGGAATTGCGGAGATTTCCTACATCGCAGTGGTCATGAGTGCGCTTCTTGCGGGCTCCATTGCTGTTAATGACTTCGGCTACGACGGGCCGGCAATGTGGGTAAAGATGGTTGCGCCGGTGCCAACTTCGCGGCTTCTACTCGCGCGGCACTGGGCACACATGTGCCTTTCTGCCTTGGTCACCGTAGTTTTTGCAATCATCATTTTGGTGATTCACGGAATCACGAGCGTCACCATGATGGTCTGTTTCGTCAGTATCGGCGTGTTGATGGTCTCAGCCGCACTTTCGTTACTCCTTACTGCATTTAACCCTTATCCGGTTGCACCTCCCGGAACTAGTCCATGGGCAGACAAATCCGGCTATTCGGGTGCCGCCTTTATCGCCGTCTTTGCGCTTATGTTCTTAGGCTGGATTCCTGTTGCACCTGGTGTGGTACTGTTCTTCCTTGGATATCAAGTTTTGGGCATAGCTATCGCGCTGATCGTTCCAGCTGCAATTTACGGTGGCGTTATTGCTCTGGTGACCAAGAATGCGGCCTCGCGTATGCCGAAGGTCTACGCGAAAGCAGGCTCCTGGGTTAATTAAAAGGGAGGTTCTTCATCGTCGAACCCCTGAAGAACCTCCTCGGTAACTTTTTCGCAACCTAGTCAACATCAGTCAATATCTGCGCGAAAGCACGTGCATTGCGTCGACGAGAGTTTTTGGCTTGAGCCACCGTCTGTGCCCACCGCGTCTTGGCATCGCACGTGGGGCCGTTTGGCGTCGTGGCCTCCCATGAACTGGCACTAGGTAGCCAAAAGATCTCGCGGGTAAGGGATCCATGATGTAGAAAGCACGACGGTCCGTCTTCACATTGTGTTGGTGTTGGCACAAGCTGGCGATATTTCGTGCTGACGTTGGGCCCCCGTCGCTGTGGTTACGGCGATGGTCTGTCTGGCTGTGGTGTGCTGAGATATAACGGCAAGCCAGCGGCACGTGCCGTCTAGTCCGACTACTGCTGCATGCTAAGACAATAAGGCGGATGATACTTTCCCGAATCTTTGTTCGATCGAGTGGGCAAAGAAAACCGCTTCCGATTGAACGGAAGCGGCAGGGGATTACTAATTACCTCTCCAGAGCTTGCTTCGAAGCAGGCTTTTCGCGCAGGTGCTCAACGAGGGCAGGGTCAATGTTGATAGCGCGTAGCTCGGCGTCGGATAGTGATGAGTAGTCGCCGCTCAAAGTCTTCTGGTTGTAGTTCCAGTCTGGTTCTACGTGGCCTTCAGGCTTGTTGTGGCCGGTCAGGGTGCGTACCTGGGAGAGCTTCGGCTGGAATGCGTGAATGAGCAAGCCAATAGCGACAAGGGCAGCCAGAGTGAAGAGCCAGATGGTTTCAACGTGACCGGTGTGGTTACCGAAGTTAAAGCCCAGCAGGATAAGTACTGTTACCCAACCAGCGATCTGGGTACCCGTGCGTGGGGTGCGGGACCAGCCGAAGCCAGCAGAAGGGACGTCAATGGTAGACACGCCGTCGTATACCTCTGGCGCCTTGTTGTGAGAAGACACGTGCTCTCCTTAGTTCTGTCAAAGCCACAATTCTCATCCTAACCTTAGTCCATCAACCATGTAGTTGTGATAATCCACCCCCGAATAATTCTTAAGATTGACTAAGGTGGGGTGAGTGAAACGTATTTTGATTCTTGGCTCAACTGGCTCCATTGGAACGCAAGCGCTTGAAGTAATTAGCGCCAATCCCGATAAATTCGAGGTCGTAGGCATTGCAGCGGGCGGTTCTGACCCTGCTTTGGTGGTGGAGCAGGCGCGAGCATTTAAGCTTTCTGCGCACCAGGTCGCGGTGGCTAACCCTCAAGCCGCGGAGAAGGTTGCGCAGGAACTCGGCGGGGCAGTCGTTGATTCGGCAGCGAAGTTGGTTCGCGAGATTGAGGCGGATACCGTGCTCAATGCGCTAGTGGGCTCCATGGGCTTGGAATCGACGCTGGCAACAATTGAGGCTGGGGAGATTCTTGCGCTGGCCAATAAGGAGTCGCTGGTAGCGGGCGGGGCTATCGTGATGGATAAGGTCAGGCCGGGGCAGTTGATTCCGGTTGACTCGGAGCATTCGGCGATGGCGCAGTGTTTGCGCTCCGGTGAGCGCGGGGAGTTGGCGCGATTGGTGCTGACTGCCTCTGGTGGGCCATTTCGGGGTTGGACACGTGAGCAGATGTGGGAGGTTACTCCGCAGCAGGCCGCCGCGCACCCGACGTGGTCAATGGGGCAGATGAACACGTTGAACTCGGCAACTTTGGTAAATAAGGGCCTTGAGCTCATAGAAGCCACTTTGCTTTTCGATGTTGATGCTTCGCTTATCGATGTCACCGTGCACCCACAGTCCATCATCCACTCGATGGCAACGTTCGTGGATGGCTCGACGATTGCGCAGGCCTCACCACCTTCGATGAAGCTGCCAATTTCGCTGGCGTTGGATTGGCCACATCGTGTCGCTGATGCGCAGCCGGCCCTGGACTTTACGCAGTCCTTCCAATGGCAGTTTGAGCCGGTCGGTGAAGCATTTTCTGCGGTTGACCTTGCAGCCGAGGTTGCAGGGAAGGGGTCTTTGCCCGCGGTTTATAACGCCGTGAATGAAGAAGCCGCGGCTGCGTTTTTGGCTGGGAAGATTAAGTTCCCGCAGATCGTTGATTGCGTTACCGAAGTTGTGGATTCTGCCTCCGCGTTTGCTGGTGTACCCTCAAGCGTCGAGGATGTGCTTGAGGTCGAAGCTGAAGCACGAAAGCGTGCGCACGACGTGCTGTCCGCTTGGTCATCTCGCTAAACAATTTAAGTAGAAGGTTTTCATGACGAATCTCTTGGGCATTGTGCTCTTTGCCCTCGGTATCTGTCTCACGGTTGCATTGCACGAGGCAGGCCACATGCTTACAGCGCGAGCATTTGGCATGCGTGTGCGCCGATTCTTCATCGGCTTCGGGCCGACGCTGTGGAGTTTCAAAAAGAATAAGACCGAGTACGGTGTTGCGGCATTACCGCTTGGCGGATTTTGCGATATCGCGGGCATGACTGCGCACGATGACTTCATCACTGAAGAAGAACGTCCTTATGTCATGTATAAAAAGCCGTGGTGGCAGCGCATTATCGTGCTCTCAGGCGGTGTGGCGGTCAACCTGATTCTGGGCTTCTTGATTTTGTTTGTGGTTGCGCAAACTGCCGGTTTAGCCAATCCCAATGCGGATGTGCGTCCCGTAGTTGATGAGGTGACGTGTTCAGCGGATCAATTGGACAACGGCGAGCTTGGTGAGTGCTCCGGTCTCGGCGCAGGGGAAGCAGCCGGCATTGAAGTCGGCGATAGAATCTTGACCCTTAATGGTCAAGAAGTTGCCACTTTTGAGCAGCTGCGCGAAGAAGTTCTGGTACGCCCAGGCGAAACAGTCACAATCGGGGTGGAGCGAGGTGCGCAAGTCCTTGAGCTTCCAGTAACTTTGGACTCTGTACAGCGCATTGTTGGCGGAGAAATGGTGGAAGCTGGCGCCATTGGTTTGGCGCAGAAACCCCTGGATATCATCGAAAAGCATGGCTTTATCAGCGCGTTTCCTGCGACCTGGAGCTATTCCATGTACATGCTCGATGCCACGGTGCACGGGATTGCGGAGTTCCCATCGAAGATTCCTGGCGTGGTCGCATCGATTTTCGGTGCAGAACGCGATGTGGAAGGCCCCATGTCGGTGGTTGGTGCATCGCGCGTCGGCGGCGAATTAGTTGAAGCGAATCTGTGGGCGGCGTTCTTTATGATGCTGGCATCGCTGAATTACTTCCTCGCTCTGTTTAATCTCATACCGCTGCCGCCATTTGATGGAGGTCATATCGCGGTAGTTATTTATGAAAAAATCCGGGATTTCTTCCGGAAAATTCAAAGCAAGGCTCCAGCTGGCCCCGCGGACTATACAAAATTAATGCCAGTAACCTACGTAATTGCTGCAGCTTTGATGTCAGTCGCTGCGGTAATCATCGTGGCTGACTTTGTCAATCCCATTAAATTGCTCGGCTAGAAACCGGTGCTAAAGTAGGGGAATCAAACCCCATGAAAACAAGGAGCGTAAATGACTATTGGTCTAGGTATCCCAGAGGGGCCTCCACCGACTTTGGCTGAGCGTCGGAAGACTCGTCAGCTTTTCGTTGGGGATGTCGGTGTGGGGTCTGACCATCCAATCTCCGTTCAGTCAATGACTACTACGAAGACACACGATGTTAACTCCACCCTGCAGCAGATTGCTCAGTTAGCAACTGCAGGTTGCGACATGGTGCGGGTAGCTTGCCCGAAGACTGTTGATGCAGAAGCACTGCCGGCGATTGCTAAGAAGTCCCCAATTCCTGTTATTGCAGATATTCACTTCCAGCCGAAGTACATCTTCTCTGCGATTGATGCTGGCTGCGCCGCGGTTCGCGTGAATCCCGGCAACATCAAGGAATTTGATGGCCGCGTGAAGGAAGTTGCTAAGGCTGCTGGCGATGCGGGAATTCCAATCCGTATCGGTGTTAACGGTGGCTCTTTGGATAAGCGCCTTTTGGAAAAGTATGGCAAGGCAACCCCAGAGGCCCTGGTTGAGTCGGCAATCTGGGAAGCAGGCCTGTTCGAAGAATACGGTTACGGCGATATTGCTATTTCCGTGAAGCACTCGGATCCTGTGTTGATGGTGGAAGCGTACCGTCAGCTCGCAGAACAGACTGATTATCCACTGCACTTGGGTGTGACCGAGGCGGGCCCGAAGTTTATGGGCACCATCAAGTCCTCTGTTGCTTTCGGCGCGCTGCTTTCTCAGGGCATTGGCGACACCATTCGTGTGTCACTGTCTGCTGACCCGGTTGAGGAAATCAAGGTTGGAGACCAGATTCTCCAGTCGCTGAACCTGCGTCCACGCAAGCTGGAAATTGTGTCTTGCCCATCCTGTGGTCGTGCACAGGTGGACGTTTATAAGTTGGCTGAGGAAGTCACCGCTGGTCTCGACGGCATGGAATTCCCACTGCGCGTTGCCGTGATGGGCTGTGTTGTTAACGGTCCAGGTGAAGCTCGTGATGCTGACTTGGGTGTTGCTTCAGGCAATGGCAAGGGACAAATCTTCGTCAAGGGCGAAGTTATCAAGACTGTTCCTGAGGCGAAGATCGTGGAAACCCTTATCGAAGAAGCGATGCGCATCGCTGAAGAGCAAGGCCTCGAAGCTGTCGAAGGCACGAAAGCGCAAGTTCGCGTAACGCGCTAGAAAATAGTTGTGTTGGTCAGCAAAAATTGCGACCTCGCTGCTAGGATTCTGACTCATGAAACGGTCGGTATCGCTGCTGTGCGCAGTAACATTTGCTGCGGGCACAGCCGTAGCGTGTACCCCTAAACCGGTTACTGCTGACCCCACCGTTGACTCCATCATTGAAGCGATGGAGTCCGGTGAACCTTTAGGCGAATACTTTGATAAATCCGCCGAAGTAGATGATGTTTTCTCGTCGACCTACGAAGGTCTGCAAGCAGAAAGCGTCGAGGTCGAACTCCATGGGATTGACCAAGATGAATCCCGGGCGACAGCGAATTACACCATCACCTGGGATCTGCCCCGTGATCGTGAATTGTCCTATGACACCTCCATGGTGTTAACAAAGGCCAATGAAGAATGGACGGGGCGTTGGCAACCTAGTTTGGTGCACCCGCAATTGGGTGCCAATCAGCACTTGGAACTACGTTCTATTCCTGCTGAGCGTGCGAGCGTAATTAGCTCCGATGGCGTGGAATTAATGCGCCCAGGGCTGCAGTACCGTGTTGTGGCGGATATGAGCCAAGTGGAAAGCGTGCGCGCGTTTGCAGGCAAGATAGCCGGTGCGATTGCGGAAGCAGGCGGGAAAGCTCCCGATGCCGATGACCTTGCTAGCCAGATGCGCGAAGTCGACGGCAACTTCTCTGTCGGACTTTATGATGAAAACGTTGGTAAGAAGCTTCAAGCGCGTTTTACCGATGACCGGCAGGTGCGTATCAATGAAGAACCAGCGCTGGTTCTACGTGATGAAGGTTTTGCGCGAGATTTAATGTCACGAGTATCCAACTTGGTCTCTGATGACGTCAATGGCACGAATGGCTGGTCCGTGGATGTCGTCAATGATGAAGGCGCGTCCTTTACCCAAGTCCTAGAGCATGCGCCTGATCCCTCGCCGGCTGTGCGCGTGAGCATTGACTACGACGTACAACGGGCGGCCGAAGAGGCTGTGAATTTGCGCGCGGATTCGCAAACAATGATGGTGGCCATTAGGCCATCGTCAGGCGAAATCCTGGCTGTCGCCCAGACTGAAGCAGCAGATCGCGATGGCGACGTTGCGTTGAGCGGGCAGTATCCGCCAGGATCGGTGTTTAAGATTATTACGGCAGCAGCGGGCGTCGATAAGCAAGGGCTAAACAGCGGTTCGATTGTTCCGTGCCCGGGAACGATGGATATCTACGGGCGCATCGTGACGAACTACAATGCTTTTTCTAAGGGCGATGTGCCGCTTATCGATGCTTTTGCGAGTTCTTGCAACACCACTTTTGCCGATATGTCTACGAAATTAGAGCCTGGCGAGTTGGCTAATGAAGGTAAGCAATTTGGGCTGGGTATCGATTATGAGATTCCAGGGCTGACCACGATGACAGGAAGCGTGCCAGAAGGGGAGACTCCACTGGAGCGCACCGAGGCTGGCTATGGACAGGGCTACGATCTCGCATCGCCCTTTGGCATGGCTTTGGTATCTGCGACGGTGGCTAATGGCCGAACCCCTGTTCCGACGTTGGTGTCGACTGAGGAGACTAAAGTTTCGGAAACTGTTGAGCCACCCTCAGAGCACGTGATTAATGAGCTGCGCGCGATGATGCGGCAAACGGTGACTTCCGGTACGGCTGCGGGCATGCAGGCATCGGGGGAAATTTTCGGCAAGACAGGTGAGGCCGAAATCAATAATGGCTCACACGCGTGGTTTACCGGTTATCGCTCTGATGATGATATTGCTTTTGCCACCTTGGTGGTCTTGGGCGGCGGCTCCGAGACTTCCGTGGCGATTACGGATTCTTTCTTCCAAAACCTGGATAAGAACCGAGCTGAACCCCAACGCGAATAGTTTCTTCTAGCGGTACTACGATGTAGGGCATGAGTACTCGTGAAAAACTAAAGCCTGGAAAGCCAACCCCTGTCCGCAAGGTTCCTGACCACATTGAACGTCCAGAATATGTCTGGAAAGACACTGTGCAAGAAGCGATGGGTGAGCCTTTTGTGCAAACCCCTGAAACTATTGAAGCAATGCGCGAGGCTTCCAAGATTGCAGCGAATGCTCTGAAGGAGGCAGGTGCAGTGGTAGCACCTGGTGTTACTACCGACGAAGTAGACCGCGTGGCACACGAGTACATGTGTGATCATGGCGCATATCCGTCAACGCTGGGATACCTGGGCTTTACCAAGTCCACCTGCGTGTCTTTGAATGAGATTATTTGCCACGGCATTCCCGATAGCACCGTTATTCAAGAAGGCGATATCGTTAACATTGACGTCACGGCGTATAAAAATGGCGTGCACGGCGATACCAACGCAACCTTCTTGGCGGGCGACGTTTCAGAAGAGCACCGCCTGCTGGTGGAGCGTACTAAGGAAGCGATGATGCGTGGCATTAAGGTGGCAAAGCCGGGGCGCGAAATTAACGTCATCGGCCGGGTTATTGAGTCTTATGCCAACCGCTTTGGCTACAACGTGGTCCGTGACTTTACCGGCCACGGCGTCGGCCCTACTTTCCACAACGGGCTTGTCGTCTTGCATTATGACTCCACGGCTTACCGCAACGTGTTGGAGCCAGGTATGACCTTGACTATTGAGCCCATGTTGAATCTCGGCTCTTTGGAATACGATATTTGGCCAGATGACTGGACCGTGCAAAACCGCGACGGCAAATTTACCGCGCAGTTTGAGCACACCATCGTCATTACCGAAGACGGTAATGAGATCTTGACCCTGCCTGATTAATTCCGCGCTTGAAATGCAAAAGTCGCAGCCAGCACCTGGTGTGACTGCGACTTTTTTATTCTAACTTCTAGAACTGAATGAAGTGTGGGAAGTAGCCGTTGTATACACCGTAGTTGTATGCAGCGATTACGCCACCTAGGGCAGTTCCGATAGCGGCAACAACGGTGCCATCACGCCAGATTCGCGACCAACCTGGGTTGGTGATGTCGCCGTTATCCTCCTGGTTGCCCTTTGCACTGCCAAGGAACTCGGTGCCAGATACGTCTTCACCGGCGTTCATCAATTCACCAAACTTCGAGGAGAGGGTGGGGAATTGTTCAGAGTTATCAGAGGATAGAACCTCTTGGGCGCGATCGGAGGATAGAACGGAAGAGCCCTCAACGAAGGAAGAGTTGGAGTTCTGGTGGTCGGGTTCCTCCGCGGAAGCAGCGGTGAGACCTGTGAAAGAGAGCGCAACTGTGGTAACTGCAGTAACGGCAGCGGTGCGGAATTTACGCATTAGAATGGAGCCTTTCGACGTGATTTTGTTTGAAGCTGCGGTTTACTGAATGAACTTGATGTAGTTAGCCAATGGGCCAACAATGAGTCCAATAATAGAACCGATGGATGCAAGGACAGTCAAAGCGTAAAAGCCCTGGGCCCAATCTGGGACGTTATCGAAATTCTTTGAAGAGCCGAAAATGTCTTGGCCGGTGAACTGGGTGTTCTTATCGTTGCCCTCGCCGCGGTCTACCACAGGTGAATCGGCGATCTTCGAAGATAGGGTAGGAGCAGAATCGGCGGTTCCGGACTCGGACGACAACGAGGAGGTGTCCCCTTCTTCGGCGGAAGCGATGGTGGTTCCACCGAAAGCAACAGCGATTGCAGTTGCGCCGGCGATAGCAGCGTTGCGGATACGCATGTGAATTTATCCTTAGGATTCGTACTGGCAGAGTCTCCAGGTGAAGACGATTGTGTTATTGGAAATCCAGAGGTTTTCCAGATACACGCGGACGCCGGGGAAGCGGCAGTATCCGGTGTCACAAACGAACTCTAACGAATAACCTTGTTGTTCGCAGAGGTATAACGGAAATTCGAGTTTATATTCAAGAATTGTGGGGGATGTAGATTATTCTCCGCCGCAAAATATCAGTAAAAGTTCAGGTTATTGCCACGTTGAAATAATTGAGTACTCAGAAAGACGAGCAATGTGATTATTCCCACAAGGGAGTCGACGGTTGTGAAAATACTACCGGGAGAGGTGCGTATCTACATTGCAGAGTTATTGAGCATCCGTGCGATCTCCCGGTTGCCCTTGTGGGTGATGTGGGTGCTGAGGTTGTGAGGAACCCCAGTTTCTACTAGTCCAGCCACATAGCGCTGGGAGTTATTCGCACACATGTTGTTGTACTTCGTCGCAGCGTTGAGGTTGTAGAAGTTTACGTTATTAGCGCGTGCAGCACGGTACATGTTGCTGTTGATGAATTTCTCGGTGTTATGTGCAACCGAGAGGAAATCTAGGTTAAAGCCAGAGCCAAAGCCTTGGGTACGAACTGGGCACAGCGCGCCGTTGGGGGCGGACACCGCGGGGTAGGAAACTACCGTGATTTTTGCGTTAGGTGCAGCGCGCTTAATGCGGCTGATGTTTTCGCGCATGCCCTTGAAGTAATCCTCGCCGAGGATAGCGTCAGAGCTGGCCCCAGTGACAGGATTGTCAGTGATGAGGCTCGGGGCGTCGTTAGCGCCGAACTGGATGAGCACGCTGTCAGTGTTGGCGTTGAGCGTGTTGCGGTTTAGCGCGTGGCTAACCTGCGACTGCATGTTGCTGCGCTTGGAGGTGCCACCGGCTTTTGCCGAAGAGCACGCCATATTGACGACGTCGTGGCCGAACTTCTTGAGCTCATTGCCAATATTGGATTGCCCCTGTGGGCAGCCTTGTGGGGAAGGGGAACCCGGCTGGCCCTGGTAGAAAATGTCACTCGAACCTGGCGCGGCCTGGATGCCGCCTACCTGTGCGTAGGTGGGGTTGGCGAAGAAGGAATCACCGAACATTACCACGTTGCCTGCAGGAGCCGCGTTGGCAGCAGTTGTAGATAAGGCCAAAGCAGCAACGGTTGTGGCAACTACGCCGAGGAACTTTTTCATTATTGACAGGGCTTTCGTAGCGAATGATTACTGAACCCTGTCAAATTACCACATGGTGTGAGCCTCTAGCTGAAGTCGAGGCCCAAGAGAGCGTTTTCGGTGACCTCAGGCAAAGCTGGGTGAATCCAGTACTGCTTTTGAGCGAAGTCACGCACGTCAATATCAAAAGCCATGACAGTAATCATCTGCTGGATAAGTGTGGATGCCTGCGGGCCGTAGTAGTGAGCACCGAGGAGTTTTCCGGTCTTTTTATCAGCGATGAGTTTGCAAATACCGTCGGTATCTTCCATAGCCCAGCCATAAGCAACATCGCCGTAATTTTGAACCTTGACGGTGATGTCGAAATTTTGCTCGCGGGCTTCTTCTTCGGTAAGGCCAACGGTCGCAATTTGTGGGTGCGTAAAGACAGCCGCAGGGACATTCTCATGCGGCATCGGCACCATATCATCAGGATTTAGCATGTTGTGACGAACTGCCTTGGTCTCTGCATTGGCGACGTGCTTGAGCATGTGCGGTGAGGAAACATCGCCAAGCGCCCAAATGCCTTGCGCGGTGGTGCGGCCATAGTCATCGACCTTGACACGGCCATCCTCGTGCATTTCAACTCCTGCGGCATCCAAATTCATCTGGTCGCCATTGGGAATGCGACCGGTTGCAACGAGGATCGCGTCTGCTTCTAATTCGACACCGTTGTCCAACGTCGCTTTAACGCCGGTGGCGGTATCTTCCAAGTCGCGGACATTGACGTGGGTAATAACGTTGAAGCGCTCGCGCGCTTGCTTATTAAAGCGTGCAGACAGATCCGTATCGAGGAAGCGCAGTAAGGTTTCGGAGCGGTTGACCACGGTGACTTCGGTACCCAGGCCATCAAAAACATGCGCGAATTCCATCGCGATGAACCCACCGCCGACGATAATCAGGCTGCGTGGCTGCTTCGGCAGGCGCATGATGGTTTCATTGGTGTGATAGGTGGCGCCGGAATTAGTAATCGCAGAAGGAACGTGTGGGCGAGAGCCAGTCGCAATGATGATTTCATCGCCAGTAATAACATCATCACCAGTTTTGATGGTTTTCGGCCCAATGAATTCTGCATGCTGGTCGTAGACAGTAATATTCGGAGTTTCATCACCGCGGCGATAAGCTTCGCCACCTTCTGCGATTTTATCGATGCGGTTGGTAAAGACTCGATCGACGATAGAATCCCAGTCGACGTTGGTTATCTCACCAGTGAGCCCTAATTTTTGCGAATGCGTGGTTTGATAAGCCACATCAGCGGCATAAACATACATCTTGGTAGGGATGCAGCCGACATTCATGCACGTGCCGCCGAATTTGCCTTTTTCGATAATGGCGATGGAGATATCGTCATGCTCTGGGGTGGGGATAGAGTTGCCCGAACCGGCTCCGACGATGATCAAGTCATAGTGCGTCATTGTTGTCCTTAATTCTTAAATGTGTTCTTGTAGAAATTTTGCGGTTATGTCGAATGCTTCCTCACGCGCGTGAGGAAGGGATAAGAATACGTCGTGCCGCGCTCCCAAAATAGTGTACACGTCAACATCTTTGCCGAGGTGTGGTGCCCAGTGTTGAATCTGCTGTACATCCAGCACCGCGTCGGCCGTATCCGTTTCCGCGGTATAAGGCTGGTTCAGATGCGAGCGTGATGATGTCATCACCAATGTGGGCACTCCGACATCGATGCGGTCAGTGTGGACGAGGTGTTGTCCGTTTAGTACAGCGCGCAGCCATCCTAAATATTTCAAGTGCCCACCTAAGGGTTTGAAAGTCATGTCATAGTTCCAGTCGGCATGGATGGATTGACCATAGGATTTTAGTCCACCGCCGGGCACCGCGAGGCGGGGGAAAATTTTGCCGACAACATTGACTACCCGGCGCAGGATGCCCACTTGCCAGTGGTTGAAGTACATCAAATCTAACCAAGGACTATTGAGAACTAGGGCGGGGATTTTCTTACTGGGTGATTGGTTAAGCCACATCGATACGATGAGCCCAGCAGTGGAGTGGGCGAGGGGTACCACGCTTGGGTGCTGCTTTTCGATGACGCCCAAGGCGGCGTCAAGGTCTTCAAAGTAATACTCGAAGTTTGAGGCATAGTGCCATAGCTCGCCGTCCTGGTGAGCGCGGCCGCTTTTACGCAGATCGACAGCGTAAAAGGCATAACCTTGCTCGTGGAAATGCTGCGCAACGTGCGCCTGGAAGAAATAATCGGTCATTCCATGAACCCACAATAGCGCCGGACGGCCGGCTATCGGTTCTGGCTGATAGCGAACCAGTACAGCCTGGACGTCCCCGGAACCGTCTGGATCTTTGCCCAAGGGAAGTGTAAGAGCTTCAAAGTCTTCTCCCAAGGTATCGGGCCGCCAATTGTGTAGTTGTTCCATAAACACAAATATAACGAATCTGAATTCATCGTGTTGCCTAGGCTGAATCTACTTTTAGGCACCCTTAGGCGTATGATTATAAGAGATGCGTGCTGTGTGCGCCTTTAAATTTATAACTTTTATTCGATGACGAAGAGGTAATGTCTGGTGTCCCCCGCAAAGAATGCAGGCCAAGCAGTTGATACCGTCGACGTCGCACTTATTGGTGCTGGCGTCATGAGCGCGACCCTGGGTGCGATGCTCAGGGAGCTGGAACCAAGTTGGACGCAGATGATTTTTGAGCGTCTGGATGGCCCAGCTCTGGAATCATCTTCCCCGTGGAATAATGCTGGTACCGGCCATTCCGCATTGTGCGAGTTGAACTACACGCCTGAAAAGGGCGGCAAGATTGATGTCTCCAAGGCAATGGCCATCAATGAGCAGTTCCAGGTGGCACGTCAGTTCTGGACCCACCAGGTCAACAACGGCATCCTGGTAGACCCACGCGAATTCATTAACCCAGTCCCACACGTGTCCTTCGCACAGGGCGAAATCCAGGTGGATTACCTGAAGCGTCGCTATGACATGCTCAAAGACAACCACCTTTTCCCAGGCATGGAGTTTTCCGATGACCGGGAGGTCTTCAACGAGCACCTGCCATTGATGGGCCGTGGCCGTTCGGCAGACAGCAAGGTCGCTATCTCCTGGACCAATATCGGTACTGACGTTAACTTCGGTGCTTTGACCAAGCAGTTCTTGACCGCTGCACGCGCTGCAGGCACTGAAATTCGCTATGGCAACGAAGTAACCACCATCAAGCGTGACGGCGCTGGATGGAAGGTCTACACCAAGAACGTTCACACCGGTGACACCCAGATCGTCAACGCGAAGTTCGTCTTCGTTGGCGCTGGTGGCTACGCGCTTGACTTGCTGCGCAAGGCTGGCGTGCGTGAGGTTGCTGGCTACGCTGGCTTCCCAGTCTCTGGTCTGTGGCTGCGCTCTACCAATAAGGACTTGGTAGAAGAGCACAACGCCAAGGTATACGGCAAGGCAGCTGTTGGCGCGCCACCAATGTCTGTTCCACACTTGGATACTCGCGTCATCGACGGTGAGAAGAGCTTGCTCTTTGGCCCCTACGGCGGCTGGAGCCCGAAGTTCTTGAAGCAGGGTTCTTACATCGACCTGTTCAAGTCCATTCGCCCTTCCAATATACCTTCCTACCTGGGCGTTGCCGCGCAGGAGTTCGGTCTGACCAAGTATCTTGTGCAGGAAGTGCTGAAGGACTTCGATGACCGCGTGGAAGCACTGCGCGAATACGTGCCTAGCGCAGATGGCGCGGATTGGGAGACCGTTATTGCGGGTCAGCGCGTACAGGTTATTAAGCCTGCAGCTGCTCCTCGTTTCGGTTCCTTAGAGTTCGGCACCACCTTGATCAACAACCCAGAGGGCAATATCGCTGGTCTGCTCGGTGCATCACCGGGTGCATCGATTGCTCCAGCAGTCATGCTGGAGCTTCTGGAGCGCTGCTTCGGCGAACACATGATCGGCTGGGCCGACAAGCTGTACGAAATGATTCCTTCCTACGGCGAGAAGCTGGGCAAGAACCCGAAGCTCTTCGAAGAAATCTGGGAGATCACCCAGAAGACTCTGCAGCTGGAAAACGCTCCAGAGTTCTAAGTCCCGCAGAAGGTTAAAAACCCCTCGAGGTCGCCCGGGTTGGATAAATCCGGGTGATACTCCTGGGGCTTTTTTACTGCTTCCAGCAGCTCCAAGTAGTAGGAGAGATCCCCATCAGTTGCCTGTTTGAGTGCCTTATCCAGTGGCTGATTGCGTGGGATGGTGATGGGGGAGTCGGGATTTTGCTTATGGTTTTCCACGGTGATATCGCCCTCGATCTCTTGGACATCTTCTGCTTCTAAAGCAGCGTTCATGATGTCGGTGAATTCGGCCATGGTGGAGTTGGCGATATCGATGGCGTGGTTCGGATCTTCATCGAAAAGCGGCAAAAGTGTTTCCGCTAACCGAGCCAAGTTCCAGCCTAAAATGCTCGGCTGATTGCCGTAGCGATAGCGTCCTTGCGTATCGATGGAAGAAAAATAGGTGTTGATATCAAACTGCTCCATAAAAGCACACGGGCCATAATCGATGGTCTCACCCGATAAAGTGGTGTTATCGGTATTCATGACGCCGTGGATAAACCCTAACCGCTGCCATTTTGCGACTGTGTTCGCTTGCGCGTGCATGACCTTGCGGAAAAGCCCTTGATAGTCTTCACCCGGATAGTGTCGGGCGATGGCATAATCAGCCACTGGTTTAATCTGATCCGTCATCGCCGCGTATTGCATGGTGCCCACACGCAGGTGGCTTGCGGCAGTACGCACGACAATCGCACCGGGAACAACCCTGTCACGCTGGATTTTGCGGCCCGTGCTGATAACCGCCAACCCGCGCGTGGTTGGAACCCCTAGCGCGTGCATGGCCTCGGAAACAAGGTATTCGCGCAGCATCGGCCCGAGTGCACCGCGGCCATCGGAACCAGGGCGGGAAAAGGGAGTGCGTCCAATTCCTTTGGCGTGGATATCTTGCCCGCCAATTTCGCCGAGTAAAAGCGCTCGGCCATCACCTAAGACAGGGGAGAGCTGGCCGAATTGATGCCCAGAATAGGCTTGCGCATAAGCAGTGCCGGAGCGGCCAAGCAGGAATTTTAAGCCCTTGTCAGACTTGAGAAAGTCGACGTCAAGACCGAGGCTTTCTGCTAATGGTTCATTGAGCAGGACCAGTTGCGGATCCGGTTGTTCTTCACCGTGGGCCGCGCGGACCATATCTGGCAACGCTTCGGCATAGCTGTGTTCTAATTTCATGAGGTTAACTTCCCGGCGACGCGGATGTGTACGCTGCCGCCGATCCAAATTTCTTTTCCGTCATCGAAGACGTGGATGATGCCATCTCGGCCGAGTTGGCTACCTTGGCTGGCCGTATAAGTGTCTGGAACGTGTCCGCGTTCGCGCATAAACTGCGCCACTGAGCCATTCAAAGAACCGGTTACGGGGTCTTCGAGGCCGAACATGAAGGCGCGGACTTCATAAGCAGGGCCCTGCCCGTCATAGGTGCCCACCACGCCCACTTTTTGTTGGTGCTGGCTTTTTGGCTTTAGCTGCTTCACGGCTGTGGCATCGCGCAGCTGCAGGATTTTCCAGCCGGGGCCGTTATCGCCCCAGCCGTGGTCGATAACCTCATCTGAAGAAATATTGAGCGCATCGCAGGCGCTGGCGAGCTCGTCGGCGGAAAGGGGGCCAGACTTGAGCAGCTCAGGTGTCGCGAAAGAGAAGATCTTCTGCTTTTCCCCTTCGTTATTGCGGATGGCTTCTTCTTGAATAGTAACCAGTCCCAGCGCGCACTCTTGGACAATGCGACCATGTTTGTGCGGTTCAATGCCCAAAGAACGCCAGGCACGCGCGCTGCCGAGGGTGGGGTGGCCGGCAAAGGGGAGTTCTTCAAAGGGCGTGAAAATGCGGACGCGATAGTCGGCAGAAGACTCTGTAGGCGGAAGCAGGAAGGAAGTCTCGGAGAAGTTAATCCACGCGGCGATGGATTGCATTTGTTCGGTGTCTAATTCACCGGCATTCGCGACAACCGCCAAAGGATTGCCGGAAAAGGGCGTGGTGGCAAAAACATCAACTTCAAAATACTCATGCTCCATGCCTCATAGTCTAGGTCACTGCCACCAGGGGACTGCAAGGGATTTAGTATTTAACTTCATGACCTCAAAATTTTCCCCATTTACGCAAATGGCTGACGGTACTGTGAAACAAATCAACCCCTTTTCAGGCACTGAGGTCTGGACCGTGCCGGGGCGGGCACATCGCCCTTTCGACGAAGTAACACCAGAATCCAAGGCGTCCTCGTGTGCTTTTTGCTGGGATCGGAAACTAGAAACTCCGCCGGAGAAAGCACGCATGCTTTCCGATGCCACCATCTTGCGTAACGTGCCTGTACCCCAGCTGGATGCCACGGACCCGGATTTTCGGCGCATCCCGAATCTATTTGACATAGTCAGCTTTGATTACTGGCACGCCAACTACGGGCTGGACGCAAATTATGCGCTTATCGATGCCTACTTAAACGATGACAGTGGCTATCAGCATGTCCAACAAGTGGTGGTGGCAAAGACTAAACAGCGGCTCGAAGGAAAGGAGCTCGCATTCGCAGCCCGCGGTTTTTTCTCCGGCGGCCATGATGTGATTGTGGCGCGCAGTCACACCAAATCTTCCGGAGAGATGTCCAAAGAAGAGCACGCGCGCTTTATCTCCTTTACCGCTGATTCGATGCGAGACCTGTATGAGCGCCACCCGCATGCGAATTATGTGGTGGCCTTTCAGAATTGGCTCAAACCTGCCGGGACATCTTTTGACCACCTGCACAAGCAACTAGTCGCCATTGATGACCGCGGCCGGGCGCTGCGTAATCTTGAACCCCTGGTGCTAGAAAACCCGAATATCTTCCAGGACAAGGGACTTGATGTCGCGCGGCGCCATAACCTGATTATCGAAGAAAATGAGCATGCGGTGCTTTTTGCAGGCTTCGGACACAGGTATCCGACCCTGGAGGTCTATTCGAAGCATCCAGGGCGCCCGTGGGAGCACAGCGAAGAGCAAATTCGTGGACTCAGTGATGTTTTGCATACCGCGCACGTAGCGATTGGCAGCAATGTTGCCTGCAACGAAGAATGGCACCACCAGCCGGCAGATGTCAGCTGTGCGATGCCATGGCGAATCAACCTGAAATTACGCGTGTCCACGCTCGCGGGGTTTGAAGGTGGCACGCATATCTACATCAACACCATTTCCCCATGGGATCTGCGCGATAAGATCTTGGCAGCGCTAGACAACCATCGTTAGCTGCTTGCCGTTGACTTCGGTGAACTTAAAGCCCGGAGTGTCCATGATGTCATCAATGCTGGTGATGACTTTGTCGGCGATTGCGCGCGCGAGTTGGCCTTTGTAAAACTTGTTGAAGTGTGAGATCACTTTTCCTTCGGAATTTTCCACGCGCACCGTTACCGCGTCTTTGACCTTGCCGAGTGTTTGATAAGTACCTGAGCGCAGGTCGATGATGAAGTCATTTTCGGCCTCAAGTGCTTGCGTGATCGATTTTCCCCAGCGTGACTTCATGGTGGCATCGTCAAGCTTTGTGCCGCCGGATAGCCGATAAAACGGAATCATGTCCCGCGCGCGAACAACCCCGAACAGCGCTGAGCCGATTGCCAGCTGATCCCATGCTTTTCCGGAGAGGGTTTTGGCATCTAATGCGTCGTATAAAACGCCCGTGTAGCGATACAATGCCGGCATGGTGGGGCCGGTGAGAAGCTTTGTGTTTTCTTCTGCCTCCGGGCGCAGGGTTTCCGATATCTTTAACGCCTTCATTGCTTCGTCAACATCATAATTGCGCAGTACATCGACTATATTTTCTCGATTTTCTTGCAAACTGGGAAAGGACAGCGAGGCCAAATTTAAAGCTGGCCCGTCGCCGCCAAAAGCTTTTGTTTCACTAGGAGGGAGGATAATGAGCATGCTTTTACATTAGCCGTGTATTTTAGGATCATGATTACTCGCCTTTCTGAGCTGTTTTTGCGTACCTTGCGGGAAGATCCCGCAGAAGCTGAAGTTCCAAGCCACAAGCTACTTGTTCGCGCAGGTTACCTGCGCCGTGCCGCACCCGGTGTTTATTCCTGGTTGCCACTGGGGCTTCGCACCCTGCGCAAGATTGAAGATGTTGTGCGTGAAGAAATGAATGCTATCGGCGGCCAAGAGCTACTATTCCCAGCGCTTCTGCCACGTGAACCATATGAGCTTACGGATCGCTGGACCGAATATGGCGATAACTTGTTCCGCCTGAAAGACCGCAAGGGCGCGGACATGCTGCTGGGGCCAACCCATGAGGAGATGTTTGCCCAAACGGTTAAAGACTTGTACTCCTCATATAAGGATTTCCCGGTTACGCTGTACCAAATCCAGACCAAGTACCGCGACGAAGAGCGTCCACGCGCGGGTATCTTGCGCGGCCGTGAATTCATCATGAAGGACTCATACTCCTTCGATATGTCTGATGAAGGCCTCGAAGAGTCCTATGCGCGCCACCGCAAGGCGTATCAAAATATCTTTGACCGCTTAGGTATCGAGTACGCGATTTGCCGCGCGACTTCGGGTGCTATGGGCGGTTCAGCCTCAGAAGAGTTCCTCGCGGTCTCGGAGGTTGGCGAGGACACCTTCGTGCATGCCACCGATGGTGATTACGCAGCGAATGTTGAAGCCGTGGTTACTCCTGTTCCTGCGGAAATTGACTTCACCAACTTGCCTGAGGCAAAGGTCTACGAAACCCCAGATTCAGAGACCATCGACACCTTGGTCGAGTGGGCGCGTGCAGAAGGCATTACTATCGATGGCCGCGAGGTCACCGCTGATGACACCTTAAAGTGCATGATGGTCAAGATCACCCAGCCAGGCGAGGAGCCAGAGCTGGCTGGCGTTTTGATTCCAGGCAGCCGCGCCTTGGCACCAAAACGTCTGGAAGCAGCGTTGGAGCCAGCGACCTTTGAGCTAGCTACCGATGCTGACTTCAAGGAGAATTCCTTCTTGGTCAAGGGCTATGTTGGCCCGCGTGGCCTCAACTCCAATGGCGTTAAGGTCTACGCTGACCCACGCGTGGTCTCCGGTACTTCTTGGATCACCGGTGCTGATAATAGGAACCACCACGTGGTTGGTTTGGTTGCAGGCCGTGATTTCCAGATTGATGAGGTTGTTGAAGCGTCTGAGATTCATGAGGGCGACCCAGCTCCAGAAGGACAAGGCACTCTGACTCTGAAGCGCGGCATTGAGCTTGGCCACATCTTCCAACTGGGCCGTAAGTACACCGAAGCTTTCGATGTGCAGATTCTGGATGAAAACGGCAAGCGCGCTGTACCTACCATGGGTTCCTACGGCATTGGTGTCTCGCGCATGATGGCGGTCCTTGCTGAGCAGCGCCATGATGAAAAGGGCCTGAATTGGCCGCTCGATGTTGCTCCTTACCAGGTGCATGTGGCGGTTGCGAACAAGGACCAGGATGCGATTGAAGCCGGCAATAAGCTGGTGGAAGCACTGGACAAGGCCGGCGTCGAGGTGCTTTTCGATGACCGCCCGAAAGTTTCTCCTGGCGTCAAATTTAAGGATGCCGAATTGCTCGGCATGCCATTCTGCGCAATCTTGGGCCGTTCTTTCAAAGACGGCATCATCGAATTGCGCATTCGTGGCGGCGAAACCTTGGAAGTACCAGCAGATTCCATCGTGGAAGAGCTGCTCGCGCGACTATAGTTTTGCGGCTGCGTGAATGAGCCAGTTGCGCCACTGCGAATCTTTTGCGGTGGCTGCGGCGGCTTCGAAGTGATTTCGGCTAGAATGCACTAGTTCCTCAGCGAATTGTTCCGCGGAAGAATCATCTGGCCAGTCAGCGGAATACGCGGGGGAAGATGCGGGGGCATCTTCCCCGAGTAGGTTTTGCAGTTCTAAAATCAGCTCCGCATGCGCTTGCGCGTCAACTCCTGCGCCATGAGCCTCGGCAACATCGAGTCCATACACCGTGGCATATTCAAACTCTAAAAGTTCTGTCGCTTGGGTGAGTGTATCTTCACTGGGGGCATCGGGAAGCGGTGCGTCACCGCTAGCTAACTGGACGGCTTGGCGGGCAAGCAGCGGGCGGGATTCCTGCGGAGCCTTATCCATCAGCTCGACTAACTGTGCCACTGCGGCTTGGGCTGACGTACTTGGGCCGGCTGGGTCTTCTTCATCGATGTGGCAGGTTTGCGGAACCTCACCATTTTCTTCCACACCGCAGATCCGGTTCACCTCTGCGAAGAGCTCTTCTGATTGCTTCAGGCGCAATTTCCCGTAGTTGGAGTCATCGGCATCAGCGCGCGCGGTTTGCGCAAGCTCCACTAAGGCGGAATCTGGCCGTGGGCCAAAGAAATCCACAACGGCACAGGAAGACAGCACTGGGACGCACGCAAGAAGCGCTACAAGAGAAAGTCGGCGATTCACGTGGAAGACCTTACCCGCTCACCGTTAAGCTAGAAGTTATGGCTTTCCCAAGTGAACAAAAATTAGAAGAATTCCTCGCCCCGATTTTAGCTGACCACCAACTTGATGTGGAACAGATCAAAACCACCAAGGCGGGCAAGAAATCCCAGGTAGTCATCCGAATCGATGGGGAGAATCGTCCATCCTCGGATGTGCTTGAACAGATGTCGCGCATCATCGGCGAAGCCTTCGACGCCGCGGAAGAATCCGGTGAACTCAACTTCGGTGCCGGTTACACCCTCGAAATCTCTACTCCAGGGGTAGACCTACCGCTGACTGCTGCGCGACACTTTCGACGCAACCGTGGCCGAAAGATTAAATCCTCACTCGGTGAGCTGCGCATCGGCGCTTTAAGCGAAGATGAACTAAACGTGGTTGTTGTAACAAGCACCAAAGATATAGCCAAGGTACAGGTACAGCGATTGGAAAACCTTGTGGGTTCAGTGGTAGAAATTGAATTCGCACCTGCTCCCACCGTAGAGCAGGATATCGTCGAGCTCAGCTTCGAAGCTGCCAAGGAATTGGCGGCGGAAGACTAAGCTGGCCAAATAGGCTGACTGCTTGCTTACAAAGCAGTAATTGTTGGAATCGTTTAAAGGATGAATAAGTGAATATTGATATCGACGCGTTACGTGCAATCGAAACCGAGCGCGGTGTTCCAGTAAATGATTTGCTGACTTCAGTGGCCGGTGGCTTGCTGTATGCCTACACCGAATACCGCGACGGCAACATCGAGGAAGACCATAAGGCCCGCGTAGATATTGATGCTGATACCGGCGAAGTTTCTGTCGTCGTTACCGAAATCGATGAAAGCGGCGAAGTCATCACCGAATTTGATGACACTCCCACCAACTTTGGGCGAGTTGCGGCACCTGCTGTCCGCGACGCCATCTACAAGCGCCTGCGTGAAGTAGAAGCAGACCGCGCATATGATTCCTATGCAGAACTGCAAGGCACCGTTGTCTCTGGCGTGGTTCATCAGGACGCACATGCCAATTCCCGTGGCATCGTAGTTGTGCAGTTGGGCACCGAAATTGACATCAAAGAAGGCAAAACCCAAGACGGAATCTTGCTCCCTGCTGAGCAAATCCCAGGCGAGCGTCTTCGTCACGGCACCCGCGTGCGTGCTTATGTCGTAGGAGTGCAAAAAGAAGGCGCGCGTGTCCAAGTTCTTCTGTCACGCACACACCCTGAATTGGTCCGCGGCCTGTTCGAGCTGGAAGTACCAGAAGTTCTTGATGGGGCAGTAGAAATTGTTGCCATCGCGCGTGAAGCTGGACACCGTTCGAAGGTTGCCGTGACCGGCCAGGTCAAAGGTCTCAACGCTAAGGGTGCCTGCATTGGCCCACGCGGTCAGCGCGTAACCAACGTGATGCAGGCGCTCGGCGGAGAAAAGATCGACATCATTGATTTCAATGAAGATCCGAGCGTGTATGTCGGCAATGCTTTGGCACCGTCAAAGGTCGTGCGAGTAGAAGTGCTCGACGAGGAAGCTCAGCTGGCACGCGTTACCGTTCCTGATTACCAACTGTCTTTGGCCATTGGTAAAGAGGGACAAAATGCTCGCCTTGCCGCGCGTCTGACTGGATGGAAGATCGACATCCACTCGGATGCTGACAAGGTGGAATAAATCCCCGGGTCACATCGTTGTAGTGTCGTGAGTTCAATTTTGGCGATGTTTCAAGTAGGATTGACAATGGCCCAAGTGCAGCAGGAAGGAGTTGGTTTTGAGCCGACTTCGAATGTGCATAGCAACACGACAACGTCTACCGGATACGCAGCTATTGCGTGTGGTGGCTGATACGCAAGGTTGTATCATCCCCGATCCTGGCAGGCGGCTTCCCGGCAGGGGAGCCTGGATTACTCCAGATTTAGCTGCATATGAGCTTGCGGAGAAGCGTCGGGCTTTTGCTCGCGCACTCCGGCTGTCCGCACCCGTGGATACAGGTCAAGTACGAGAGTACATATCCAAGACCTTCGAGATTGTAAGGAAGACCGAACACTGATGAGCACACAACGATGAAGCATCAGCGATGAAAGTCAGTAACTGATCCTAGGGGCGCCTTGTCGCCTCTAGGGAAACTAAGAGGAGACAAGTGGCAGGTAAGCTACGCGTTCATGAGCTGGCGAAACAGCTCGGAATTACCAGTAAAGAACTACTCGGCACGCTCAAAGAGCAAGGCGAGTTTGTAAAGACCGCATCATCGACCATCGAACCACCGGTGGTTAAGAAGATGCGTGCACACTATGAAGCACAGGGGATCGGCAAAGATAACACCGAGGCCCCGACTAATGCTGCTCCAGCAAAGCCAGGCGCTCCTAAACCAGGCGCGCCAAAGCCAGCAGCACCTAAGCCTGCAGCTGCTAAGCCAGCAGCTGCAAAGCCAACCCCGGCTAAGCCAGCAGCTGCAAAGCCTGCAGCTCCGAAACCGGCTTCACCTAAGCCGGCGACGCCGAAGCCAGAGGCAGCAAAGCCAGCAGCTCCTAAGCCGGCAGCACCAAAGCCTGGTGCTCCGAAACCAGGTGCTGAGGGCGGCCCAACTCCACGCTCTATGCCAAAGCCTGGCGGTTCACGCCGCGTGGCTAATAACCCATTTTCTTCCGGTGGCGGTTCAGGCGATCGTCCTGCACCTCGCCCAGGTGGAGCAAAGGGTCCACGCCAAAAGCCACAGGGTGGCAAGCGTGATGGACAGCGTCCAGACAACCGTGAAAACAAGCCACAGTCTGGTGGCCAGTCAGGTGGTCGCCGTCCGTCGCCAGCGATGATGCCTTCGCACCCGAACCCAGCAGCAATGCCTCAAAAGGCAGCAGCTGCGGGTGGCCGCGGTCGTGGCGGTCGTCCAGGCAAGGGTGGACCAGGTGCCGGTACCGGCGCTGGTGCACCAGGCGGATTCCGCAGCGGTCCAGGTGGACGCGGCGGACGTCGCGGTGGCACCGCTGGTGCATTCGGCCGTCCAGGTGGCGCACCACGTCGTGGTAAGAAGTCGAAGCGTCAGAAGAGGAATGAATACGAAGAGCTACGTGCACCAAACGTAGTTGGTGGCGTACGCCTTCCAGACGGCAAGGGCGAATCAATTCGCCTGCGTCGTGGCGCATCCTTGGCTGACTTCGCCGAGAAGATCGGTGCAGATCCAGCAGCATTGGTACAGGCACTGTTTAACCTCGGTGAAATGGTGACCGCAACTGCTTCCGTTTCGGAAGAGACCTTGCAGCTGCTGGGTGCTGAAATCAACTACGATGTTCAGGTTGTTTCCCCAGAAGACGAAGACCGTGAACTGCTGGAGTCCTTTGACCTGCAGTTCGGTGATGACGAAGGCACTGAGGAAGACCTTGCTAAGCGTCCTCCAGTTGTTACCGTCATGGGTCACGTTGACCACGGTAAGACGCGTCTTCTGGATACAGTTCGTCGTACCAACGAAGGCGCGGGCGAGGCCGGCGGTATTACCCAGGGCATTGGTGCATACCAGACCCAGGTTGATATCGACGGTGGCGAGCGCACCATTACTTTCCTGGATACCCCAGGTCACGAGGCGTTTACCGCCATGCGTGCCCGCGGTGCAAAGTCCACTGACTTGGCAATTTTGGTTGTTGCTGCAGACGACGGCGTTATGCCACAGACCGTCGAAGCAATCAACCACGCCAAGGCAGCAAATATCCCAGTCGTGGTTGCCGTGAACAAGATTGATAAGCCAGAAGCTGCTCCGGACAAGATCCGTGGTCAGCTGACGGAATACGGTCTGGTTCCGGAAGAATATGGTGGTGACACCATGTTCGTCGACATCTCGGCGAAGGCTGGCACCAACATCGATGCATTGTTGGAAGCTGTAGTCCTAACCGCTGATGCGGCTCTGGAACTAACTGCAAACCCAGACATGGATGCACAGGGTGTTTCCATCGAAGCTCACCTCGATCGTGGTCGTGGTCCAGTCGCAACCGTTATCGTTCAGCGCGGTACTTTGCGCGTGGGCGACTCCATCGTCGTGGGCGACTCCTTCGGTCGCGTACGTCGCATGCTCGACGAGTTCGGTCAGGACGTCGAAGAAGCTGGTCCATCCCGTCCAGTTCAGGTTCAGGGTCTTAACGGTGTTCCTGGTGCTGGTGACAATCTCTTGGTTGTTGAAGACGACCGCGTGGCGCGTCAGATTGCAGCTCAGCGTGACGCACGTAAGCGTTCTGCACTGCAGGCTAAGTCCCGCAAGCGTGTTTCCCTTGAGGATCTGGATTCAGTACTTAAGGAAACTTCGACGCTCAACCTCATCCTCAAGGGTGACAACGCCGGTTCTGTTGAAGCACTGGAAGACGCACTGCTTGATATTGAGATTGATGACGAGGTACAGCTCAACATCATCGACCGTGGTGTTGGTGCAGTTACTCAGACCAACGTCTCCTTGGCTGCCGCCTCTGATGCTGTCATCATTGCCTTCAACGTTCGCGCAGAAGGCAAGGCAACTGAAGAAGCTAACGCTGAAGGCGTCGACGTTCGCTACTACACCGTTATCTACCGTGCTATCGAAGAAGTTGAGCAGGCACTCAAGGGCATGCTCAAGCCAATCTACGAAGAGCGCGACACCGGTGCGGCAGAGATCCGTGCCCTGTTCAAGTCCTCCGCTATCGGTACCATCGCTGGTTGTATGGTCACCGAGGGCAAGGTCAAGCGCAACGGCAAGGTACGTATTGTCCGCGATGGCAATGTCATTACTTCCGATGCCAAGATTGAGTCCTTGCGTCACGAGAAGGACGACGCAAACGAAATCAACGCTGGTTACGAGTGCGGTATGGTTCTGTCCTACCCAGATATCCAGGTTGGCGACTTCATCCAGGCATACGAAGAGGTTGAAGTGCCACGTACCTGATAAAGGTACGAGCTACATCGTGTAGCAATTCGTATTAGATTGCTATTGAAGCCGGGCCCTGTGCCCGGCTTCTTTAGCCCTTAAGCAAGTGTTTTCGAATTCTAAAAAGTACACTAGGATTGTCCAAAGCTAGTTAAGAAAAAGTAGAGGCGGATATCATGGCTGATCATGCACGCGCGGCCCGGATGGCAAAGCGCATTCAAACTATTGTGGCAACCGCCATCGAGCGTGAAATTAAAGATCGCAGGCTTGAACTTGTCACCATTACTGATACCCGTGTTACCGGTGACCTACATGACGCAACCGTGTTTTACACCGTGCGCGGCGTTGACATTGACTCAGAACCAGATCTGGATCAGGCTGCTGAAGCTCTAAACCGTGCCAAGGGGCAGCTGCGCAAGATCGTTGGCGATCAGTTGCAGGTGCGCTTTACCCCGACCTTGGCTTTCGAGTTCGATGCTGTTCCAGAAGCATCAGCTCACATGGAAGCATTGCTTGCACGTGCCCGCGCACGTGATGAAGAGCTGGCGAAGCTCAAGGAAAATGCTAAGCCAGCTGGCGAAGCTAATCCATATAAGACGGATGGGGAATAAATCTGTCCATGTCCTCTATTTCAGAAGTGGTGGGAGCACTCCAGGAAGCTGACTCGGTGTGTATCGTGGCCCATCTCCGTCCAGATGCAGATGCTTTAGGTTCGATGGCTACGTTGCACCTGGGGCTAGAGCAACTTGGTAAAAAGACTCGTTGCGTAGTTGGCCAAGATTGGCCCATTTCAGAGAATCTTTTTACGATTCCAGGCACTGACACCGTGGAAGTAACAACGAGTTTGCCCACCGGCTATGACTTGTATGTCACGGTGGATTGCGGCTCGTTGGATCGCACCGGATTGCTTGCACGCGATTTAGCCAAGGCCATCCGACGCGGCAACGTGGTCTGCATTGACCACCATGCCTCTAACCACGGTTTTGGCAATATCAACTTGGTTGATGTCTCGTGTGAGTCGACGACGACGGTTTTAGCACCGGTACTGGAAGAACTTGGTGTGACTCTCAACTCTGAGATAGCGCATGCAATGTATGCAGGTTTGGTCACTGACACCGGAAGTTTCCGGTGGGGCCGGCCCCAGATGCACAGCTTTGCTGGAAAGCTGATGGAGTACGGGCTAGATACCAAGCAGATCGCCGTAGATCTGATGGACTCCAACACAGCAGAAGATTTGCAGATGCTTGGTCGAGTGCTGGCTAATGTGCAGATTGTTCCGGCCGGCAAGCACACCATGGCGGTGCTGGTTGGTCGCTATGATGTCATCTCCGGGCATTCGGATTCTGCAGTAGAGACTATGGTTGATTTCGTGCGTGCTTTAGATGGCACGGATTTAGGCGTGGTGTTTAAGGAACAGGTGCCAGGATTTTGGGCTGTTTCACTACGCTCTAATGACGTCAACTGCTCGCAGGTTGCTCGCCGCCTTGGTGGCGGGGGACATGTTCCTGCCGCAGGGTATTCGACCTCAGGAGAGCCAGAAGACATTATTGCGGAACTAGTGGATATCGTTGGTCAGTTCTAAGGATTCCCAAGTATCTGCGCGGAGGGTCTTCGGGCTTGCGCTACCGGCGCTCGGGGTATTAGCGGCGATGCCGCTGTATCTTTTGCTGGATACAGCGGTGGTCGGGCGCCTAGGTGCATCGCAGTTGGCGGCTTTGGGCGCGGCTGCGGCGGTGCAGTCGGTCGTGACTACACAGCTGACTTTCTTGTCCTATGGCACCACCGCGCGGTCCTCTCGGCTGTTTGGGTCAGGGGATAGGCAAGGGGCAATCGCCGAAGGCGTGCAGGCGACTTATGTTGCGCTGATCGTCGGCTTCGGGCTGGCGTGCATCATGTGGCTGTTTGGCGGCCAGATTGCTTTGTGGATGACGGGTAATCCCGAAACCGCTAGTCTGGCTGCCTCGTGGCTGCACGTCGCTGCCTTATCGATTCCCATCACACTCGTGGAAATGGCCGGAAATGGCTGGTTGCGTGGAGTCCAAGATACTAAACGGCCATTGTATTTTACGCTCGCAGGCTTGATCCCAGGCGCGATTGCTGTGCCGATATTTGTGCACTGGTGGGGGCTTGTGGGCTCCGCCTGGGCCAATGTTTTGGGCATGGGCATTATTGCTCTGCTATTTTTGCTCGAGTTGAAAAAGCAGCACACCGGCTCGTGGCGGTTGCGACCCCGCGTTATTAAACGTCAGTTGGTCTTGGGGCGAGACTTGATTATCCGTTCCGCGAGCTTGCAGGTGGCATTCTTATCGGCCGCGGCGGTAGCAGCACGCTTTGGTACTGCTCCATTGGCAGCCCACCAAGTCATGCTGCAGATATGGAATTTCCTCACGCTGATTCTAGACTCGTTGGCTATCGCCGCCCAGACGCTCATCGGCGCTGCCTTGGGCGCGAAGTCAGTGGATACAGCACGCAATGCTGGACAGAAGATCATTGTCTACTCGACGATATTCTCCGCTGCTTTGGCGTTGGTCTTTGCACTCGGCGCAGGATTTATCCCGCGGATTTTCACCTCGGATGCGGACGTCTTAAATGCAATGGCAATTCCGTGGTGGATTATGATTGCCATGATTATTGCTGGTGGCGTGCTTTTTGCCATCGATGGCGTGCTGCTGGGCGCAGGCGATGCTGCCTTCTTGCGCACGATTACCGTTGGCTCTGTGATCATCGGCTTTTTGCCGGGTATCTGGATTGCTTATGCACTAGATTTCGGACTCGCAGGTATTTGGGCAGGCCTTGCTGCGTTTATCCTTCTGCGTACAGTCGCTGTTGTTTTCCGCTTTTATTCGATGCGTTGGGCAGTAGTGAGCTAACGACTTGCGGGAGAGAAACGATAAACCTGAAAGAGTACCTGCTGCTAAAGTTTCAGGGGTCAATATTTTCTTAAGCGAGGGGTAAACCATGGCTGGAAAGTTATCGCACACGACGTTGTGGGCGGTTTCTGACCTGCATGCAGCCGTTAAGGCAAATAACGGCCGCATCGATGAAATACAGCCTACGAATTCTTCAGACTGGTTAATCGTGGCCGGAGATGTCGCTGAACGCACGGACTTAGTGCTCCGCGTGCTCCACAAACTGCGTACACGTTTCGCCAAGGTTATTTGGGTACCAGGAAACCACGAGCTCTTTTCACGATCGACAGATCGGTATCGCGGGCGTGAGAAGTATGACGAGCTGGTAGAAGGCTGTCGTGATATCGATGTGCTAACTCCGGAGGACCCTTTTGCGGTGTTCAACGGGGTTACTATCGCGCCGCTTTTTACTTTGTACGACTATTCTTTCCGTGCACCGGGCTCCACTGTTGAAGACGCAATTGCGGCCGCCGTGGACCGCCAAATCATGATGACAGATGAAATTGCGATTGCTCCATTCGTGGATGTGCGCGCATGGTGCTGGGACCGGCTGGCGTATTCGATTAAGCGTTTGTCACGCATAACTGGTCCGACGGTGCTGATTAATCACTGGCCACTAGTGCAAGAACCAACGCTGAAAATGCGGTGGCCAGAAATTGGTCTGTGGTGCGGATCTCGGCATACTCGGCATTGGCCAACCCGTTATAACGCTGAAGCAGTAATTTATGGTCACCTTCATATGCCATCTGTCGATAAGATTGATGGGGTAGACCACATTGAAGTTTCTTTAGGATACCCACGCGAGTGGATGGCTCATCAAGGTCATCAACTGTGGCCCTATCCCGTGTTGACAATGGAGGAGGGTGCGCAATGATGATTCAGCAATCTCTTTTCCCTGACGTCGCGCGATTTTGCTACGTCAAGACGGACCCGCAAGCGGCGGACCTTGTTAATTTCAATAACCTGCACCCGCTGGAACAATCTGTGGCTGCGCATTCGGTGGCTACCCGCAAGGCCGAATTCGGGGATGCTCGTTGGTGCGCTCACGAAGCCTTGAAGGAATTGGGCTACCGCGGAGAAGAACCGATCCTGCGTGGTGAGCGCGGAATGCCACTGTGGCCGACGGGCTACGTTGGCTCACTGACACACACCCCGGGGTTTCGTGCAGCGGTTGTTGCACCAACCTCGCAAGTGATGTCCCTAGGACTCGATGTTGAAGTAGCAGAGCCCCTGCCAGAAGGCGTGCTAGAGATGATTGCGCGCTCAGGTGAAATCCCGCAGATTAACCGGCTGCGCAAGGCAGGAATTTCTTTTGCCGACCGCCTGTTATTTTGCGCCAAAGAAGCAACCTATAAGGCATGGTTTCCCATGACTCATCGTTGGTTGGGCTTTGAGCAAGCTGAAGTAGACATCCGCGAAGATGGAACGTTAATTTCCTACTTGCTGGTTCGCCCGACACCTGTGCCATTTATTTGTGGGCGCTGGATGGTCCGCGATGGCTACATCATTGTCTCCACCACGGTAGAAGCAGGCGTCGGACACGAGCGCTTGGCGTATTAAAGCGTTGAAGGGTGCGCAACAAAGACGGTGGAGAGGCGTTTGCCCTTTTCTTTGACTAACGCGATAGACCGTCCATCAGGACCTACCGCAGCATAAGTTCCTTTCACACCGCGCGGCTCTAACCACTGACCCATGGCGAGCTTATGCGATTCCTCAGCGGTGACATCAAGGCGGGGATAGCACCGCACGAGAGCCTCATCTAGATTCAGGGAGAGCTCCATGCTGTCCAACGGGGAGGCATCGTCAAGCGAAAATGGCCCAACCTCAGTACGCCGAAGAGCAGTAAGGTGTCCACCCACGCCAAGCGCCTCGCCTAAATCGCGCGCGAGAGACCGGATATAGGTTCCTGACGAACATTCCACCACGACATCGACTTCGCGCGGGCTGTTACGGCTTTCTAGCACCTCAAAACGGCTGACGGTGACGGGACGTGCGGGGATATCAACGTCTTCACCATCGCGAACTCGCTGATAAGCACGCTTGCCATCGATCTTGATCGCGCTGACCTTCGCAGGCTTTTGCA
The DNA here is from genome assembly GCF_001941345.1 of Corynebacterium stationis. NCBI lineage: Bacteria > Bacillati > Actinomycetota > Actinomycetes > Mycobacteriales > Corynebacteriaceae > Corynebacterium > Corynebacterium stationis. The sequence continues at coordinate 1,177,773 of NZ_CP009251.1, forward strand.
TAATATCGCCGGTTAAATTCGCAATCGCAGAAAGAATTTCCGCATCGGTGATGTGCGCAGCGGAAGTTTGAGAGATAATCTCGCCTTCAAAGTCATCGGTGGTGGTTGAAGCACCTAAAGAAATCGTGGCGTTATAGGCCTTTGTCGCAGTCACCATGTGCGCAAGGAACTTGGTTCCGCGTTCAATACCCAGGATTAAAACGCCGGTGGCCATGGGATCTAAAGTGCCCGCATGTCCCACCTTGCGAGTACCAAACTCCCTCCGTACGCGGGAGACCACATCATGAGAGGTCATCCCGGCCGGTTTATCCACAACAACAAGTCCTGAGTCAGTCATGAGGCCATAGTCTAATCGGCAAGCAAATGATCTAGCATGTAAGGCGTGGATATTTGGTACGGAACAGCAGCAGTCCCAAAAGACTTAGACAACAGTGCAGTCACCATTGGTGTCTTCGACGGCGTGCATCGCGGGCATCAGAAATTGATTAATGCCACTGTTGAAAAAGCACGCGAGGTGGGCGCGAAAGCCATCATGGTTACTTTTGACCCGCACCCGGTGTCCGTGTTTCTCCCGCGCCGTGCGCCGCTGGGGATTACTACCTTGGCTGAGCGCTTTGCGCTGGCGGAAAGCTTTGGCATTGATGGCGTGCTAGTCATTGATTTTACCCGCGAACTCTCTGGTACTTCGCCGGAGAAGTACGTGGAATTTCTTCTAGAAGACACGCTGCATGCCTCACACGTGGTGGTCGGAGCTAACTTTACTTTTGGGGAGAATGCCGCCGGCACCGCAGATTCCTTGCGGCAGATTTGCCAGTCGCGCTTGACCGTTGATGTCATCGACTTGCTTGACGATGAAGGCGTGAGGATCTCTTCCACGACCGTGCGCGAGTTTCTGTCTGAAGGAAATGTTGCGCGAGCCAACTGGGCTTTGGGACGGCACTTTTATGTCACAGGTCCAGTAGTCCGTGGTGCTGGCCGCGGAGGCAAGGAGCTGGGATTTCCCACGGCGAATCAGTACTTTCACGATACGGTCGCTTTGCCTGCCGATGGGGTCTATGCCGGCTGGTTGACCATTTTGCCCACCGAGGCACCCGTAAGCGGGAATATGGAACCTGAGGTGGCTTATGCCGCCGCTATTTCAGTGGGAACCAACCCGACCTTTGGCGATGAGCAGCGTTCTGTGGAGTCTTTTGTACTCGATAGAGATGCTGATCTTTATGGTCACGACGTCAAAGTGGAATTTGTTGACCACGTGCGGGCAATGGAAAAGTTTGACTCCGTCGAGCAGCTTTTGGAAGTCATGGCTAAAGACGTGCAGAAAACCCGCACTTTGCTAGCTCAGGATGTGCAAGCACATAAGATGGCGCCTGAGACCTACTTTCTACAAGCAGAAAGCTAAAAGCCAATGAAAATGATTTTAGATCTAGACACCGGTATCGATGATGCCTTTGCGTTGGCCTATGCCATCGCACACCCGGGTATCGATTTGATTGGTGTCACCGGAACTTATGGCAATGTCACCATTGAACAAGGCATGGCCAATACCCAGGCACTGTTGACGCTACTGGGCGCAGCCGATGTGCCCGTATATGCCGGACGCGCTATCGATGGCTTTGAGGTATCTGAAGCCTCTGCTCGTATTCACGGGCGCAATGGCGTGGGTGAGGTAGATATCGCTGCAGATGATGCGCAATCTGCTGGCGATGCACTTGAATTTTTAAGCGAAGCAGCGGCGAAATACGGCGATGATTTGGTGATCGTTCCCACCGGCGCGCAAACGACGCTTGCGCGGGCTTTAGAAAAAGATCCTGCATTGCGAGGCATTCGCATGGTCAGCATGGGCGGCGCCTTAACCGTCCCGGGAAATGTGTCACCAGCGGCTGAGGCAAATATCTCCCAGGACCCAGTCTCTTCCAACACTGTGTACCAGTTGGCTGAGGATATGACCATGGTGGGCTTGGATGTCACTATGCAAACACAGCTCACACGTGCTGAGGCGGATTCGTGGCGGGGAACGCCAGCTGGAGATGTCTTTGCTGATATGGCCGGCTATTACATCGACGCTTATCAGGAAAATAATCCGCACATGGATGGCTGCGCCTTGCATGACCCGTTGGCCGTGGCGGTTGCAGCTGATCCTGACTTGGTGGATTGTTTGATTCTTCCCCTGCAGGTCGATACCGAAGGCCCCACCATTGGTCGCACAATTGGACGGTGGGATGGCTCTGAGGTAGAAACCCGTGTAGCTGTTGGGGTAGACGTGGATAGTTTCGTGCCGGATTTCATCGACAAGCTGGCGCAACTATTTGGACGATTGGTCCAAAACCAGTAAGATAAGTTATCGCTTTATGACTGCAGTTCGCAGCAGTTGTGAAGTAGTGGCGCAAGCTGCTTTTTTCATGCGGACTGAAATAACTAATAGGAGATAATCTCATGGCATTGACCGCTGAGAAGAAGTCCGAAATCCTCAAGGAATTCGGCCTGCACGAGACCGATACTGGTTCCCCAGAAGCACAGGTTGCTTTGTTGACCTCTCGTATCAACACCTTGACCGAGCACCTGAAGTTCCACAAGCACGATCACCACTCCCGTCGTGGCCTGTTGCTGATGGTTGGTCGTCGTCGTGGCCTGCTGAAGTACTTGGCTGCTAACAACGTCGACCGCTACCGTGACCTGATTTCCCGTCTGGGTCTGCGTCGCTAAGGTTTAAAGCTTTTATCACCGCTACTTGGTTCAACTAAGTAGCGGTGATACTTGTTTTCTAGGGGTACTTCTTCTCACAGTGTATTAGAGCAGCCAGTTTGGTAGACTCTGCAATGTTGTACGTGAAAAATACGTAATTGAACACTTCTTGATGGCGACACCGATGATCGCCAGATACTCTACGAAGGAGATCCCCTCTTAATGAGTCCACGCAATAGCGGGAAAGCACAAACCCCAAATAACCAGGTCAGCTTCGCAAAAGATGAAGACTTTGACATCCTCGAGGCAACCGCCGTTTTGGATAATGGTGACTTTGGCACCCGCACCATCACTTTTGAAACTGGCCAACTAGCCCGTCAAGCTGATGGATCTGTCACCACTTACTTCGATGATGACACCATGTTGTTGACCACCGTGACTGCATCGAACCAGCCACGCGAAGGCTTTGACTTCTTCCCACTGACCGTGGATGTGGAAGAGCGCATGTACGCAGCAGGTAAGATTCCTGGCTCTTTCTTCCGCCGTGAAGCACGTCCTTCAACCGAAGCAATTTTGGCTTGTCGCTTGATTGACCGTCCGCTGCGCCCAACCTTTGTTAAGGGCCTGCGCAACGAAGTTCAGGTCATCAACACCGTGTTGAGCCTGGATCCGGCAGAATACTACGACGTCATTGCTATCAATGGCTCGTCCGCAGCAACCCAGCTATCCGGTTTGCCAGTTTCTGGCCCAGTCGGTGGCGTACGCATGGCGCTGCTGGCTGATGATAAGCACCCAAAGGGACAGTGGGTAGCGTTCCCGAATGCTGAACAGCATGAGCGCGCACTGTTTGAAATGGTCGTTGCTGGCCGAATTGTTAACCGCAAGCAAAAGGGCAAGAACGTCGATGACGTTGCCATCATGATGGTTGAAGCAGGCGCTGGCGTGCACGTGCACGAACGCATTGCGGAAGGGGCACCTGCACCACAGGAATCCACCGTGGCAGAAGGCCTGGAAGCTGCAAAGCCATTCATCAAAACCCTGTGTGAAGCACAGGCAGGTCTTGCTGAGCGTGTTGGTAAGAAAACCAAGGAATTCCCGCTCTTCCCGGCCTATGCAGATGAAATCTATGATGCGGTGGCACGTAAGGCCGAAAAGAGGCTTGGCAAGCTGCTCACCATCGCCGCAAAGCAGGAGCGCGACGACGCAACCAATGCACACATGGAAGAAGTAGAAGCGCAGCTTCTGGAAGTATTTACTGAAGCAGACGCTTCCAAGCAGATCCGCGCAGCTTATAACCAGCTGATGAAGGAAATTGTGCGTGAGAAGATTCTCACCGAAGGTTTCCGCATCGACGGTCGTGCAGCAGAAGACATTCGCGACCTCGGCGTAGAAATCGGTCTGATCCCGCGCGTCCACGGTTCCGCACTCTTTGAGCGTGGAGAGACCCAGATTCTGGGCGTAACCACCTTGGATATGCTCAAGATGGAACAGACGATTGATTCTTTGACTCCAGTGGAGTCCAAGCGCTACATCCACCACTACAACTTCCCGCCATACTCCACCGGTGAGACCGGACGCGTTGGCTCTCCAAAGCGTCGCGAAATTGGTCACGGTGCATTGGCTGAGCGTGCACTGTTGCCAGTTATCCCTTCCCGCGAAGACTTCCCGTACACCATTCGCCAGGTCTCTGAGGCACTGGGCTCCAACGGTTCGACTTCGATGGGTTCCGTTTGTGCTTCGACGATGTCGCTGTACAACGCAGGTGTTCCATTGAAGGCACCTGTGGCTGGTATCGCCATGGGTCTGGTTTCTGGTGAGGTTGAAGGCACGGAGCGCTTCGTAGCCTTGACTGACATCTTGGGCGCAGAAGATGCATTCGGCGACATGGACTTCAAGGTCGCAGGGACCAGTGACTACATCACCGCACTGCAGCTCGATACCAAGCTTGACGGTATCCCTTCTGAGGTCCTGGCTAGCGCTTTGTCGCAGGCACGCAATGCCCGTGAAGAGATCCTCGACATCATGGCTGAAGGCATCGACGGCCCAGATGAGATGTCCTCGCAGGCACCAAAGATTACTTCGATTAAGATTCCAGTATCGAAGATCGGTGAGTTGATTGGCCCTAAGGGCAAGACGATCAACACCATCACGGAAGAAACGGGCGCTGATGTCTCTATCGAAGATGACGGTACAGTTTACGTTTCCGCGACTTCCGGTGAAGCAGCGGATGCAGCAATTGAAAAGGTCAATGCCATTGCTAATCCGCAGCTACCTAAGGTGGGCGAGCGCTTCTTGGGCACGGTAGTCAAGACTGTAGCCTTTGGTGCCTTCGTTTCCATCACCCCGGGTCGCGACGGCCTGATTCACATCTCTAACCTCGGTGGCGACGAGCGAATCGAAAAGGTTGAGGATGTAGTCAAAGTTGGCGATAAGATACAGATCGAAATTGCTGATATTGATAACCGCGGCAAAATCTCCCTGGTTCCAGTTGAGGCTTAATTAAACCCTCTTCATAAAATAAAAGCAGTGCTCCTGTGTGGGGCACTGCTTTTATTTTGTCTAGGTATCTAATGCAAGATATCGATGACCACGCGGGGTTGATCGTTTAAGAAGGTCACAGAGTACGGGGATTTCTTTTCCAGGCCGATGACATATTGCGACTGTGCTTCAAAGGTCGTGACAAATTCCACGCCGGTAACAACACCCGCGCCAGGGACTGTGCCGAAGTCCATGTAGGCCTCTTCTAGCTCTGGCGTTGAAGGCCAAGGAGTGGATTCCACGCCAATGTTGATGGCTGTTTCACCCTCATACTCAATAGGGAAGCCGGAGGCCTGCTGGGTCGGCTCAGGGCCTAGTTGGGTAAACCAGCCAGCGGTACCAGTGCCTTCAAAATCTAAGACCACGCGAGTAAAGGAATCATGATCCGCAACGCGTACACCGACGGGGACAAGATCAGTTCCTACCCCAGGGCTTTGCTGCTTATCTTCTGTTGTCGGACTACCTAAAGGCGAAAGTGCTTTGGAACCTTCTGTGGTTGCCTCGACGGTATCAGCAGTCTCAGTGCTGTCAGTACCTTCAGAGTCTGTGGAATCAGATGTTGTCGACTGTGGCGCTGGGTCTACAGCAACGGAAGAGTCAGCTGCTGTGTCATCAGGAGAAGAGGAACAAGCGGCAAGCAAGGTAGCGGCGGTGAGAATACTTAGGGCAGAGAGGGAAGGGCGTTGCGTTTTCATAACACCAGTTTACCTGTGTTTTAGAGTGACATCTGAGACGATTTGGTAACAGTGAGGTGTCCGTTACGGCCTTTTTAATTGGACCAATTGAATGATGTTGCCGCAGGTGTCATCGAAAGCTGAGACAACCGAATGCCCATAGTCAGTTGGTTCGGTAACAAACTCCACGCCCTTTTCTTTCAGCGCGGCGGTTTCGGCCGTAACATCCTCGGACAAAAATTGGGTGGCTGGGATGCCGTCTGCTCGCAATGCTGCTGTGTAAGCCTGGGCTGCGGGGTGAGCATTTGGCTCGAGTAAAAGCTCCGTGCCACCATCTGGATTGGTGACCGTAAGCCACCAGTAGTGCTCATTTTTGACGCTATCTTTGACTACGAAACCGAGCTTATCTACGTAGAAATCATGGGCTTTTTGAAGGTCATCAACAAATACTGAAGCAATATATATGCGCACGGTTAAACCATAGCAGCGCATCTCGCTACACTTGAGGGCTGAAGAAGAATTCTTCGGTGAAAATGCGAACAAGGAGAAAATTTCTATGACTATTAAAGTCGGTGTCTTAGGCGCAAAGGGCCGCGTGGGACAAGCAGTTGTCGAAGGTGTAGAAGTAAGTGATGATCTGGAGCTTGTTGCTACCATCGGCCGCGACGACTCCTTGGAGCTGCTATCGCTCAACGGTGCGGAAGTCGTCGTGGATTTCACGCAGCCGGATTCCGTGATGGGCAATTTGGAGTACTGCATTGCTCAGGGCATGCACTGCGTTGTGGGAACCACCGGCTTTACCGATGAGCGTTTGAAGCAGGTAGAGGAGTGGACCCAGCAAGAAGGTGCGGGACACGTTTTGATTGCTCCCAACTTTGCCATTTCCGCCGTGTTGACTATGGTTTTTGCGCGTCAAGCTGCGCCATATTTTGAAACCGCAGAGGTCGTGGAATTCCACCACCCGACGAAGCTCGATGCTCCTTCTGGCACCGCCATTCACACTGCACAGGGAATTGCAGAGTCGCGTGCAAAGGCAGGGCTTGGTGCGATGCCAGACGCAACTGCGCAAAGCTTGGAAGGCGCACGTGGTGCTCTAGTCGATGGCATTCCAGTGCATGCTGTGCGTACCCGCGGCATGGTCGCACACGAGGAAGTCATCTTCGGTGCGGAGGGGCAATCGCTGACCATCCGTCAAGATTCCTACGACCGTAATTCCTTTACCCCGGGCGTACTGCTGGGAATTCGTGAGATTGAGAAGTTCCCAGGTCTTACTTACGGGCTGGAAGAGTACTTGGGGCTGTAGATGGCCGAGCAAGTACAACTAGATGTACAGCTGATTGCTGCTACACAATTTCACCATCCACCCCAGCCGGATTGGGAAAGGGATGACGCGGCGACGGATGCGGAAGCACTCGTCGAATTCGCGGGCCGCGCGTGCTATGACTCCTTTGATAAGCCCAATCCACGTACCCAGACCAATGAGTCATATCTGCGCCACCTGTTAGAAGTTGGCCATGACGCGTTATTAGAGCACGCTACGGCCACGCTTTATATTCAAGGTATTTCGCGCTCTGCATGTCATGAATTGGTGCGCCATCGCCATTTTTCCTTCTCGCAGCTTTCGCAGCGCTTTGTCCATCCTGAGGATGCACAGGTAGTTATTCCCAAAGCTATTGCTGACGATGAGCAGCTTTCTAGGCTTTTGCTGGGGGCAGTAGATGAGACCCGGTTTGTCTATGATGAGTTGTTGAATGCTCTAGAAGAAAAGCTTGCAGATGAACCCAATGCCATTTTGCGGATGAAACAAGCGCGCCAAGCTGCACGGTCAATTTTGCCCAATGCCACTGAGTCACGGATTGTCGTTACCGGCAACTACCGCGCGTGGCGGCATTTTATTGCAGCGCGCGCAACAGAGTATGCAGACGTGGAGATTCGCAGCGTAGCTATTGCATGTTTACGGCTGCTCAAGGCGCAAGCACCAGTGCTTTTCGATGACTTCAATATCTCCACTTTGTCGGATGGCACGGAGATGGCGTCGTCTCCATATGCCTAGTTAAAGAGGCGATTTTCGGTACACACGGGTAGTGATGTACCGAAAAGTGCACGCAACAGGTAATCTTGGTAGCCATGAGCACAGGTATGACAGCAAGGACAGGTGTCGAGTACTTTGGCCGCGTCGGTGTCGCGATGGTTACTCCTTTTGATAGTAACGGCGCATTCGACGTCAAGAAGGCTCGGCAGCTAGCCGCACACCTGGTGGACAACGGCATTGATTCGCTAATCTTGTCGGGCACCACCGGAGAATCACCCACGACTACCGTGGATGAGAAGCTGGAATTGCTCAAAGCTGTAAAGGACGAAGTAGGCGACCGCGCTAAGCTCACCGCCGGAGCAGGTACGAATAACACCGCAAGCTCAATTGAGCTAGCCAAGGCGAGTGCTGAGGCGGGCGCGGATGCCCTTTTGATTGTGACGCCGTACTATTCAAAGCCCTCACAAGAAGGCGTCTACGCGCACTTTGCAGCGATAGCTAATGCCACAGACTTACCTATCTGTGTCTATGACATCCCGGGCCGCTCAGCGATCCCTGTTGAAACAGAAACTTTGCTGCGGCTGTCAGAACTTCCCACCGTGAAAGGCGTAAAAGACGCAAAGGGCGACTTTGCAGCAGCTTCGCGTCTTATCGCAGAAACTGACCTGGCGTGGTACTCCGGTGATGACCCTCTCAACCTTCCTTGGTTGTCTGTCGGCGCATCCGGATTCATTTCAGTAGTTGGCCATGCAGCTCCACGCGAGCTAGCAGAACTGTGGGATGCTTTTGACCGTGGTGATATTGAGCGCGCACGGGAAATTAACGCACAAACTCTTATCCCTCTGGCGGAGCAACAAGCTCGTCTCGGAGGCGTAACACTTGCCAAGGAAGCCCTGCGGATGCAGGGCATTGAAGTTGGAGATCCTCGATTGCCAGTACTCGGCGCAGATGCCGACGAGCTTGAGGGTCTTCGTGAGACGATGAAGAAGGCTGGAGTCCTTAAAGAATGAATGAATCCCGAAACCGCCCCCGTAAGGTAACCCGAAAGGCGGGTCCACCTGCGGAGGCGCAGGAAACCGCTTCGAATGAGGCGGCTTCGCCTGTTTTCCAGGCACCGGACAACTCTGCAACTGATTCTGCAGTGCAGAAGAACGAAAATTCCGGTAACTCCGAGAAGAGCTCGGAGAATAAAAACCAGGGTGAGAACACCAATCGTCGCAACCGCTCCCGCGGCTCCCGCGGACGCGGCCATGGCGGAAACAATGGCCAAAACAACCAGGGCGACGGAAACCAGGGCGGACGCAACAACCGTCGTGGCGGCAACAATAACAATCGCCGCAATGTTCCAAAGTCCATGCAGGGCGCGGATCTGACCAAGCGTCTTCCACAGCCACCAAAGCAGGCCAAGGGATCCCTGCGTATTTATGCACTGGGCGGCATTTCTGAAATTGGCCGCAACATGACCGTCTTCGAATACGACGGCAAGCTTTTAGTCATCGACTGTGGTGTGCTGTTCCCATCCTCCGGTGAGCCTGGCGTTGACCTGATCCTGCCTGACTTCGGTCCGATCGAGAACAAGCTCGACAAGATCGAAGCACTGATCATCACCCACGCCCACGAGGACCACATTGGTGCTATCCCATGGCTGTTGAAGCTGCGTTCTGACATCCCAATTGTTGCTTCGCGCTTTACCATTGCTTTGATCGCTGCAAAGTGTAAAGAACACCGTCAGCGTCCAAAGTTCATTGAAGTTAACGAAAAGTCGGACGTCAGCTACGGTCCATTCCGTGCACGCTTCTGGGCAGTGAACCACTCCGTTCCAGACGCGCTTGGCGTCATGCTGGGCACCCCAGCAGGCAATGTCATCCACACTGGTGATATCAAGCTGGATCAGACTCCACTGGATGGCCGTCCAACTGACTTGCCAGCGCTTTCTCGTTACGGCGATGAGGGCGTTGACCTCATGCTGTGTGACTCGACGAATGCAAATATCCCAGGCGTTTCTGCATCTGAAGGTGATATCCCAGCTACCTTCAACCGTTTGGTTGCTAGTGCTCGTCAGCGCGTAATTATCGCGTCCTTTGCATCGAATGTTTACCGCGTGCAGGCTGCCATCGATGCCGCTGTAAATGCCGGCCGTAAGGTTGCTTTCAACGGTCGTTCGATGATGCGCAACATGGAAATCGCAGAGAAGATGGGCTTCTTGCGAGTTCCACGCGGCACCATTGTGTCGATTGAAGACGCTGCGAAGATGGCTCCGCACAAGGTTGTACTGATTACGACCGGTACACAGGGTGAGCCAATGGCTGCGCTGTCGCGTATGGCACGTCGTGAGCACCGTCAAATCACGGTTCGTGATGGCGACATGATTGTCTTCTCTTCCTCCCTGATTCCAGGTAACGAAGAAGCTGTCTATGGCGTCATGAACATGCTTTCGCAAATCGGTGCTGAAGTCATTACCAATAAGGAAGCTAAGGTTCACTCCTCTGGTCACGGCTATGGCGGCGAACTGCTCTTCCTGTACAACGCAGCGCGTCCTAAGAATGCCATGCCTGTCCACGGCGAATGGCGCCACTTGCGTGCGAACAAAGAATTGGCAATCTCCACCGGTGTCGACCGCGATCGCGTAGTTCTGGCACAAAACGGTGTGGTTGTTGACCTCCAAAATGGTCGCGCACAGGTAGTCGGACAGCTGACCGTCGGCCACCTCTACGTCGATGGTGTCAACATGGGTGAAGTGGATGCGGATACTCTCGCGGACCGTACCAACCTGGGTTCCGGCGGCGTGGTTTCCATTACCTGTGTCATTGATAACCGCACCTCTCGTCTGCTTGAGCACCCATCGGTAGCAACCACGGGCTTTAGCGATGACGACCGCGGAATCGTTCCAGAGGTCGCTGAGATGGTGGAAAACACCATGAACGACCTAGCATCCGAAGGCGAAAACGACACTTACCGCATGGTTCAGCGTCTACGCCGCAAGGTATCTAAGCTGATGGATTCTAAGTACAAGCGTGAGCCAGTTATCTTGCCAACGATTATTGCGACTTCCGGTGAAGTCCTCGTGGCTGACGAAGATGACGTAAAGGCAACGCGTCCTTCCCAGTAGTCTTTCAAGACTATTTCAGCTTCTTGTCCCTCAGCATCGCTATGCTGGGGGACATGACTTTTTCTGCCGCACAACGAAATAAGCTCGCGCAACTTCTCATTGAACTCGGTCCGGACGCGCCAACCCTGTGCGAAGGTTGGGAAACTAAAGATATGGCGGCGCATTTGTGGATCCGCGAGAACCGCTTAGACGCTGCAGCTGGAATGTTTATCTCGAAGCTACAAAACCGCTTAGAGAATCTCACCCAGGAGACGCTGTCCCGTAATTATGAAGATGTCGTTAATGAATGGGCAGCTGGCCCACCTCGTTGGCTCAAGGGTATTGATACCAAGATGAACACGATGGAACACTTCATTCACTATGAAGATGTTCGTCGCGCCAATGGCATGACTGAGCCACAGCCTTTGTCCGATGCAGCAAATAAACAGCTTTATTCTGCATTGAAGATGTTGGCTTCTTCTGCGCTCCGCAAATCCGCAAGTCCGGTGGTGCTTCACCCACGTGGGTTTGATCGGATTGTTACCGCAGATAAAAAGGGAATTTCCGCAAATGGTGGTGATGTCATCCGCGTCAGCGGCGAAGTAGGGGAGTTGTTGTTGTGGGCCTCTGGCCGTGATGTTGCAGATATTACGATCAACGGGGATGCTTCCAAGGTTGCACGATAACCACTCGGCACTACTTCCATGGCGAAAGTAATTGACAAAAATCTCCTTTTTCATGTGTGGCTAATGTGACGAGAGGGTTTGTTGCGGCTAAAGTTACAAGCATGTCTGTCAAGAATGCTTCCCGCTCGTCACGTCGGCCACGTTCAGGCACCAAGAGTGCGAACCGGTCTCGGCCTGCCCGCGCGCGAAGCGGTTCTGCTACAGAAACCAAGTTGCAGGTGACACCAAGCGCTACCAACTCGCACCAGCGAACTGGTAGTGCCTTTGGTGCTGTGGGCAAAGGCCTTACCAAGGCTGCCGGTGCAACTGCCCGTGGTTTAGGAAGCGTAACTCGCTCCTTGGGGGCCGGGATGGCAAGCTTGAAACCGTCATCGGATTATGACGGAGATAATGATCGGGATTTACACGACGATCAACTAGAACATGAAAAGGAGTTCGACGACATTACCGACAAGCCGACCCCGCGCAAGCGCCGCAAATCAAGCGTGACTTCAAGGGCGCGTCAGCAACCCGTGCAAGAAGAGCTTTCTTTGGATGACTTAGACGATGTTGAAGAAGTAGAAGACGATATCGACGAGCCTGATTCTTCAGGCTGGAAGGTATCAAATCCCGATGCTGTCGGCCTCATCCTTTTGGGGCTTGCGGCCATCGTGGGTGCATCGGTATGGCTCGACATTGCCGGACCTATTGGCGCTGCTCTGGCGCAAGGTATCCACTTGGTAATTGGCGCCGGTGCATTGGTACTGCCAATCGCGTTGATTGCTTTGGCTCTAGTCCTGATGCTTGATTTAAGCGCTCCAGAACGTGGCATCCCCGTGCGAGTGGTCATTGGAACCACCATGATTATCGTGGCGATGCTCGGATTGATTCACCTATTTGCAGGCAATCCTGGTGAATGGGCCGATCGAATTGCAGCAGGCGGCGCAGTCGGTGCGTGGACGGGTGGCCTGCTGGCAGCTGGTTTCTCTTCCTATGTTGCGGTTCCACTTCTGCTTTTAGTCATTGTGTATGGTGCTTTGCGCGTAACCGGGATTACCGTGCGTGAAGCAGCCGACTTTATTAGCGCACGCATTAAGGCGCTGATTAATGGCGAAAAGACCGAAGAAGACTTCGATGATGAAGACGAAGATCTTTATGGCTCAGTCAGCAATGACATCGAAGACATTGAAAGAGGACGTGAGCGCCCACGGACTGCAAGGATTACCCCTCGCGTTAGTCCTCGTCCTGCACCACGCAGCCCTATGGATGCATATCCAACTCCTGCGCCGGAGCCTGGCCGTTACCCTGTCGATGAAAAGCCATCAGAAACCGATACTCAGGTTTTGCCCGCGATGGCTACGCCGGCTAAAACACCAAAGCCTGCTGCGCCAGTTTCTCCTGCGACTCCGGAGCCGACGCAGGTGATCAATAAATCCGAGCCTGCTCCTGCTGAAGCCGAATCTGATTCCAGCGATGTTGTTTCCTCCTCGCAAGAAGCTATGCGCCAAGCTATCTTGGCGCGCTCTGGTGTGGATCCAGTTACCGGAAAACCATCAGCTGAGCCAGAGGCGGAAGATGACGCAGCGACTGCTGGCAGTGACTCGGTTGCCTTTGAAGCACCGGATTATGACATCCCAGAAACGAACCTTTTGACTCCAGGCTCGCCATCGAAGGAACGCACCGAGGTCAACGATCGCACCATTGAGGCGATCACCGATGTGTTTGCGGAATTTAAGATCGATGCCGCTGTCACTGGTTTCAGCCGTGGTCCTACAGTCACACGCTATGAAATTGAGCTGGGCCCTGGTGTGAAGGTTTCGAAGATTACGAACCTCCAGTCGAACCTGGCATATGCCGTAGCTACTGAAAATGTCCGTCTTCTCACGCCTATTCCAGGTAAATCGGCGGTGGGTATTGAGGTACCTAACCCAGACCGTGAAATGGTACGTCTGCGTGAGGTGCTCGAAGCTCCTGCCACGATCTCGGATCATGATCCGATGCTTATCGGTCTGGGCAAGGATATCGAAGGTGAGTTCATCTCGGCTTCCGTGCAGAAGATGCCACACCTCCTGGTTGCGGGTGCTACGGGTTCGGGTAAGTCAGCATTCGTTAACTCGATGTTGGTCTCTTTGCTAACGCGCGCCACGCCAGAAGATGTTCGCATGATTTTGGTGGACCCGAAGATGGTGGAGTTGACACCATATGAGGGAATCCCACACCTGATTACGCCAATTATCACCCAACCAAAGAAGGCAACAGCTGCCCTGCAGTGGTTGGTAGAAGAGATGGAACAGCGCTACATGGACATGAAGTCCGCGCGCGTGCGTCACATCAAGGACTTCAACCGCAAGGTGCGTTCTGGTGAGCTGACGGCACCTCCTGGATCACAACGCGAGATGCGGCCATACCCATTCATTGTCTGTGTCGTTGATGAGTTGGCGGACTTGATGATGACTGCACCGAAGGAAATTGAAGATTCCATCGTGCGTATTACCCAGAAGGCTCGTGCCGCAGGTATTCACTTGGTACTGGCAACCCAGCGACCCTCCGTCGACGTTGTTACTGGTTTGATCAAGACGAACGTGCCTTCGCGTTTGGCTTTTGCTACCTCGTCGCTGACTGACTCTCGAGTTATCTTGGACCAGGGCGGTGCGGAAAAGCTTATCGGTATGGGCGATGCCTTGTTCATCCCGCAGGGCGGACGTCCTGTGCGTGTCCAGGGTGCATTCGTCTCCGATGAGGAAGTCCAGGCCGTTGTCGAAGCCGCGAAGACGCAGGCACAGCCCAACTACACCGAGGGTGTGACTGAGGAGAAGGCATCGGCAGCCAAGAAGGAAATCGATGACGACATCGGCAAGGATATGGATGACTTGCTCGAGGCAGTTGACTTGGTAGTTACCTCGCAGCTGGGTTCGACTTCGATGCTGCAGCGAAAGTTGCGCATCGGATTTGCGAAGGCTGGTCGTTTGATGGACTTGATGGAATCGCGCGGAGTGGTTGGGCCTTCCGAAGGTTCGAAGGCACGTGAGGTGCTAGTTAAACCGGAAGAGCTGGAAACCATTGTTTGGATGATTAAGGGAGCAGACCCTGCTGAAGCTCCGAAGGAAGTCCAAGAGGAGATGGCGGCTGAAGCCGAGGCATCATCTGACGATGAACCAGATACGAACACGGTTCAAGCTACATATAACCCGACCTCAGGTGCTTTCTAGCTGAAATCTGCACGAGCCCCACCCATCAACCTGACACGTTGATTAGGTGGGGCTTTCGTGTAAGATGTGACAAGTATTGGAGGGGAGTACCCCATAAATCGGCACTGATCGTCAGCACGGAAGCATTGATCCACATCACCGTTGATGTGTTCTATTTGCTCCCGGTCGTGTCGGCCCACTGAAGTGGGCGGGGGAGACCTCCGGTCAATTTAAGCTTTTCACAAGACCGGAGGATAAAACCATGGGTGTACCTTTGTGGATCTGGCTGATAACCGGTGCGGTTATCGCAGGATTTTTCATTTTCGACTTTTATTCGCACGTAAAGACGCCGCACGAGCCATCCCTGAAAGAATCAGGTACGTGGACTGTCTTCTACGTTGCCATCGCTCTGCTCTTTGGCCTTTTGGTGTGGGGCCTGTGGGATCATGAGCACGCACTGCAGTACTACACGGGTTATGTGACAGAGAAGGCTCTGTCGGTAGATAACCTCTTTGTCTTCGCCCTGATTATGGGTGCGTTTAAGATTCCGCGTAAGTACCAGCAAAAGGTGCTACTGATCGGCATCGTTTTGGCGCTGGTGTTCCGCCTCGTATTCATTTTGCTTGGCGCAGCAGTCATCGCTGCATGGTCTGATGTATTCTACCTCTTCGCGGTGTTCCTGCTGTTTACCGCTATCAAGCTCGTCATTGATGAGATTCGTGATGCAGAAGAGACCGACCCTAACGACATGTTGATCATCAAGTGGTTGTGCAAGGTTATCCACGTAACCCCGCGCTACCACAGCGACAAGCTGACTCACCGCGAAGAATCTGGCCCGCAGAAGGGCAAGCTGGCCCTAACGCCATTGTTCATCGCTTTGGTCGCTATTGGCTTGATTGACATCATGTTCGCGTTTGACTCCATCCCAGCTATTTACGGTATTACCTCGGAAGCATTCCTGGTCTTCACCACCAATGCTTTCTCCTTGATGGGTCTGCGTCAGATGTACTTCTTGCTCGACGGTCTGCTGGACCGCTTGGTGTACCTGTCTTACGGCCTTGGCATCATCCTGGGATTCATCGGTGTGAAGCTGCTGTTGCACGCATTGCACGAAAATAACCTGCCATTTATCAATGGTGGTGAGAACGTGACCGTCCCAGAGGTCGGCACGGTTACTTCCTTGCTCGTCATCGTCGGTGTCTTGGTCATTACCGTCGTCGCGTCTGTCATCAAGAACAAGCGCGATGAGGCCCAGGGCGGCATCCAAATCTCTCACAACCACTATGACTGGGACGATGAGGGTAATCGGATCGTGCGCAACAAGAAGGGTGACCTGGTTGGTTATGCTTCTGAGCTTCCTGAGAGCGAATTACCAAGCACCAAGTAGATTGGTCGCTTTAGGGCTTTAAACTAAAAAGTCGGACACTATTGCACGCTGCAGTAGTGTCCGACTTTTTCTATGTTGGTGAGGCTCTAGTCTTGGGAAGATAGCGTGTCGTCTTAGATTTCAAACGACGCGGTAACAGGGCCCCACTCGCGAATCTCGCGCTTGTGCACAATTTCCTCGGTCCAGAAAGGGTCACCGTCCATGATGGTGACGGCATCTTCGACCGTGGAACCTTCAGCAAGTTTGACGATGATGAGCGCCCCGCGCTTGGAATCGGTAAAAGGACCGGAGCCCAGGATCTGTTCTTGGCTGTGCAAGACTTCAATAAATTCACGGTGTGCAGGTCGCACATCAGCGAGGCGAGGATGGTTTGCGTTGTATTCATAAAGCACTGCGAAGTATTTCATCTGTCTCATTGTACGGAAAACCGGCCAGATTTCGGTGGGATCGTTCATGAATAATTCGAGCACGCTATTATGTCTTGTGTGGGCATTTCAAAAGATAGCGTGAATTCAAGTTCCGGGGCAGCGAAACCTTCCAACTGGAACCTGCCTAATGTTTTGACCAGTTTGCGTATCTTATTCATCCCCGTTTTCGTGTGGCTGGTGCTCGCTGAACACCAGTGGTGGGCCTTTGGCCTTTTTGCTGTACTGATGGCCACAGACAAACTTGACGGCGACATCGCACGTGCACGCGGGCTTATCACTGACTTTGGCAAGATTGCGGATCCTATCGCGGATAAAGCGTTGATGACTGCGGCGCTGGTGTCTTTAAATATCATCGGCGCCCTGCCAATTTGGATTACCGTGGTCATCTTGGTTCGCGAATTCGGCATTACCTTGTGGCGCATGTGGATGTTGCGCAACGGCAAGGTGGTGCCAGCGTCCAAGGGCGGCAAGCTGAAGACTGTCCTGCAATCACTCGCGGTTGCGCTTTATCTGTGTCCGCTGCCCGGTTGGATGGATATCCCATCGTATGTAGTCATGCTCGTTGCAGTGGCCGTTACGGTCGTCACTGGCGTGCAGTACTTGCTGGATGCCAGAAAGCACAATTAGATGCTTGCTACGAAGGTCGTTCAGCAGTTATCTTCACGCGGGGAGACCCTTGCCTTTTGTGAGTCGCTTTCAGCGGGGCTGGCCAGTGCCACTATCGCGCAAGTGCCAGGTGCATCGGCGGTTTTGCGCGGTGGGCTAATAACGTATGCAACAGATCTCAAGGTGGCTTTAGCTCGTGTGCCGCAAGAGCTTGTCGATGAATACGGGGTGGTCTCACCAGAGACCGCTGTTGCCATGGCGAAAGGCACTCGCTGGGTCTGCAATGCAACGTGGGCGGTGTCATTGACTGGAGTTGCCGGGCCAGATTCCCAAGAAGGACATCCGGTGGGGGAAGTCTTTATTGCGTGTGCAGGACCCGACGGTGTCGGAGTAATCCGTGCGCAGCATTCCGATGGTCAGGAATTGCTTCATGGCGACCGCAATGAGATTCGCGCACAGGCTGTCGATTGTGCTCTGGAATTATTATTGAACTGCCTTTGACCTCGGTGAAGGTTAAATTTTTATAGACATGGGAACAAATAGAAGTTAAGCATCGTTGGAACAAGTAATGAACACTACAACTGCACTCCTCGAA
The DNA here is from genome assembly GCF_001941345.1 of Corynebacterium stationis. Classification (NCBI taxonomy): domain Bacteria; kingdom Bacillati; phylum Actinomycetota; class Actinomycetes; order Mycobacteriales; family Corynebacteriaceae; genus Corynebacterium; species Corynebacterium stationis. Next base: position 1,195,656 of record NZ_CP009251.1, read on the forward strand.
AAAACTACTGGTTCCCATGCAGCTTCCGCATCACACAGTGCTCGTGTTCGTCATCCCGAGCCCCTGTTGCGCGAAGCACTTGGACTAACCCTGCGTGCCTTCCGCGCTGATAAAGGCGTGACCTTACGTGAGCTCGCTGCAAGCGCGCACGTGTCCCCAGGCTATCTCTCTGAGCTGGAACGTGGCCGCAAGGAAGTCTCCTCTGAGATGCTTGCTGCGGTGTGCCATGCGCTAGAAGCTTCGGTCTCGGATGTTCTCATTGAAGCAGCTGGCAATATGGCGCTGCCGACTGTCAATGAAGAATTGGCTTCGACTGCTCCTGCTGCTTCTGAGGCCTAAGATTTACTTTGTGATGGAACTTAAACCTGATTTACACGGCACTGGCAGTAAGATTTAGCTACCATTGTGCCTGTAGAATTCTAAGGTAGTTTTAGACTTAGTAGACTTAAAGTAAACAGAAGTAAACAGACAATCTGAATCTAGAAGATTTTTAATGAAAGGCCTGGGACTATGGCTAACCCGTTCGTGAAGGCGTGGAACTACCTCATGGCGTTGTTTGACTCCAAGATTGAGGAGCACGCTGACCCTAAGGTACAGATCGAGCAAGCAATTCAAGACGCACAGCGTCAGCACCAGGAATTGTCCCAGCAGGCAGCAGCAGTTATTGGTAACCAGCGTCAGCTGGAGATGCAGCTCAACCGCCGCTTAGGCGAGATTGAGAAGCTGCAGGGCAATACTCGTCAGGCACTGGAGCTGGCTGACAAAGCTCGCGCTGATGGCGATGAGAGCAAGGCTGTTGAGTACGAGAACGCAGCTGAAGCATTCGCTGCACAGCTAGTTACCGCAGAACAGGCAGTTGAAGATTCCAAGCGTCTGCACGACCAGGCGCTGCAGCAGGCAGATCAGGCGAAGAAAGCAGTTGAACGTAACGCTGGCACCCTGCGCGAGAAGGTCGCTGAGCGCTCGAAGCTGCTGAGCCAGCTGGAGCAGGCGAAGATGCAGGAGAAGGTATCTGATTCGCTGTCGAGCATGAACGAGCTAACCAACACCTCCGGTCCTTCTTTGGACTCTGTGCGTGACAAGATTGAGCGTCGTTATTCGAAGGCTTTGGGTCAGGCGGAATTGGCATCTAACTCCGTGGAAGGGCGCATGGCTGAGGTTCAGCAAGCTGGTATCCAGATGGCCGGTCACTCACGCTTGGAGCAGATCCGAGCTGAGATGAACTCCAACAACGCAGTGGAGACTGGTTCTTCCGCATCCAACAAGTCGATTGAAGCGGGCGCTAATGATGCAGCTCCTTCAGCTTCTGATGACGCAGTTCAAGCTCGTCTGCGTGAACTACGCGGTGAGTAGAATCTAAGTTCTGCATAAATAAAAAGGCGGTGTCGTTAATCGACATCGCCTTTTTCGTGTTCAATGGGGGTCATGACGACAACGCAGACTTGGCCTATTACCTGTACAGGCAGTGGTCGCGGACCAGCTTTGACCAACCTCGCACTCGCTGCTGGCCACCAAATAGTAGCAACTACACGTTAAGGCACACTTCCCATCGGAGACCCACGTTTTGTTCAGATTCAGCTCGATCCGGCCGATATGCAAGATTGCAGGTCAGGAAGATGTGGAACACTTTTCGATCCCCGGCGGATGAAGTGCCGGTGTTTTCCTGCAGCGATCGAAACTCCACTCATCTCGTTGTGCTGACGACAGAATGTCCTTCGGGGTTGCCGGCCAGGCGGGGGTTACTTGACGGTCATGCCGAATGAGTCCGAGATGGACCGGGCGGTCTGCTTGGCGTAGAGGCCTACCCCGGTGAGTGTGGCGGATCCGGGGCCGGTCCAGTCGCCATAACCGACCAGGTGCAGGCCCGGGTATTTCGGGGTGGTGCCGTCCAGGAGCCGGCGCACCGGCCCGAGGGACGGCCGAAACCCGGTACACCAGATCAGATGATTGGCCCGTACTTCGTTGAGGGAGCTGAACATCGGCGTCGCCGCCAACCATCCGGCGTCGCGGGCAGCGCGCACCTCAGGCAGCACGACAATGTCGCCGAGCTCCGAGTCGGCCCCCGGATCGGTCTCGCCGCGCTGGACGGCCAGGGCGCGTTGTCGGTTCCGGCGAAACAGCACCCGTCCGTCGACATCATCGGGCATCCACCGTGGTGGATGGCGGGTATACCAGGTGACTTCGGCAACACCGGTGAGTTCGGCGGAGATCTGCGCGGCGGAGTTCGCCGCCCCCACCACCGCCACGGACGACCCCCGGAAGGGGCCCGCCCCGGGATAGTTCGCCGAATGCCACTGCGTGCCGGTAAACAATCCCGGGTAGGCCGGGACGAAGGGAGTAGACCAGGTACCGGTGGCGGCTACGACATGGGGAGCCGTCCACGACCGATCACCGGCGTGGAGGCGGTAGCCTCCATCCTCCCGCTCGACGCGGTCCACGTGCACGGGGCGCTCGACGGGGATCCGGTAGCGCTGCTCATAGTCGGCAAGGTAGTCGATGACATGGTCCGACGGTGGGAATCCCTCGTAGGCTGGCATAGGCTTGCCCGGCAGGCTGGAGAACTCCGCGGTGGAAAACAACGTCATTGATGGCCACACATGCCGCCACGCCCCACCGGCATCCTCCTGATCGTCGAGGACCAGGGTGTCCACGCCTGCTCGCAGCAGGTAGTAGGCGGTGGCGAGCCCCGCCTGGCCACCGCCAATAATGATCGCCTCGAAGTGTTTGCTGGTCACGTGTGTGATCGTCTCCTGCTCGTCGGTGGTGGTTCAGTCCATCTGCAACACGGTGCGCAGCTCCGCGAACAGCTCCGGGCGCACCTGATGGGTCACCGTCCGGCCGACCCGGACCTTGTCCAATAACCCAGCCTCGGTCAGCCGCTTCAGGTGGTGCGACACGGTCGGCTGACTCAACCCCGACGTCTCTGTCAGCTCTCCGACGCTGACCGGGCCGCAGCCTTCGGCCGCTAACTGCGATAGCAAACGCAGGCGGGCGGGATCGGCCAACACCTTGAACAATGTGGCGTAGCGTTCGGCCTCACCACTGGTCAAGGGGCCAGCGCCCAGTGAGCAACAGGCGGATAAGTCCGCCAGCGGGAGAGTCTGCGAGAGTGTCATACCAACCATCCTATATTGACAAGCATCGATATCAAGGCTACTTTTTGTATTGATGCTTGTCAATACTGCGAAAGGCTCGTATGAATTCTGACCACCGCCCACGCATGACCTTTTTAGATCGCTTCTTGCCGGTCTGGATCATTCTTGCCATGGCCGCTGGCCTGCTCATCGGCCGGGTCGTCCCCGGTATCGGTGACGCCCTGGGCGCTTTAGAGGCCGGTGGGATTTCCCTGCCGATAGCACTTGGCCTGCTGGTGATGATGTATCCGCCGCTGGCGAAGGTTCGCTACGACAAGGCCGGTGAGATTGCCGCTGACAAACGCCTAATGACCGTGTCCTTAGTGCTCAACTGGCTGGTCGGTCCGGCTTTCATGTTTGCCTTGGCCTGGATCTTCCTGCCGGATCAGCCGGAACTGCGCACCGGATTGATCATCGTCGGCCTGGCTCGGTGTATTGCGATGGTGCTCGTCTGGAGTGATCTGTCGTGTGGTGACCGGGAGGCCACGGCCGTGCTGGTGGCGATCAACTCGGTGTTCCAAGTCATCATGTTCGGCGTACTCGGCTGGTTCTACCTCCAGGTCCTGCCAGCCTGGCTGGGCCTGGCGACTACCTCGGCGGAATTTTCCTTCTGGTCGATCGTGGTTTCCGTGCTCGTATTCCTCGGCATCCCGCTGGCCGCCGGCGTGGCCTCCCGAATCATCGGTGAAAAAACCAAGGGCCGTGCCTGGTACGAAAACACCTACCTGCCGAAGATCTCCCCGCTGGCACTGATCGGCCTGCTCTATACCATCGTGCTGCTGTTTTCCCTGCAGGGGGAGCAGATTACCTCCCAACCGTGGACCGTGGCCCGCCTGGCTGTGCCGCTGCTGGCCTACTTCGTCGGCATGTTCGCCATCGCACTGATTGCCGCGAAGGCGTCGGGAATGAATTACGCTCAGTCGGCGTCGGTGTCGTTTACGGCCGCGGGCAATAACTTCGAGCTGGCCATCGCCGTGGCCATCGGCACCTTCGGGGCGACCTCCGCACAGGCGCTGGCCGGCACGATCGGCCCGTTGATCGAGATCCCAGTGCTTGTCGGCCTGGTCTACACCATGCTGTGGCTGGGGCCGAAACTCTTCCCCCAGGATCCGACCCTACCTGTATCCTCGACACCGTCCCCGCAGACTGCTGTATCCGAGAAGGAGAACTTCACCTCATGAGCACCCACCCAACAGTCCTGTTCGTCTGCGTCGGTAACGGCGGCAAGTCCCAGATGGCCGCAGCCCTGGCCGCTAAGCACGCCGGTGACCAGATCGAGATCCACTCCGCCGGCACGACACCCGGCACGAAGCTCAACCCCCAGTCCGTCGAGGTTATCGCCGAGGCCGGTGCCGACATGTCCGCAGGCCACCCTAAGGGTGTAGATCCACAGCTGTTGCGCGAGGTCGACCGCGTGATCATCCTGGGAGGTGATGCCCAGCTGGAGCTACCCGACGATGCCCGCGGTACGTGCGAGCGGTGGGTGACTGACGAGCCGTCCCAGCGTGGGATCGAGGTCCTGGAGCGCATGCGTCTAGTCCGTGACGACATTGACACCCGGGTGCGCAGGCTCCTCGCCGAGCTGCTCGAGAACTGACCACCCCACCTGACACCACCAACGACCCCGCGCGATTCCCGCGCGGGGTCGTTGGTGTCTGCACCGGCTGTCAGCGTCCTCGTCCGGGAGCCGGACACGCTGGTAGAGACCGGGATGTGTCGGGTTAGGACGTAGCCTGCGGGTGCTGCTCCTCCTGGTCACTGGTGGTCTCAGTGGTGTCGGTGTCGTCGTCGGCGACGATCTCGACCCCGCAGCAGTCGGAGGTGGAGTTTTTCTTGGTAAACAGGTCCTTGAAACCCATGAGAGTGTGTCCTTTCGGTAGGGGTACGTGGTTTAGAGGATGATCGTCATCGCGTAGCCGGCCAGCATGGCCGCCAGCAGAATCGTGATCACGAAGGTGGCCAACAGTTTTGGCTTGAACACCGCCGCCAACATGGAGACCTCCGGCGGAGAGGCCCCCGCCCCGCCGATCATCATCGCGAAGATCGGGCCGATGGCCACCCCGGCACCCGATAAAGCCAGGGCGACCGGCAGCATCGTCTCCAGTCGGACATACAGCGGGATACCGATCACCGCAGCTAGTGGAATCAGCCACCAGACGTTTCCACCGGCCATAAATCCCAGGCCGTCTTCGGGCACGCCCCCGTAGATGAATGCACCGATGGACACGCCGATGATCATCGGAAGGAGCATGGGGCGAAGATCGTCCCATGCCTGACGGATCGCTGCCGGGGTTTCTTGTTTGATTCCACGCCACGGGGTCCCGTCCAGCTGGCGACCGCCCTTGACCTTGACCTTGCGCAGCTGGTCTTCCATGCCCAGCGCGGTCCAGGCCCAGGGTGCTCCCAGCGACAGCAGCACCATGATCACCGCGTAGCTGATCGCGACCTGCCAGGTAAAGATCAGCCAGATCCCGCCGACGATAACCGGGTTGAGCAGCGGCGAAGCGATCAGGTAGGTCACGGTGGTACGAAAGGCCACCCCGGCTTTGAGCATGCTGACAAACATCGGGATCGTCGAACAGGAACAAAACGGAGTGATCGCCCCCAATGCCAGTCCTTTGACCTGGCCGGGAACCGCTCCACCAGCCATCCAGCTCTGCAACCGCTCCGGGCCGAAGCGCCGGTTGATCAGCGCGACCGCATAGGAGATCACCAGAAACAGCAGGAGCAGTTCGACCAGGAGGATAGTGAACGTGCCGAGCGCGCTAATCAGCATCAACGACATCGTTTCTCAGGGAGGTGTCCGTGCAGCAGGCGCGTTGTCCCTCCGGGGTCAACGTCGCCAGGTGCGCCAGCCAGCGCACCGGATCAGCCAGCTGAGCACAACACACCGAATTCAGCGTGGCACGACCCCTCGGCTCCGAGTCCACCAGTCCGGCCTTGCGCAGGGCAGCCAGATGATGGCTGACCAACGCCTGACTCATCCCGGTGACCTCATGGAGCTGGCGGTTGGTCATCGACGTCTCCGCCAAGGTGAGCAGGATCGTCAACCGGTTTTCATCCGACAGCGCGGCCAGTGTGGGTACGAGTAACTGGGCCCGCTCGGCGGGACTGAGATCCGACGCGGGGATGGATAAGGAAATCTCTGTAAGCACACTCCGATATTAACAAGCGAGTACTTGTATTTCAAGCAATGGTTTGAACATCGGGAAAGGGGTTCCTTCCGGCCTTTCCCGAGCGTCTCACTTTCAAGGAAGTGGGACACCATCAATGACAATGGATTGAAAATACACAGTCCCAGGAGGAGCATGTCCCACAAGTCATGCCACAGCCATGTCCCATAATGTCCGCTACAGAATGGACTTCCGGCACTATTCTGGTTATGGATACTGGCTACGCCCGGGTGTCGACCGCGAAACAGGACCTTGACCGACAGATCGGCGCTCTGCGCCAGGAAGGTATTGCCAGCAAATACATTTACGTTGATAAGAAATCCGGATCCACCACCAACCGCCCCGGACTGCACAAGGCACTGGATCAGGCCCGTGAAGGCGACGTCATTGTCGTCCACACGCTCGACCGGTTGGGGCGCACGGTGCGGGATACGTTGAATCTGATCCATGATCTTCAGGAGCGTAACGTCGGGGTGCGCACCCTGGCTGATCCCATGCCAGTTGATTCTTCGAACCCGGATGACCCGATGGCCCAGTTGGCGGTGGTGATCCTCTCAATGTTCGGACAGATGGAGCGCACTTACGTTAGTGAGTGCGCAGCGCATGCTCGGATCGTGGCGGAATCCAAGGGTAAACGAGCCGGCTGGCCCTGCGTGGTCGACCCCGACAAGCTCTGCTACGTGGAACACGTCTGTGCAGATGGCTTCTGACATCTGAGTAAACGCCTTCTGGGAATCACAGTGGGCAACCTCAGAAATTCAGTTCAGCAGACCGAACCGCGACTATGATGAACTGCGCGAACAAGTCTTAGGGACAGCGGCGGTTCCATGACCCAGTGAACCGGGAGCAACTGGTGGAGGAATTAGTCCGGAGGATATCGTGCGCAGCATCTGCACGCACGTTTCCGCAGATAGCGGACCACTACGTCTTGTCTTAGGTGACGGAGCTGCGGAACAGAGCACGATGGTGCTCGAAAATAGGAGACAGTACTACTCGAACAAACTGGATCGAGAGCCCAAGCCGCATAGCTAGTCACCAAAGCCGCGGGCTTGAAGAGCTTCGCCGATAGCGCGTGCGCGTCTAATAGAGCGAATCAACACTGGGGTACCAAAGGCCGAGATAGAAAAGCCGGCGCCGCGTGCTTTGCGGGCATCGAGTACTTCACCCACGGTGGCAAACATTAATGGAATCAGCCGTATCGTCAATGACATCGCTAAGGTGACGTTTTCTACAGGAAAGCCAAAGCGACCAAGCGGTGCCAGTGAGGTCTCAACAGAGTCCATGATTTCATCGACCGTCGACGTCAAGGTCAATAAGAAGGCAATGAGGATGGCAGAGAAAATAGACAAGAACATGGTCAGCGCATAGTCCAAGTCTTTTGCCCACCATTGAAAAGCCGCTAATGGGATCACGATAATCAACGGGGGCCACAGCTGCGATAAAGCTACGCGCGGCGGAATAGCAGCGAGAAAATAGAATGCCACGGCGATGCCACAAGCTAGCAACCCACGCAGTGGGGTTGTCGCTAGTAGGGAGGTAGTGATAACAAAGACGATGATAAAGAGCAGTTTCCAGCTGGCACGCAGGCGGTGAACGGGGGTGTCTTTATCAACATAGACAGCTAGCGGGATGTTTTTGGTCTTCATCGCAGTGCTCGTTGTTCCATCAACTCGGTGTAGAAGCTAATTGCATCCGTGGGCAAGCCATCATAAGCAATCGAGTGATTATCAATGCAGATTACGCGGTCGAAATCCGAAATGAAGTCCAAGTCGTGGGTCACCACGATGACTTGCTGCTCAAGGGCTGCGAATTCACGTCGAATGCGGTTGCGATTAATCAGATCTAATAAGGTCGTCGGCTCATCAGCCAGAATGAGAATCGGTTCAATCACAAGCACCGCTGCCATCGCCAGCATCTGCTTTTGTCCGCCCGAAAGCGTGTGCGGGGAGTGATCGGCAAGGTCGGTGAGTTGAAAGCGCGCCAGGGCTGCATCGACAAGCTCATTGCGACGTTGCTTCGACATCTTGAAACGCCGCAAGGAAAACGCCACGTCATCGCGAACATTGGGCATCACGATCTGGTTTTCTGCATCCGAGAAGATAAACCCGATCTTCTTGCGAAGTTCCTTGGCATGTTCTGCAACATCGAAACCGTCGACTGACACCGAGCCTGAAGTCGGTTCACCTAGACCATTAATCAGCCTGGTAATGGTTGATTTTCCCGAACCATTAGCCCCAATGATACCGATGCGGTGCTCGTGCAGATCTAAATTGATGTCTTTGAGCACCGGGGTGTCATCGAATGCGACATCAACGTGCTCGAACTTGATATGCGGCACTACGCGGTCTTTCTCTTTCGGGAAATAAGGTCAGGAAACGCTGCATGAACGCCAAGCGCAATAATAATTGCGACAACAATCTTCGCGCTATCAGGCAGCAAGAAAGGAATCTGGGCCGCAAATGCTGGCGCGAGTTCCAAACCTGAGCGGATCATCAAGCCGAAGGAACCGCAGATGTATTGCACCGCGAGACCCACAAACGCTGCGATGATAAAGGTGATGGCCATTCCGGCCTTTTTACGTGGCGCACGGTAGGCAATGAGACCAGCAATAGCAGGGGAGAGAACATAGCCGATGATGTAGCCGGCCGTGGGACCCGCGAGTGCGCGTAGAGTGGTGCCACCACCGGCAAGTACCGGAAGGGCTAAGCCGAGGACGAGAAAGAGCAGGCCAACATACAGGCCGCGGCGTCCACCGAGTACAAGTCCTGCCAGGATGAGCGCAGCATTTTGCATGACGATGGGCACGCCAGCGGTGCCGATAGGGATGGAGACAAACGCAAGGACAATAACGAGTGCTGTGAAGACCGCTACGTACGCTAGGTCTGTCGCTAGGGATTTCTGTTTCATGCAAGTTACTGTAGAACAAAGTTATTATTGCTGGCAAACCCATCTTTTGAACAGTGTTTAAGCAGGCGCTTTATCGCGCTACGCTATGATGTCCCCATGCGATTAACGGAGTTTGAGCAACTGCTGCAGGATGTATTTGGTTCCCCGCAGGGCAGGTGGATAGCGCACTCACATGTGGTGTCGACCTTGGGTGAAACTCCCGATAACTTGATCGAAAATGGATACGATTTGGCCCAGGTGTGGCGCGAGCTATGTGATGACTTCTCGGTGCCAGAAGCTGACCGCCTAGGCATAGATCGCCCTGGAAAATAGAGGATTATCCGAAGGTGCACTTCTTGCGCGACTTGCCGTATTCGAATGTGCAATCGAATAAAAAGATGTGTAGGATTCGAAATGTCGAAGGCAAAAGATAGTCTCAACCGCGTAATAATCTTCAACGTGGGAACTAAATGTCACTCGCTGGAGTCTAGAAACTACAGTGGGTAATAATCAGTGGGAATTTAATACCCCGCACGTGAATTTAACTTTAAGGAATACACATGGCTGCAAAGAAGAAAGCAACGGCAACCAAGCCCGGGGATGACCGCAAGAAGGCCCTAGATGCCGCAATGTCCATGATTGAAAAGGACTTCGGCAAGGGCGCTGTTATGCGTCTGGGCGAAGAAAATCGCCCGCCGATTCAGGCCATTTCTTCTGGCAACACTGCGATCGACATTGCCTTAGGCATTGGTGGTTTCCCGCGCGGTCGTGTGGTTGAAGTCTACGGCCCAGAGTCTTCCGGTAAGACCACAGTGGCGCTGCATGCTATTGCTGAAGCTCAAAAGGCAGGCGGCATTGCGGCGTTCATCGACGCTGAGCACGCATTGGATCCAGAATATGCACGTCTTTTGGGCGTAGATACTGATAACTTGTTGGTCTCACAGCCTGACACTGGTGAACAGGCACTGGAGATTGCAGACATGTTGGTGCGCTCAGGTGCTATCGACATTATCGTTATTGACTCGGTTGCGGCGTTGACGCCAAAGGCTGAAATTGAAGGTGAAATGGGTGACTCGCACGTGGGTCTCCAGGCACGTCTGATGTCCCAGGCACTGCGTAAGATGACCGGTGCACTGTACAACTCCGGCACCACGGCTATCTTCATTAACCAGCTGCGTGAGAAGATCGGCGTGATGTTCGGTTCTCCTGAAACCACCACTGGTGGTAAGGCACTGAAGTTCTACGCTTCGGTGCGTTGTGACATCCGCCGTATCCAGACCCTTAAGGACGGCCAGGACGCAATTGGTAACCGTACCCGCATCAAGATCGTAAAGAATAAGGTCTCCCCGCCATTTAAGATTGCGGAGTTCGACATCATGTACGGTGAGGGAATCTCGCGTGAATCTTCCATTATCGACTTAGGCGTGGAACACGGCTTCATCAAGAAGTCCGGCTCCTGGTTTACTTATGAAGGTGACCAGCTGGGCCAGGGTAAAGAAAAAGCCCGCAACTTCCTCAAGAGCAATCCAGAGCTGGCAGATGAGATTGAAAAGAAGATCTTCCAAAAGCTCGGCGTTGGTGAATATGCCAAGACCACCGATGACGATGGTGCAGCCATGGATGTTCCTGGTGCAGAAGACCCATTGACTGATGATCCAGCAGGCTTTGTACCGAATGTTGATTTTGATGACGAAGATGAAGAGTAGAAATATCTAGCTCCCACGATGTGCGCGGAAGTCAGTTTTTAAACTGGCTCCGCGCATTTTTCTAGGCTGAGTTTGATGAGCGCAAATAGGGGATGAATGTGACGGCACAGGAGCCCAGTGCAGAGAAGCTGGCGAAGCTGCGCCAGGCATTAGAAGACTACGCAGAAGGCGCTGTAGACAATCCGCTTTTTGACCATGAAGCGGAGGAAATTAAAGCCGAGGTACGCTCGCGTGCCCTGCGCTTGCTGGATGAGCGCGCAAGGTCCCGACATGAACTTTGTGAACGGCTGGTGAAGCTGGAGTTCGCTAAGCCAGTCATCGAGGATGTCTTAGACGATCTGGCGTCGGTTGGGCTCATTAATGATGAGCTGTTTGCCTCAGAATGGGTTAGGCAGCGTCATGCACGCCGCGGAAAGTCCGCGCGGGCGTTGAACCAGGAGCTTATTCGCAAAGGTATTTCTTCGTCAGTGCGCGCGCAGGCGTTGGAGCAAATCGATGACGATGATGAAGAAGCTATGGCGTGGACGCTCGCGGTAAAGAAAGCGAAGTCGATTAAACATCCGCCAGCGGACCGGGCAGAACGCGATAAAGCCCTGCGGCGCATTGTCGGGGTGCTTGCGCGCAGGGGCTTTAACGAAGGAATGTCCCTCAACCTTGCACGCCGTGCCCTAGAGCAGCGGTGTGAAGAGTTGGGGACATCACAGGAGTAGCTGGTTATTTACTCCGAGGGGTTAGTAATTTCCTTATATCCAGGAGCACGCCAGTCAACGTTGGCATTGTCTTTGGTGTCAATGCCTTGGTCTGGCTGCTCTGGCACTTTGGCGATGATATTGCGCCGCGCACGTCCAGCCCGTAGCTGACGTTCGATGCGCTGTGCCAAAGTGGTAAGTCCCCAGTTGATGAGCACCATGATGATGCCGACGATAACCAGCGAGGCCAGGAAGTTCTGGTTGTAAGAAGCAGACTGAATACCAGAACGCACGATTTCGACGTAGCCAATCTGGTAGCCCAAAGCCGAGTCCTTGAGAGCAATGACCATCTGTGCAATCAATGCTGGAAGCATCGAAGCGATTGCCTGCGGGAGCAAGACCCGGTACATCGTCAGGCGATGCGACAGGCCCAAAGCCTTAGCTGCTTCGGTCTGACCCTTTGGCAAGGAACGGATACCGGAGCGGAGGATTTCCGCGATGACGGAACCGTTGTACAAGGTCAATGCGAAAACCACGGCAGAAAATGCCAGTTGCTGCGATGGAACGAGATCGTAGACAGCGAAGAGCTGGTACGCGAAAATCATCAGCAACAGCACGGGAATGGCGCGGAAAAATTCCACGATGATGCCGCAGATCCAGCGCACGAAACGGCTTTCCGAGAGACGGCCCAAGCCCAAGACCACGCCGAAGATACAAGCAAGAACAATTGAGGCAAAGGCCGAGAACAACGTGCCGCGAAGACCAGGTAGCAGGTAGGTGGTCCACGTTTGGCTTTGGAGGAACGGAGTCCACAGGCGGCCTTCAAATTGGCCATTGTTGTTTAGAGTCCAGGCAACCCACCCTATGATAGCGAGGAAGATTAACCCGGCAATGACGGAGTAGAGACGATTATTGCGACGGCCCTTAGGCCCCGGTGCGTCATAAAGGACGGTAGCGCGTACAGCCATTACTTCTTCACCGCCATTCTTTCAGAAAGTTTGCCTAACCCAAGGCCCATGGGCAGGGTGAGGATGATGAAACCAAGCGCGAATACGAAGAAGATGATAAAGAGCTGATTCGCGTGGTTTTCGATTGTCGACTTCATTAACAGAGACGCTTCTGCGACACCGATTGTTGAAGCAATGGTGGTGTTCTTTGTCAACGCGATAAGCGTGTTTCCCAAAGGCACGATAGCCGCGCGAACTGCTTGTGGGAAGACAATCTTTCTGAACATGTCAGAAAAGCTCAATCCCAGCGAGCGGGCTGCTTCTGCTTGGCCAAAGTCGACGGTGTTGATACCAGAACGCAAGGACTCGGCGACAAAGGCTGAGGTGTAAAGGATAAAGCCCACTATAGCGAGGCGGAAGTTATTATCTACCAGGAAACTAGCGGATTCGCGGCTAGCTAGAGCCATTCCCAGGTTCTGATAGAGACCAAAGGAACAGAATAGGACGATGAGCGTCAGGGGAGTATTGCGAACCACAGAAATATAGAACGTGGATATGGTGCGCAAAATCGCAACCGGGGAGACGCGCATGGCGGTGAGGATGGTTCCGAGGATTGTCGAACCAATCGCCGACCAAAAAGTCAGTTGGATGGTGAGCCAAAATGCTGGCCATAAGCCAGGTAATAGCTGATCCCACATGGCGTTCATAGTTCTCCTTGCATACTTATCAAACGCTTATTGTGAATAGTGGGTGCAAAAGCCCCGCGGAATAATGCTTATCGCGGGGCTTTCGCTAGGTATTCGTGGGCCTCAACAGATGAATTTATTCATCCATGAAGGACAGGTCGCCTGGGGTGCCCTTGGTGATTGCTTCACCTTCGCCGAGGTTGTCAGAGATGAACTTGTCGAAGGAGCCGTCTTCAAACATTGCTTCGAGAGCAGTGTTGATGGCGTCAGTGCCTTCAGTGTCATCCTTGGCCAGACCAATGCCGTAGTACTCATTGGTGAATGGCTCGCCATCCTTTTCCAGCTCAACGACGCGGAAGTTGCCAGGGGACTGAGCCGCGTAGCCATTAAGAATGGTTGCGTCAGTGGTCATGGCGTCGACATTGCCCTGACGCAGTGCCTCAGTACAGCTGGAGTAGGTGTCGTATTCCTGCAGCTGAACGGTAGGCAGTGCTTCCTTGACCTTCTGTGCCGGGGTAGAACCGGTTACCGAGCACAAGATCTTGCCTTCAAGGTCATCCAAACCGTTGATTTCGTTGTTGGAGTCCTGAACCAAAAGCGCCTGGTGGGTCAGCAGGTACGGACCACCGAAGTTAACGGACTCGGAACGACCCGGGTTAATCGAGTAAGTCGCGGTAATCATGTCGACTTCGCCGTTTTGAATCAAAGTCTCACGCTGAGCCGATGGGGTTTCGCGCCAGTCGATGGAAGGCTCATCCCAACCATTTTCAGCGGCAATGGAATTGACCACGTAGGTTGCAACTTCGACGTCTAGACCGGTCATGGATCCGTCTGGTTCACGAAGGCCCAGACCAGGCTGGTCGAACTTGGTGCCCAAGGTGACGTTGCCGGACTCGATGGAGCTGAGTAGGCTATCAGAGTCTCCGGAGGAGCCACCACAAGCGGCAAGCAGGCTGCCCGAGACAGCTACGGTTCCGATGATGGCTGCGATACGAGTGATAGAGCGTGACATGTGTTCTCCTTTAAATAAAAGATAGGGACGTAGATTTTTGAATCTAGTGAGAAAGGATTTTGCCCAGGAAGTCTTTGGCGCGGTCCGTTTGTGGATTATCAAAGAAGCTTGATGGATCGGTGTCTTCGACGATTTCTCCATCAGCCATGAACAGGATTCGGTCAGCGGCACGGCGGGCAAAGCCCATCTCGTGGGTAACCACGACCATGGTCATGCCTTCTTTAACCAGCGAAGCCATAACATCGAGCACCTCGTTGACCATTTCTGGGTCAAGCGCCGACGTTGGCTCATCGAAAAGCATGATCTTTGGGTTCATAGCCAATGCACGAGCGATAGCAACGCGCTGCTGCTGACCGCCTGAAAGCTGTGCTGGATACTTTGAAGCCTGATTGCCGATGCCCACGCGGTCAAGAAGCTGCATTGCGCGTTCTTCGGCAGCAGACTTCTTCATCTTGCGGACTTTGTTCGGACCCAAAGTGACGTTGTCCAAAATGGTCAGGTGGGGAAACAGGTTGAATTGCTGGAATACCATTCCCACATCAGCGCGCAGCTTAGCTAGTTGGCTGCCTTCTTCGGGGAGAACGGAGCCATCGATTTCGATGGTTCCTTCTTCAATTGTTTCCAGTCTGTTGATGGTTCGGCAGAGCGTTGACTTACCGGAGCCAGAAGGCCCTAGGACTACTACAACTTCGCCGTGTGCAACCTCTAAGTCAATATCTTTGAGCGCCTGGAAGTCATCAAAATACTTCTGGACGCCGCTCATGCGAATCATCGGAGTGTCTGTCACTTCACTTTCTCCTTTCGCCTGTGTTTTGCAACATATAAGAAACTTTAGGCGGTAATCTTCGCTTGTATGCAAAGCTTGAAGTAACAAATTGATAACCTTTGCAGCTTTTGCAAAGGATTTCGAAAAGTTTCGTTAAGTAGCGCCAGATAGAAGTTGGTTTCATGTACTTTCGCAAATGAAGCCAATTTCTGCGAACCGGTTTCTTACGTTGTTGAAATAGCCCCCAGTGTTGCCCTCTCATACCGTTTTCGCTATGTGCACGGGCGCTTTCTTGGGAATTTTATATGGTTAGGCGCTGGTGCATAGCGCCACTACAATGACTCCACGTGGAAACCAAGCGCGAATACCCCAATGAAAACTCAAATGCAGCCGCCCCTGCTGCAGTAGTAGAAAATGCCCGTACCTATGAGGTGCGGACTTTCGGTTGTCAGATGAATGTTCATGACTCTGAGCGCATCTCCGGCCTATTGGAAGAAGCCGGTTACGTCGCAGCGGAGCAGGAATCTGAACCCGATCTTGTCGTATTTAATACCTGTGCTGTGCGTGAAAATGCGGATAAGCGTCTTTATGGCTCACTTGGTGCATTGAAAAAGACCAAAGAAAACCATCCTGGAATGCAGATTGCCGTTGGTGGTTGCTTGGCGCAAAAAGATAAAGACACCGTGATCTCCAACGCCCCATGGGTTGACGCAGTCTTTGGCACGCACAATATGGCAGCATTGCCTACTTTGCTGGAGCGCGCGCGTCACAATGACAAGGCACAGATTGAGATTGTGGATTCATTGGAAGCATTCCCTTCGGTGCTTCCGGCGAAGCGTGAATCTTCCTATGCAGGCTGGGTTTCAATCTCTGTCGGCTGCAATAACACCTGTACGTTCTGCATTGTCCCTTCCTTGCGTGGCAAGGAAGAAGACCGTCGCCCTGGCGATATCTTGGCGGAAGTGCAGGCGTTGGTGGACCAAGGTGTTACTGAAGTAACCCTGTTGGGCCAAAACGTAAACTCCTATGGCGTGAATTTTGCAGACCCCGATCTGCCACGCGACAAGTTTGCCTTCTCTAAGCTTTTGCGTGCTGTGGGCGCGATCGAAGGATTGGAACGTCTGCGTTTTACCTCGCCACACCCAGCGGAATTTACCTCTGACGTTATCGACGCAATGGCAGAGACCCCAGCGGTGTGCCCACAGTTGCACATGCCCTTGCAGTCCGGTTCAGACAAGATTCTCAAGGATATGCGTCGTTCTTACCGCACGAAGAAGTTCTTAAGCATTCTTGATGAAGTCCGTGAAAAGATGCCGCACGCGGCCATCACCACGGATATCATCGTTGGCTTCCCAGGAGAGACTGAAGAAGATTTCCAGGGCACCATGGATATTGTGCGCCGTGCGCGCTTCGCGGCGGCTTATACCTTCCAATATTCCCCGCGCCCAGGCACCCCTGCGGCAACTATGGAAAATCAACTGCCAAAGCATGTCGTGCAGGATCGTTTTGAGCGCCTTGTGAAGCTGCAAGATGACATCGGTGCAGAAGAGAACGCGAAGCTGGTGGGCACGGATGTAGAACTACTTGTGCAGGCTGATGGTCGTAAAAATAGCGAGACCCACCGTATTAGTGGTCGCGCCCGCGACGGACGCCTGGTGCACTTTACCCCGGTCATGAATGGCGAAGATATCACTTCCCAGATCCGTCCCGGCGATATTGTGCACACCACCGTGACAGATTCGGGTTCCTTCTTCCTCATTGCTGATGAAGGTGTGACATCTCATCGCCGCACTAAGGCAGGAGATATGTCGGCAGCGGGGCAGACCCCAACCACCCAGCCCATTGGTGTGGGCTTGGGCCTTCCACGCATCGGTAAGCCAGCGGAAGAACCAGCCCCAGCGCCAGCGTGTGGTCTCTAAGACCCCCGAAAATTTGAAACGACTATGCTAGGTAATTGTGTCTAAGCAGCAAGAAAACCCAATCCAAGCGGAGCGCCGCAGTGCGCGAACCATGGATTTAAGAAACCAAGTTATTCCACTCATTGTCGCGGTCGTGTTCTACGTTGCGTGGCTAATCTTGCCGCATTCGGCGGGGATCCGCGGTTTTGAAATCATTACCTTTAGCTCCGACGCACGAGAGACCATGTCGATTGCGGAGTTCGTCTTCGCCATTCTTGCAACTTTGGGCGTTGGCGTGTGCACGACCTTGACCCTGGTAACCCGCCGCGCGATATGTGGACTCATCGGCTGGATGCTCGTTACCGTAGGCTTTGCCTATTCGTTGTTTATGGTGTGGATGCGCGGCGCACGTGCAGATAGCGCGGAAATTGGCCTATGGTGCGGCATTGTTGCTGTAGCTATTGCCACCGTGTCTTTTTCCTTGGTGGCATTGCGCCGTAGCCCTGAGCAGATGGAAGCGGCACGGCAGGCACGTGAGGCGGCCTCGCAGCTCGATGCAGTCGGCCAAGCTCAAATGGATATTCGCCGCGAAGCAGCACCGAAGGATAATCCTTTGCTCGTCGACGACCGTCGCGCTCGCGCGGCGCGACGCCACCGCAATACCGGTCAGGCTAACCAGCCACCACAGGACTAAAGCCGCAACTCCCACGACTCGGAGCGCGAAATGCCTTGGGCTCCAAGCTCGTCGAAGATACGATTCATAGCGACATCACCGGCTCCGATAGAGGCGTAGGTTCGCTCCACATCGGGCCAGCACTCACGCAATGCAGTCAACGCTAAAAGCTTGACCTTGCTAGCCAGCTGCTGTTCCCGATGCTCACGCGTGGTAACCGTTAACGTCCACTCAGCAACTTCCGGGTCAGAGCCAGCATGGCGCCCGAGTTCCGTCAAGGACACAACCTGGTAGGTAGTGTCATCAATCAGCGCCACCATGAGCGTATGCGCCTTGCGTGCGCGCAGCTTAGCATGTGCTTCATTCAGGCGAGAGCGGTTCCACTTGATGGGCTCCACGCTTAAATCGCCCGTGAGTGAATCTTCCGAGACGACGGTAAGAAGATCGATCACATCATCCAGATATTGCTCTGGGATGCCGTAGTCAAGCCACGTTTCGGTGCTTAGACCTGCTGGAACTAGAACCGTCGCTGGTTGCTCAGGTACATCTATCTTAATTTGGCGTTCAGCATTTTTAATTGCAAAGCCTGCTTTTTGATAGGCGCTGGAAAAGGGATCCGCTTCCGCAGCAGTGTCATCGGAATGCAAAGAACTAACCTGACACGTGGTGCGGCCTAATTTCTTTGCCAACTCTAAACCGTGGTTCACTAGGGTCGTCGCAACGCTGCGGGTTTCTGCATCCACCGGTTCGCCCGGCAGCGGAAGATATCCCACATCGAGGATGAAATCTATATCAGCAGTCTCTTTTTCTTCCAGTAGTGCGACGCTAAGTTGGATAAAACCCGCATAGTCATAGTCAGGACACTCACCGGTGGAAGGGATAAGCGGTAGCCCCAGAGAAGAGACTTCACCCAGTGGGGAAGCTCCTTCAATGAGGGCAAAAATATAGGTCTGTGATTCATTGGATCCGCGTAGTCGATAGAGCACGCGTTCGGGGGAGGCGGATGCAGCCGGGTCACCACTGACTTCTTGCGCATAAAGATTGGCCATAAACGCAAAGGTGCGAACGGCATCAGAAGGCGTAGGAGACAATCCCTCCGTCCTAGCTGCGGTGGCAGCAGGTCCGGAGGGAAAGTGTGGTGGTGCAAGCTGCGCGAGGTGCAGATTATCCACGTGAGGTAACTTTAATCCTTAGCTTTCTACAGCAGCTTCTGCGGTCTTGGCCCATTCAGCCCATTGCGCAGCCTGCTCGCGCAACTTCTCGGCCGCTGCGGTCTTGCCCTTAGCTTGGGCAGCCTCAGCCTGTGCGTTGAACTCGTCAACTTTGGCTTTGAACTGGTCTACGCGGGCCTGGACTTCTGGATCGGTACGGCGCCAATTGGACTCTTCGGCATCGGCCACGCGTTTTTCCAGGGCAGCAATCTTGTCCTCGTACTGGCGAACCTGGTCGCGCGGAACGAAGCCAATCTCTTCCCACTTATCCTGCAACTCACGCAGCTTGGCTTTAGCAGCCTCGACGTTCTTGGCAGGATCGATTTGCGAGTCATATTCGGCAATAAGAGCGTCTTTGGCTTTCGCATTCTCAGCGAATTCTTGGTCACGCTCGTTATTGACGGCATCACGGGCAGCAAAGAAGTGGTCTTGAGCACCACGGAATGCCGCCCATAGATTGTCATCGACTTCGCGCGGGGCTCTGCCAGCAGCTTTCCATTCCGCCATCAGATCGCGGTAGGCGCGCGCAGTAGCACCCCAATCGGTAGAAGTCTTTAAAGCTTCCGCACGCTCAACTAGCTCTTCCTTCTTCTTACGTGCGGCAGCACGCCCACGGTCTAGCTCAGCAAAGTGTGCACCACGGCGCCGGTTGAAAGCATCACGTGCACGGGAGTAACGCTTCCACAGACCATCATCGGTCTTACGGTCGATGCCCTTGATCTTCTTCCACTCGTTCAAGATTTCGCGGATGCGGTCACCGGCGACTTTCCACTCGGTGGAGTTCTCGGCGATTTCTTCTGCCTCGGCAGCCAGCTTTTCCTTAGCGGCGATGGCCTCTTCACGGCGACGTGCCTTATCAGCAGCCGCTTGTTCACCAGCTTTGACGGAGTGTTCTTGAATGGCCTCGAGGCGCTGTTCTAATGCAGCGAGATCGCCCACGACCGCCGCGGTAGGTACCGTCTGCTTCAATTCAGCAGCCGTATTCTTAATAGCCTCAGCTTCATCAGGATGTGCTTTCAGACGAGCTTCCAAAAGCTCCACTTCGGTCGCGAGGTCATCATAGCGGGCACCAAAATGCGCAAGGCCTTCTTCGGGGGTGCCTGCCTGCCAGCTGCCGACTTCGCGCTCGCCATCAGCTGTGCGGACGAAAACCGTACCTTGTTCATCAACGCGGCCCCACTTGGCTGGATCTGATTTAACTGGGGCATTCATCGTCACCACAGCCGGTTGTGCAGGCGCAGCCTGCGGCTGTGCTCCGGGCCGTGGGCCTGGCTTGGGCATATTAGCAGGGGAGGGGGTAGAAGTAGCCATGAGATGAACTCCGTCCTTAAAGTGAAGGCTGTGCCGCGCGACACGGCTGCCGAGAAATTAACTAAACAGCGCACCGTTTTTAGCAATGCGCACGTGTCTTGTTACACAATAGCGCGATATGACCATCATTGTCAGGGTTAAAGACACGAATTTCTAAGTGCAGGCTTAGGATGGAATACACAATGAACAATGTCGTCTTTCTCCCCGGCTCGCCAGCTCTAGTTACCGAGCTATCGCCAAGTGATGAACCATCCCAAAGGCTGCTCAATTCAGCTACTCAGCTGCTGACACCTTTGATTAAACAGCACAACGGGCCAATCCATGTAGTCTTTTCCCAGGACAAGCGCTGGTATACCGCGCATGACGGAAGTTTTCGGGCGTGGGGAGCGCCCCAGGTTAACGTCGCTAAGGGACATTTTCTAGGTGAGTTGGTAGCTCGTTATATTTTGCAGGCTGCGGGCGCTCCTGCAGAAAGTGTTACCGAGTGCCGGGCAAATATTGGCCACATAGATCCCCTAGCTTTAACCGTCGTTGTCCTCGATGGCAGTGCGGGGTTGACGCAGCGCGCACCGCTGGCCTTGCTTGATACCGCAGAGTCGGCTCATCAGTGGTGTTCGCAGGTATTGCAGGGCCACGCTGGTCCGATGGACGCGCATAAGCTTATCGATGCCGGTGTGATCGAGCCAGGGCTGTGGTTGGAATTGGCACAGCTTGCCCCCGAAGAAGCGCAACTGGTTGATTTTGATGCAACCCTTGGGGTTGGCCGCTTTATTGCCGCTTGGAAGGTGTAGATGGTGAAAGATAAAGATTTAAGGCCCATCGTGGTGGTTGGCCCAACTGCATCGGGCAAGTCAGCGCTGTCTTTAGAGCTCGCGCATCACTTCGACGGTGAAATAGTCAATTGTGATTCCATGCAGCTGTACCGTGGCATGGATATTGGTACTGCGAAATTGACCATCGCTGAGCGCCAAGGCATCCCGCATCATCAACTAGACGTATGGGATATAACTGAGACTGCCTCAGTCGCGCGTTATCAAGAGGATGCCGTCGCCGATGTTGAAGACATCGCAGCGCGCGGCAAAAGGCCCATCATCGTTGGCGGTTCCATGATGTATGTGCAGTCTTTGGTTGATGCGTGGGCTTTCCCGCCGACGGATGCGGACGTCCGTGCTAGATATGAAGCGCAACTGCACGAGGTTGGGGTAGCCGCGATGCACGCCAAACTTGCAAAGATCGATCCGCAAGCTGCGTCGATTATTGAAGACAATGACCCGCGGCGAACCGTGCGAGCATTGGAGGTCATTGAATTGACCGGCAAACCCTTTCAAGCAAGCCAGCCGCCTAAGGATGCTCCACCGCGGTGGAATGCACACTTAGTAGGCCTGGAAACAAACTCTGATTGGCTGAACCCGCGCATTAAGCTGCGCACGAAAATGATGTTCGAGCAAGGTCTCGTGGAGGAAGTCGAGGCCTTATTAGAAAAAGGCCTGGTACGCGACTCCACTGCTGGCCGAGCGATTGGCTACGCGCAAGTACTCCAAGCCATGGATGGCGAATTAGGGTGGGATGAGGCCCTAGAGCGAACGAACATCGGGACACGGCGCTATGTCCGCCGGCAGCGCTCATGGTTTCACCGCGATAAGAGAATTTCGTGGATTGATGCAGCGCAGCAAACCCTGCCGCAAGTACTGAGTTTGCTTGAGGCTATAGAATAGAAGGCATGTCTAATATTTCCACTGGTTCGCTGCCCTTTGCCAAGGGGCATGGCACTGAAAATGATTTCCTTATCATCAATGACCCGGATGGTGATTTATCGCTTGACCCATCGCGTGTTGCTGCATTGTGCGATCGTCGAGCGGGCCTTGGGGCAGATGGCCTCTTGCGCGTCATTCGTGCCCAGGCGCTGGTGGATAACGGAGAGCTAGACAAGCTAGCGGACGGCATCGACGGCGATGACTGGTTTATGGACTACCGCAACGCAGATGGCTCGATTGCTGAAATGTGTGGCAATGGCACCCGCGTATTTGCCCACTGGGTAATTGCTCAAGGCCTGATTCCAATTCCGCCCCAAGGTCTAACCGGAGAAGGAATTTCTTTCACCGTGGGTACTCGCGCTGGCGCTAAGCCAGTTATCGTGCATGCCTTTGATGCCCGCCACGCAGATGTCAGCGTTGAAATGGGAGCACCTGAAGTCATAGGGCTTTCTACCGCGAAGATGGCCGGACAGTCTTATGCTGGCTTGGGAGTAGACATGGGCAATCCTCACCTAGCGGCCACCATTCCAGGATTAGATTCGCAAGCACTTGCACAGTTGGACTTCGAGCAGCCGGAGTTTGATTCGGAATTTTTCCCGAATGGATTGAACCTCGAAGTGGTTACCCCACTCGAGAACGGCGAAGTACACATGCGTGTCTTCGAGCGCGGAGTAGGAGAGACCCGTTCCTGTGGCACGGGAACCGTCGCTGCCGCAGTATCAGCATTAGCTGATGCGGGCACGGTAACCGGCGAGGTTCAAGTCAACGTACCTGGTGGTCAGGTGAAAGTAGAAGTACGCGAAGATGGTTCTACTTTGCGTGGTCCTTCTGAGATTATCGCAACTGGGCTTGCGGCCCTTTAATCGCGAGAATTTGGATCATATTTCGGCCCGAGCGCCAATGCGGAGCGACGGGCTGCAAGCCACGACTCTTTGAGTTCAAAGGCGCGCTGATCCGTAATCTTCAAAAGCTGTTCAATCTCGCTGGTTTCCATATTTGGCTTAGCCAACCGAGCGTCTAAACGGCGCACAAAACGCTTGGCAGTTGAGAGTTCATAATGGAATTTCTCAATTGCGGGGTCTTCGCATTCGGGGTCAAGCAGCGCTGGTCGATGCAGCGTGCGATCCGCAATTGCTTCCGCCTCTGGGGAATGAGCGAAGTGCTCATATTCCTCGACGACATCTTCAATATCGTCTGCCGATAAAGAAATTGATGACTTCAAGGTCTTTTGCTCAGAAGCATCAGGGCGTGAATACAGCATAAACAGCGCGAGCGGAAGGATGATGAGGCAGATTATCAGTCCGGTAAAACGCAGCGCGCTGAGCACGACAAAGACCGCAGCCACAATGGCGATGACGCCAAAAATGGTGCGTTGTCGTGCTGAAAATCCCTTAGTGCTCCACTGCATAATTAATGTCCGCCGCAGCCGCCTGAGCCACATGCACAGCCGCCACCCGAGCCGCAGCCGCCCGACATAGGGGTCAAAACGCTGGCGGTCATCAACGCGGTACCTGCAAGCACTGAATCCTTGGCAGGAAGGTCCCCGAAGGATTCAGGAAGGCATAGATCGAAGGGGAATGCGCCATCAAGCACAACGTGGATAAAGCGCTTGCCGCTGAGCTGGTTATGACGCCAACCAGAT
Organism: Corynebacterium stationis; assembly: GCF_001941345.1. Taxonomy (NCBI): domain Bacteria; kingdom Bacillati; phylum Actinomycetota; class Actinomycetes; order Mycobacteriales; family Corynebacteriaceae; genus Corynebacterium; species Corynebacterium stationis. Next base: position 1,219,144 of record NZ_CP009251.1, read on the forward strand.
TCCAAAACGCGTGCTGCAAAGCGCGCGCCAGGAGTCGGGGCTGCTGCGCCGCTTCCAGAGTTAACGATTTCCGCACCTTCGGATTCAAAGAGTGCTGGGAAGACGCCTTCAGATTCCTCGAAAGCATCGGTTGATTCATAAGACTGCACCGCAAGACCCATCGCAGTGATGCCGACTTGCTGCCACTGTTGCTCTTCAACTTCAGCCAGCAGCGGTCCTTGTGCGAGGTTTGCAGTGATTTCCGAAATCGTGTCACCGGTTGGGGTGATGATGTTCATGTAGCTTAAGACATCGTTGACCATCGACACGTGTGCAAAGGCTTGGGTGATACCTTCAAAGCCGATGTAGGTCGAGAATGGTTCCACAGCAAGGATGTTCAGCTGTGCGCCGGAAGCATCGGCAAACTGAATCAGCTGGCCACCACGGATTTCACCAGTCACGGTGAGCTGGTTGGTGGCGATGGCTGCTTCCACAACGTCTTGCCATTGTTCGAAATCGAATCCGATCGCAAGCATTTCTGAGTGGGTTTGGGCGGTAGTCATGGATTTGATTCTAGACCCTATAGTGCGTTAGGGAAAATGTGTCAGTGTCTTTTACCTGTGACTTCTAGCCAAGGGTGGTTAGTTCATGCGATACTGGGAGGACAATGACAGATTTTTCAAAACGATTTGATAGTGAAAAAGAACGCGACGAACTTTTGGCACGCGCTTTTTCAGACCATACTCCGCAGCCCTTGGCAGGACATTCGTCTGCAGGTGAGCGCGACAATGAAGAAGATCTCACTCTCGGCGAGCTCGAACTTGCCGAAAGAAATGCATTCCGTCGGGTTACCCACCGCACGGAGATTAGACACACAGATGCTGAAGACATCTATGAGGTTGAGTACCGAAAGCTGCGCCTAGAGCGCGTTATCTTGGTCGGCGTGTGGATCGAAGGCACCATCGCTGAAGTAGAGGCAGCCATGTCGGAGCTCGCAGCTCTGACGGAAACTGCCGGCGCTGAGATCGTAGAGATGCTCTATCAAAAGCGCGATAAGCCCGATGCCGGAACCTTTATTGGCTCAGGCAAGGTCAAAGAGCTTAAGAGCACTATTGAGGCAACCGGTGCTGACACTGTGGTTTGTGATGGTGAGCTAACTCCGGGTCAGCTCAACGCCCTAGAGCGCGAGCTCAATACCAAGGTTATTGACCGCACCATGCTGGTTCTCGATATCTTTGCTCAGCACGCGAAGTCCAAAGAGGGTAAAGCTCAGGTTTCGCTCGCGCAGCTGGAATACCTCTATACACATACCCGTGGTTGGGGCGGTAACTTGTCGCGTCAGGCAGGTGGCCGTGCTGGCTCCAATGGTGGTGTGGGTCTTCGTGGTCCAGGTGAGACCAAGATTGAGACGGATCGTCGCCGTATTCGTACAGAGATGGCGCGTCTGCGTAAAGAATTAAAGGGCATGCAGACCGCGCGTGATGTTAAGCGCGCCAATCGGCAACGCTCTACCATCCCGCAAATCGCGATTGCTGGCTATACCAACGCTGGTAAGTCTTCGTTGATTAATGCGTTGACTGGCGCGGGTGTCTTGGTCGAAGACGCGCTTTTTGCGACGTTAGATCCGACAACCCGCAAGGCCGAATTAGGCGATGGCCGAAACGTAGTGCTAACAGATACGGTTGGATTTGTTCGCCACCTGCCGACTCAATTGGTGGAAGCCTTCAAATCCACGCTGGAAGAAGTATTCAATGCCGATTTGATGCTGCACGTCGTCGATGGCGCTGACCCTTTCCCACTCAAGCAAATTGAGGCGGTTAATAAGGTCATCTACGAAATTGCTAAGGAAATGGGGGAGACCCCACCACCAGAAATCATCGTTGTTAACAAGATTGATGCGGCTGATCCTTTGGCACTAGCGGAGATTCGCCACGTCCTTGATCGCGAAAACGTCGTTTATGTTTCCGCGGCAACTGGGGAGGGCATTAGTGAGCTCACCACGCGTGTTGAACTCTTTTTGAATTCTTTGGATTCGCACGTGCAGCTCTTGGTGCCATTTACGCGTGGTGAAGTTATTGCACGTGTGCATGAGGTAGGCACTGTGCTCGAAGAGTCTTACCGGGCAGAGGGCACCTATGTGGATGTCCGCTTGCCAGCACAGATAGCGGGTGAGCTCGCAGAATTCATTCTGGATGAAGACCAGGTCAAAGAAATTCTTGACCAGGACCCAGAAGATGAAGGCTCGAAGCGCAGCGAGTCTTAAGTTCCTGAAATATTAATGAGTGAAGCATGTAAGTTAGCTTCGCGTTTGGTTAGGTGAAAAGGCGTGCGTGCGACATAATAGAATTTCGTGAGCTCATTGATTGGCTGGAAAATACACGGCGACGGTAAAAAGATTCAACCTGGGGCAGTAGTTGCTCCCGAAGAGCGCCTTAATTGGCCGCGGACCATTGGTATCGGCATGCAGCATGTCATTGCCATGTTTGGTGCCACTTTGTTGGTGCCCACCTTAACTGGCTTCCCGGTCAATACGACTTTGCTATTTTCCGGCATTGGCACCATCTTATTCTTGCTGATTACTCGCAATCGGCTGCCATCGTATCTCGGATCCTCCTTTGCCTTCATCGCGCCTTTAGCGGCTTCTGAACAGTACGGCATCGGTGCACAGGCCGGATCCATTTTGGTTACTGGCGTGTGTTTGATGGTCATCGGATTCATTGTCAAAATGGCCGGGCGCAAGGTCGTTGATGCCGTCATGCCACCTGCTGTCACCGGCGCCATTGTGGCTTTAATCGGGCTAAATCTCGCGCCGACGGCCGCTTCGAATTTCCAAACCCAGCCTGTGGTTGCAGCGGTAACCTTGCTCGCTATTGTGCTGTGCACCATTGCTGGCCGCGGCATGATTTCGCGCTTGGGTATTCTCATTGGCGTCATCATCGGGTGGATATTTGCGGCAGTGACCGGCAATCTCAGCGAAGGTGCGGCCGAGTCAATCGCTGATGCCGCGTGGATTGGTTTGCCAGATTTCCACACTCCCGAGTTTAATTTCTCCGCCATTGCAGTAGCTTTGCCAGTCCTGGTGGTGCTTATAGCGGAAAATGTTGGCCACGTTAAAGCTGTTAGTGAGATGACCAAGCATGACTTGGATGACTTGGCTGGCGACGCCTTGGTAGCTGACGGCTTGGCCACGACCTTGGCCGGTGGCATGGGTGGTTCGGCAACGACGACTTATGCGGAAAATATCGGCGTTATGGCAGCCACGCGCGTATACTCCACCGCGGCGTATTGGGTTGCAGCTGCAACCGCTATTGCGTTGGCCTTTATCCCGAAGTTCGGCGCGCTGATTTTCACCATTCCTTCCGGTGTTCTCGGGGGCGCGACGCTGGTGCTCTACGGTCTCATCGGCATGCTGGGCATTCGCATCTGGATGGATAATCGTGTCAATTTCAACAACCCTGTGAACTTGACCTGCGCTGCCATCGCCTTGGTAGCCGGCATCGGTAACCTCACACTCACGGTCTTTGGCATCACCTTGGAAGGTATCGCATGGGGTTCGGTAGGCATCATCATTGCCTACCCAATTTTGAAGCAGCTATATGAAACCCTCGGTGAAGGCCAGCAGGCAAAACACTAAGTACAACAGGTGGCAACATTAAGAGCTGCGTCATACTTTCTAGGCCTAGCTTTAATGAGTGCTAGCCATGAAGTTCGACCTTGTTACTGTCCCCAGCCCTACTATTTTCTGTATTCGCACTACGGTTCCATTGACTAAGATTGCACCGTTTCTCCAACCCAGTTATGAGCGTTTGGAACAGGTTCTTAAAGACCTCAACGTAGAATCCGTCGCAGGACGTGCCGACACGTATGCGATTTCTCCGGATGATATAGATATCACCGCAGCACTAGTCATCGCAGAAAAAGGCCGTGATACTGTGCGCGATGCCATTGAAAAGCACAGCAAAACAACCCTGATGGCAGTGCTGATGACCTTGATTTAATCACCTTTGAGGAAGGTCCTGCCGCACGCGCTACCCACCACGCCAGCTACAACACACTGGGTAATTCTTGGGATGCGTTTTCTCAAGAGCTCGACAGCCAAAGTGTAAAAGTTGCAGCACCTGCTTTTGAAGATTATGTCGATCGCGGTGGCGAGAATAGTTCTTCAGCAGCGACCGATTTATATTGGTATCTCGAACGCTAAGCCATGATCCCTTAAAGGGCTGTGGACCTTCCTCCCGGAAGAACCACAGCCCTTTAAGTTGTTTTAAACGCCTTAGCGCTTAAGCATCCAGGTCTTGTTCAATCAACGCTGCAATCTTTTCTACAGCTTCTGCGTTCTCAGAGGTAACGGTGACCTCATCGCCTTGTTCAGCTCCGAGTGCCATGATCATCAAAGAAGATGCCGCATCGGTTTCATCGTCGTCTTCTTCGCCAACCAGAGCCAGGAAGATATCTTCATCAAACTCTGCTGCTGCATCAGCGATGATGGATGCTGGTCGAGCATGCAGCCCGACGGAGGAGCCGACCTTTACAGTCTTAGACGCCATGATAAATAAATCCTTTCAAAGATTAAAAGTACTCACACCAGTTTAAAGTCGAATCCGAAACTTAGCCACGAAAGGTTCTACTTTCGTGCGAAGTCCCCGGAGCTTATCAGCATTTAAGCAGCTGCGAGGGCTGATTTTTCTCGTGCATCTTTTGCTGCTGCTTCCTGGATGGTCTTATTTGGCCAGAATTGCTTCAAAGCGATGACGGCGACAGCCGCAACCAAAGTACCGACCAGGATGGCAACGATGTAGCCCCAGATAGGTTCGATAGCAAAGAGCACGAAGATACCACCGTGCGGAGCACGTGAGCCCACACCGAGTGCCATGATGAGCGCACCGGTAGTGGCGCCACCAGCCATCATCGCTGGAATGACGCGGAATGGGTCGGCAGCAGCGAATGGAATCGCGCCCTCGGAGACAAAGGCCAGACCCATCAGCCAGGAAGACTTGCCGTTTTCTTGCTCCGCAGGGGTAAAGAGGTTCTTGCGCACGATGGTTGCAATCGACAAAGCAATTGGTGGAACCATACCGGAGGCCATGATCGCTGCCATGATTTCCAGGGATGCTTGATCACCGGTGGAAAGCCCTGCGGTACCGAAGAGGTAGGCAGCCTTATTAATTGGGCCACCCAGGTCAGAACACATCATTAGGCCCAGCACGATGCCCAGCACCACGGCAGAAGAACCAGACATGCCACCAAGCATGTTTTGCAGGCCAGTCATCAACGCTTCCAGCGGTGCGCCCAGCACGAAGTACATTGCGAGACCAACCACCAAAGTGGTCAACAGCGGAATGAGCATCACTGGCATCAAAGAGTTCATCCAGCGCGGCACCTTCCAGGAGCCGATCCACATTGCGATAAGACCTGCGAGTAGACCTGTGACCAGACCACCGATGAAGCCAGCGCCGACAGTGACAGCGATTGCGCCGCCAGCAAAGCCCGGCGCGATACCAGGGCGCCCAGCCAAAGCGTAAGCAATATAGCCAGATAGGGCAGAGACGATAAAGCCCATGGAGGCTTGGCCGGTGGCAAAGAGCACCGCGCCGATATATAGCAGGAGTCCAGAGCGTTCAAAGCTGAGGAGCTCACCGTCGACGTCGACCTCGTGCCCCGGCAGGTTGGTCAGTGAATACTGGGTAGAGATGGCCTGCCAGCCATTGGCCATATCGGCGCCTCCGAATAAAAAGCCCAGTGCTAGTAGCAAACCGCCAGCGGCTACGAAGGGCACCATGTAGGACACACCGGTCATTACGGCCTGCTGGATGCGCTTGCCCCAGCTGAGCTGGCTAGCGGTATCCTCCGTGCCAGAAGAGATTGCTGCGCTACCGCTAACCTTGTGTGAGTTAGGGTTTTGCGCCGCAGCAACGGCTTCGTTCAGCATGACATCAGGTTCGTTGATAGCGCGTTTTACACCGGATTCGATGACGGGTTTTCCAGCGAAGCGTTCGCGGTCGCGTACTCCCACATCGGTAGCGAAGATTACGGCATCAGCGGCGTCGATGACCGATTGTGCAACCGGGGTGTTATTGGACGAGCCTTGGGTTTCTACCGTGAGTTTGATGTCATCGCGCTTTTCTGCGGTTTGGCTCAGGGCGTCGGCAGCCATGTAGGTGTGAGCAATACCTGTGGGGCAGGCGGTGACAGCAACAATGTTCAAAGCTTTCGCAGTGCTTGTCGATGCTTCGCTTGTCGATGCCTCGTTCGTCGACGCCCCCTCTGTTGGACCTGAGCTTGCACTGGTCGGTGCTTTCTTTTCGGCGCTGACGACATCGCTAACTAAAGCGACGATTTCTTCTTCTGAGCTTGCAGTACGAAGCGCGTCGAGGAAATCCTGGCGCACCAGTGCACGCGCAAGCTTGGAAAGAATCTTCAGGTGCGCTTTGCCGCCGCCTTCCGGGGCAGCGATCAGAAATACCAACTCGGCATTGCCATCAGGACCTGCGAAATCTACCGCTTGAGAAAGTCGCGCAAAAGCCAAGGTTGGCTCGCTCACCGCTGCGGAACGGCAGTGCGGGATTGCTACCTTGCCAGGCACTCCGGTGCCAGCTTGGGCCTCACGCTCAATTGCGGGACGCGCTAATTCTTCCACGTTGCTGGCGCGACCAGCGTCGTGAACTAACGTGGCTAGTTGGGTAATTACTGATTCAACTGAGGTGCCTAAGTCTGCGTCTAAAGCGACTAAGTCAGTTCTAATAATATCGGATGCCATGACAGGACTCTCCTTGATTTAAGAAGGGGAAAAAGGGGGCGAATTAATTCAGTTGACGCACATTTGTCTCAGCTAAGTTCAGCATATCCGGAGTCGGAATGGTTGTGCCCGGCAAGGATGTTGCCGCTGAGCCATAAGCAACGGAGTAACGCAGAGATTCAGCAAGGTCATTACCTGCTTCTTGGGCGAGTAAGAACCCGGCTAAAGAACTATCGCCAGCGCCGACGGTAGAGGCAACTTCAATCGGTGGGGGGCTAGCAATCCAAGCCCCAGTCTCGGTAACCAACAAGGCACCGGCTGCGCCGAGCGTTACCAGCACATAGCCCACACCCTGGGCGTTGACCTTGCGAGCAGCTGCAATAACACCGGAGTAATCGCCACCTTCTGCAGCAGCTTCCAAAGCCAAGCCGTCTTCGCCGACTAATTGGCCAAGCTCCAGCCCATTGGGCTTGATGAGATCTGGAGCTGCGGTCGACAGGTTCTTCGCAATCTCCTCCATGGGCTTATCAGAGGTATCAAGGGCAATCTTGACCTGTGGCGCAGATTTCCGTAGGGCGTTTATGGCCGTGACATAGAAATCAACGGGCACTGCATTAGGCAAAGAACCCGCCATCACCACCCACGAGGCGTTGGCAGCAGCGTGGCAGGTAGCATCGATAAGCTGGCTTTGAGCCTGGCTATCTACCGCTGGGCCTTTGCCGTTGAGCTTGGTAGTACGTCCAGAAGTTTCCGTCACCGTGGTGTTGGTGCGGATATTTTCTGCAATTTCAACGGTCGAGATATCGACATTGATGTCATTGACCAAGGAAATGAAAGGATCATTTTCTGCAGCTGGGATGACAGCTACAGCGGATTCTCCCGCCAAAGTCACAGCGTGTGCGACATTGATGCCCTTTCCGCCTGCGGCATTGGTCATACTGGCAGCACGATGAACCGTGCCGGGGGTTAGTGGGGAATCCAAAGCGATCGTCGCATCGATGCTCGGATTTGGAGTCAGGGTCACAATCATAAGGCGCGGGGTTCTCCAAAAGTTAGCTATATTGGGTGCAAAGCTATGGACAAAAGCCAAAAAGCTTGAGTTTCCGAATATATGGCGAATACTTGGGGTAATACTCGAGAAAATACTCAATAATATTGATTGTTGCCCGAATGTGTCCGGTTGTCAATGATATTGTGTGGTTAGTTTGTGGGATACACCATTAAAACCCACATATTTAACTTCACATCTCTAATCCGCATCACCTGTTCGCATTGCACACTCATGCGCCTTCAAGGCGCAGTAGGTGTGCAGGGCGCACAAAGACAAGGGAGAAGAACACACCATGTCAAAGTCCATTAACGGTACTGGCGTTGTTGCCGGCGTTGCCTATGCTCCGGCTGTGTGGGTACGTCCACGACCGGAATTACCTCAACCTGGCGCTTCAATTGCTGAAGATGCACGGGACAGCGAATTCGAGCGCTTCAAGCAAGCCGCCGAAGTCGTCGCCGACCGGCTGACTACGCGTGCGGAAGTTGCTGACGGCCACGCTAAAGAAGTGCTCATCGCTACCGCGGGAATGGCCAAAGACCGCGGCTGGCACAAGGCAGTAAAGAAAAATATTGCCGGTGGACACAACGCTGAATACGCAGTGGTCGGTGCAACCGATAAATTCGTCGCCATGTTTGAAGCCGCCGGGGGAGTAATGGCGGAGCGCACCACCGACTTGCGCGATGTGCGCGACCGCGTGATTGCGCAACTCCGTGGGGAAGATGAACCCGGCTTGCCACATATTGAGGGCGAGGCCGTCCTTTTTGCCGATGACCTAGCCCCAGCCGATACCGCCACTTTGGACACCAATCACGTCAAAGCTCTGGTGACCGAACTAGGTGGTCCTACCAGCCACACGGCAATCATTGCCCGCCAGCTGGATATTCCATGCATCGTTGCCGTGGGCAAATCGCTGCGCGACATCGAATCATCCACCGTCGTCTTTATCGATGGCGCAGTGGGAACCGTGACCACGGATGCCGATGAAGCAGAAGCACACAAGGCCGTCGCCGACTACAAAGTGCGTGCGGAAAAGGTAGCTCAGTGGACAGGTCCTGCTCAAACCAAAGACGGGCATGCAATCCAAGTACTTGCCAATGTGGCTGATGGCAACGCTGCACGTCTAGCAGCGCAGTCCCAAGCAGAAGGTATTGGCCTTTACCGCACCGAACTATCCTTCCTGTCTGCCAGTAGTGAGCCTTCTGTCGATGAGCAGGCCAAGATTTACGGCAAGGTCTTTGATGCGTTCCCAGATTCCAAGGTGGTAGTTCGCACCCTTGATGCTGGTTCGGATAAGCCAATTTCTTATGCGACTTTAGACGATGAAGAAAACCCCGCCCTCGGTGTGCGCGGCCTGCGTATCGCGCGGGATAATGAATCACTGCTTACGCGCCAGCTGGATGCCATTGCCCAAGCAGCAGCACAGCGCAATGAAAAGGCTCAAACCTGGGTCATGGCTCCGATGGTCGCAACCTCGACAGAAGCACAATGGTTTGCTGAACTATGCCGCGAACGTGGTCTGGTGCCTGGCGCGATGGTGGAAGTACCGGCTGCAGCCTTGATGGCCGATACCATCATGCCACACCTAGATTTTGTCTCCATTGGTACCAATGACTTAACCCAGTACACGATGGCGGCTGACCGACTGTCGCCACAGCTGGCCTATCTGACTGACCCCTGGCAGCCAGCAGTGTTGCGTTTGATCCAGCACACCTGCATTGGCGGCGCAGATAACAACGTGCCAGTCGGAGTGTGCGGTGAAGCAGCAGCCGATCCTATCTTGGCCTGCGTGCTTGTGGGCCTGGGCGTGAACTCACTATCGGCAGCATCCACCGCCATAGCCGGTGTGGGTGCACAACTGGCTGAAGTAACCCTTGAGCAGTGCCAGGAAATGGCCGAAGCGGCCATTATGGCTCCCGGTGCACCAGAAGCACGCGAAGCAGTTCGCGCGCTGTTAGACGGCTACGCCTCTTAAGAAAGATTTAAGCAAGCAGGCATCGGGGGAGCCTGCTTGCCAAGTTACTGACTTAGCTACGCGCTAGGTCATCTACGACAACAACATCGATCTCGCGATCCCGTAGTGAATTTAAAAATATCTCTGAGGCACCGCTATCAGTGATGACAACATCAATCTCTGACAAGGAAGCGAAACTGACTAGGTAATCAGTTCCCAACTTGGAAGAGTCACACAGCACCACAACCTTGTGTGCATTGGTGACAAAAGCTGATTTAATCGCGGCCTCTTGCGCATCTGCAGTAGACAAACCGTGATCGAGCGTCAAAGCATTGGTGCCGATAAAAGCCACATCAGCGCGCAGCAGAGCCATGGTGCGCAGCGCAGTATCACCGACGACAGCCTGCGTTATGGCGCGAACCGTACCTCCGAGCAACTGCACATATTGCACCCCATTATTGGCCAAAGACAAAGCGATGGGCAGGCTATTAGAGACAATGGACAGCTGGTGTGCTGCCGGGGTTTGGCCAATGAGGTCAGCCACGGCGCTGGTGGTAGTACCCGCATCTAAAAAGATGCTGCCGGTGCCCTGCGGTAAAAACTCCATCGCTGCCCGGGCAATCGCCATCTTGGCAGTAGTAGCAGAACGCAGCCGAGAATCAAGGGTCAGCTCCGAGGTCTGGAAAGACTGGGAGGCAACAGCACCGCCGTGGACGCGATGCACAACGCCCTCACGGTCCAGCACGGCTAAATCACGACGAATAGTCTCTGCCGTAACGTCGAAGCGCTCGGACAACTCGGTGACGTTGACGCGGCCTTCAACTGCAGTCATTGAAGCAATCTGTCGGCGTCGCTCCTCAGCGTACATTTAGCATCCCTTCCCGCATTGGGCAATAGTCAATTGAAAACTAGGTCACATCGAGCCGTATCGGTATTAAACCCACGTCATGTCTACTCGGTTGGGGTGTAAGAGAGTAAGGCAAAAGCAAATGTGGATTCTTGTCCCAATTGGGGCAGTGTTGTCTCCAGAATGCCATGAAATTCAGAACTAAACACAGATCGTGCACTGTCGCCATGTCACTAATTAGAGCTATAGCCAGTACAGACGCCGGCATTCTTAACGGTCAGCGCGCTAACAGTCACCAAAGCAATGTGGGATTGTCTGTGAATGAGAGCAGAAGCAAACAACCCATTCGGGGGGGGGGGGGGCGTGACATGTCTATCCCACATTTGCCGTCAATAAAAAAAGACCGTATCCCCACTTTCGTGGAAATACGGTCAAAGATCTGCCCAAAAGCTAGATCTTGCGGATAACAGAGACGACCTTGCCCATAATCTTGGCATCATCACCTGGAATGGGGGCAAAAGCCTCATTGTGCGGAAGCAGCCACACGCCACTGGAGTCCTGGTGGAATTCCTTCACGGTGGCTTCTTCGTTGTCTAGCAAAGCTGCAACAAAGTCACCAGATTCAGCTGTTGGCTGGGAGCGGATAATGACCCAGTCGCCGTCCAAGATTGCTGCATCCTTCATGGATTCACCAACTACCTTGAGCATGTAGAGCTCACCCTTGCCTACGATGTCATCGGGCAGTGGGTAGTATGCGTCAACATTCTCTTCCGCGGTAATAGGTGCGCCAGCCGCAATACGTCCAACCACGGGAATGTAACTCACGCTGGAAGCGGTCTCGGGCAAGGCATCTTCAACTACGGGCTCTGCAGCAGGCTTGCGGCCTGGCTTCGATTCATCATCCATAGCAAATTGGCGAAGATCGACAGCGCGAGGCTTATTGGGGTCACGGCGCAAGAAGCCCTTTTGTTCGAGCTGGTTGAGCTGGTAAGCAACCGACGAAGTTGACTGCAGTCCAACCGCATCTCCGATTTCGCGAATGCTTGGTGGATATCCGCGCAGTACGACCGCGTCTTTGATGACTTCGAGAATTCGACGTTGGCGTGGTGAAAGTTCGGAAATGTCGGGCCGGGGAGTAATACCTCGGGGTTTAGCCATTTTAGCTCCTTGGATATCTAAGCCGGTATCCAAAATCTTGGGTACTGGCCGGCTTAGCTCGATTGAACTTAGAACAGTGACTGCGAGATTTTGGTAGACGGTGAAACTTGCCTGTTTTAATCGATACTCCATTTGTATCACGTTTTGCACCCATGTTCGACTATTTCGCGCCCGGTGTGGACAAAGTTTCGAAATCCTGTTATAAATCGAACATAGATAAATAATCGAACAGTTGCGCGAATAGACATCTGGAGTGTCTAGGAAGTTAGATAGTGTCACTTGCGTAACCGAAAGGATAACATCATGGCTATTGCTCTTAATCGCGGAATGCTCATTCAACTCGTTCTTCCTTGAAGTCAATCACACGCGCGGGACAAACTCCTGCTGCATCTGTGTGGGAGCCTGCAGTGCGCGAACCGCGCGTCAACCGAGTCCGAACTCTCGACTCAGTCGCTAGAACACCACAACGAAACGCTTTCGAACAGGCGCGTTCTTTCGAGTCTGTTGAGGCTTCTGAATCTATGAGTCGCTGGGAAAGCGTTCGAAGCAACCTGGCTCTCGGTGCTGTGTTCGGTGCGGCAGTATTTTCTAGCATTTTATTCGCTGGCTTTAATGCCTCAGATGAGCCAGTAACCCCTGCACCAACCGTTAGTTCTTCGTCTTTTTCCCACAGCGTGCAAACTCGCTAAAAGCTTTCCTACACCCGGGCCACATCCCAAACTGATAGACCATTTGGGTAGTCCGTAGTGGATTCGGACAGGGCAGTACACTAGTTCTAGTATTAAAACCCCTCGCACGGTTAGTACGTGTTGGGAATTCTACGTAAGGACGCTTGGTGTACTGCCCATTTTGTCATCATGAACAATCCCGTGTCATTGACTCTCGTGTCATCGATGCCGGCTCATCAATCCGCCGGCGCCGCGAATGCGCATCATGTCGCGGTCGATTTACCACCATTGAAAAAGCCATCCTTCTAGTGGTCAAACGCAATGGCTTAGCAGAGCCCTTTAGCAGCGATAAACTTATCCGCGGTGTTCGCCGAGCATGCCAGGGTCGCGATGTTAGCGATGATGCGCTCAAGCGCTTAGCGCAAGAAGTAGAAGAGCGCGTGCGCAGTCACGGCAGTTCCCAGGTCAATGCCAACGACATTGGTTTAGCGATCTTGGATCCACTGCGTGACCTCGATGAGGTTGCTTACCTGCGCTTTGCATCTGTGTATAAATCTTTCGACAGCGCCGATGATTTCGAATCTGAAATTCGACTTATGCGTCGGCGTGAGCGCGACGTCTAAGCCGAATCGGGATTTCTTAGAGTTTGTCTACAGCCTTTTGAATCCGCCGCAGGGATACGGCATGCGCAGTGCCAAGGCGCTGCGCAAAAAGGGAGACACGCAGCTCTTGTATCATCCAGCGAATAGCTTTGACCTCGCGTGAGCGGGCTCGACCAGCTGGCAGATTACGCAGCTTATTGTCCAAGTAGGCATTGGCACTGTCGATCTCTGCCTGACGGTCAGCATCCTTGTCTGGGTCATGGCCCATTTCTTCCAAGCGGATGAGCATTGCTTGCAAATAGCGGGGGAGATGCCGCAAGTGCTCAATGCCGTGAATAGTCACTGCATGCTTCGGTAGCAGAAATTCTATTTGTTTGACCATGTCATCAATTGCAGGCCCAGTCCACTTCTTCAGCTCATCGGCTACGCGTGAGTATTGCACCATCGCAGGCGCTAAAGCAACGATGGATTGCCGTACACGCCCAGGCACCTGTGGCTTAACCTTTTCTTTTAAAGCCTTGAACTTATCAGGAGAGCGAACAGGTCCGCCGGCGTCCATCATGACATCGCGAATTGCGGCAACGCGCGCATCATTGACCAACTCCTCAGCGCCATAGTTATCGATGGCCACACGCTGCTGTAGAGGCAAACCCTTGATCATCTGCGATGTGTTCACGGAGATTTCACGCATGAGCAAAGTCAGCGTGGTTGTTATCATCGCGGAGTCAGCTGCGGCTTTCGTCGCGTGGACTTTAACGGCAATTCCATCTGGTGTGGTCACTAGTGCCGGGTATGCGACAACCTCGTGGCCATCGACCACGGTGGCGACTTCTTCGTCCACGCTGCCTAGAGTCTCTTCTGTCCATTCGTTAACAGCAGCAGACTCTTGGGCACGGCCGAGCTGCGATACTGAAGAACTAATGGATCCTGCTTGGCGCTTGACCAGCTGAGCTAAGTCCCTATCCGAGTCAATAACCTTGCCCTTTTTGTCCACTGCAGCGAAGTTGAACTTCAAGTGTGCGGGCAAAGCCTCAGGCCGGAAGTCGGAAGCAGAGATTCCTGAACCGCCTAAATCGCGCAAGACATCAGCTAATTGCTGCACTAAGCGTCCTTGATAAGGGATCAACTTATCCAAAGCCCGGCGCGCAAATTCTGGCACGGGTACCACGGAGCGGCGCAAAGCCTTCGGCAATGTGCGCATCAACTCTGTGACAAGTTCTTCTCGCAAGCCCGGCACGAGCCAATCGAAGCCCTCTTTGTCTAAGCCCGCTAATAGTGGCACGGGCACCATTAAGGTGACGCCGTCCATGACGTCGCCTGGTTCGAAGCGATAGGTCAACTCCAAGTCAATGGAGCCTTGCTTCCAATGATCAGGAAAGGCATCCTCGGTAACTGCTGAATCGTCGTTGAGTAGTTCTTCGGGGTCAAAGTCTAAGAGCGAGGGATTTTTGTGGCGTTCCTTCTTCCACCATGAGTCGAAGTAGCGCCCAGTTGTAATCTTGGCCGGCAGGCGCTTGTCGTAGAACTCAAAGAGCGTATCTTCGTCGACAACAATGCCGCGTCGGCGTGCTTTTTCCTCATACTGGCTTGCATCATCAAGCTTCTTGACGTTGTCGTGGAAGAAGTGGTGGTGGGTATTCCAGTTGCCACCAATCAGTGCTTCTCGAATAAACATATCGCGAGCAGCCACCGGATCGATGCGGTGATACGGCACAAGGCGGTCAGCTACGACCGTGACGCCGTAGAGCGTAGAGCGCTGCGTTGCCATGGCGGCTGCACGTTTAGTGGACCACGTTGGTTCGGAATAGTTGTGACGCAGGAGATTCCCAGCCAAAGACTCCACCCATGCCGGGTCAATCTTGGCTACATCGCGTGCCCAGAGACGTGAAGTCTCCACGAGCTCTGCAGCCATAATGAACTCTGGTGGCTTCTTTGCAAGAGCCGAACCAGGGAAGATTAAGAACTTTGTATTACGTGCGCCATAGAATTCCTTGGAATTGCCATCGCGGGCACCGATATTAGACAACAGACCCGAAAGCAAGGACTGGTGGATTTGGTCATCGCGGCGATTGGTCTCTGTAGCAGTCCAGCCCATCTGCTTGGTAACCCCTTGCAGCTGGCGCACCAAGTCGAACCATTCTCGGATGCGCATGTAGTGCAAAAATTCTTTTTTCATGCGCTTACGGAAGGCATTGCCCGACATTTCATCGCGAGAATCCTGGATGTAATCCCACAGCTTAAGTATGGACAGGAAATCAGAGGTTTTATCTTTAAAGCGCGCGTGCGCCTGATCCGCTTGTGCCTGGAATTCAAGGGGACGCTCGCGCACATCCTGGATGGTCATGGCAGCGACGATCACCATGACATCGTTAAGCACTCCCAGCTTGTGAGCTTCGACCAGCATGCGTGCCATGCGCGGATCAACCGGGATGCGTGCCAGGTCTTTGCCCACGGTGGTCAGCTTTGGCAGCCCATCCTGCTCCTCGTCTTCTAGGGCCGATAGCTCGTGCAAAACCATCAGGCCATCGCGAATAGCTTTGGGCTCAGGGGGTTGGACAAAGGGGAATTTCTCGATCGCGCCCAAACGCAGCGAGACCATTTGCAAGATGACACTCGCTAGGTTGGTGCGCAAGATCTCCGGGTCCGTAAATTCAGGACGCGATGAGAAGTCTTCTTCGGAGTAAAGACGAATGGCGATGCCGTCGGCGACACGGCCACAGCGGCCCGAGCGCTGATTGGCTGAAGCTTGTGAAATCGGTTCAATGGGCAGGCGTTGAACCTTCGTGCGCGTGGAGTAGCGAGAGATACGCGCGGTGCCAGTATCCACGACATAGTGAATGCCGGGGACCGTCAGAGAAGTTTCAGCGATATTGGTTGCTAAGACAATGCGGCGGGAAGAATGCGGGCTAAAGACGCGGTGCTGTTCTTGGTTAGACAAGCGCCCATACAGGGGAGTGACTTCCACCGCGCGCCAGTGGCGTGCCTCAATAGCCTCCATGGCGTCGCGGATATCACGCTCTCCTGGGAAGAAACAGAGGATATCTCCACTGCCTTCTTTCATAAGCTCAGCGATCGCCTCACACAATCCATCGAGTGGATCTTGATCGACTAACTTGCCCTCGTGCTCAAACTGCAAGGGGCGATAGCGAATCTCGACAGGGTACGTACGCCCCGATACCTCAATGATTGGAGCTGGTTTGCCTTCTTGATCGGCAAAGTGCTCAGCAAAGCGCTCCGGGTCAATGGTTGCAGAGGTAATGATGACTTTCAGATCTGGCCGACGCGGCAAAAGCCTCTTGAGGTAGCCCAGAAGAAAGTCGATATTTAAAGAGCGTTCATGCGCTTCATCGATGATGATCGTGTCATAGGCTTTCAGGAAACGATCCCTTTGCATCTCCGCCAACAAGATACCGTCGGTCATCAGCTTTACAGCAGTGGTATCTGTTACTCGGTCATCAAAACGAATCGCATAACCGACCGATTCGCCCACATTTTGGCCTAGTTCATCAGCGATACGCTCAGCGACGGTGCGCGCAGCTAGTCGACGGGGCTGCGTGTGCCCGATTAAGCCGCGACGTCCGCGACCGAGTTCTAAACAAATCTTCGGGATCTGCGTGGTTTTGCCTGAACCGGTTTCACCAGCGATGATGACCACTTGATTTTTAGCAATCGCTTCTGCAATGTCATCTTTACGGGCACTAACCGGCAAAGCTTCGGGATATTCAATGGCTGGCACGTGGGCATCGATAAGCTCAACGCGTCCGACCGCTTTATCGATATCCGCGCCAATGGCTGCAAGTGCCTGTGGAGCACGTGCTTTGCTTAAGCGACGGCGAAAAGAGCGCTCATCCGTCAAAGGGACTTGCGCTAAACGCTCATACAACTGGTTACGGGTTGGAGCGCTGGAAGATTTAGGGGAATTACCGCTTCGTGAGTTACTCATGGCTAGTGGGAAATGATACCCGCAATTAGATTCTTTCCCCACTTGCTAAAAGCACAGGGGAGCGTTCCAGAAAGTTCCGTGTATGAAACAATTAGAAATATGCTGAGGCGGTAGCGTGGGAGGAAAGCGCCGCACAGGCAACGCAAAAGAGACAATCGAGGGAGTAGGAGTAGAAATTGAGCACTCCATATAACGGTGGGAACAACGACCACGGCAATGAGCCTGATGGTAACGGCGATGACGGATTTGGGGATCTGCCGCGCTACGGTGCAACCAACCACCCTGAGGACCAACCTGGGTACGGAAAATCAGAGCCCAACTATTCCTCCGGCTATGACTCCGCCTACGGCACAAATGGCTATAGCGGCGCCCAATTCGGTGGCCCAGGCTATTCAGGCCAGCCTGAAAATGCTGCTGGCTATTCCAACAACCTCGTGCAAACCAATGGCCAACTACAGATTTTCAGCGCCATTGGCTTCGGATTCAAGCGTACATTCTCTAACGGCAAGCTGTGGTTGTTGGGAGCGCTAGCTTTCCTTGCCTTGTCTGTAGTCCTAGGTTTCATCGCCGGTGCCTTCAACGCACCTGTATCAACTAATGGCAGCATGCAAATCGGGACGGATATTGCGAGCAATATCGTCGGATTGCTCACTTTGCTGCTGATGCCTTTCCTCTACCGCCTAGCAACCCATGAAGTTGATACCCGTGCGACCGGATGGTCCTCCATTGGCAAAGACGTCCATTACTGGCCAGCAATCGCCATTACCGTAATTTTGTGGCTAATTAGCCTGGTAATCACGTTCCTCTTCATCGACCAAGCATTCAATGACTTTATCGCCCAAGTAGAAGCTGCGGGCACAGATGAACAAGCAGTTATCAACGCAGTGAATGAGAATGTGGGTAGCTTGCTTGGCCTATCTGCCCTGTTACTCTTTGGCACTTTGTTGCTCACCCCGCTGTATCAGCTGATGGTCTGGTATGCCGCTGATGGGCGCGCCGGGTTCGGTCAAGCAATTGTCCAAGGGTTTAAAGCAGGCGCTTCGAACTACCTGCGCTTGCTTGGCTTTAACGTAGTCATGGGCATTATTATGTTCTTCATCATTATGGCCACCTTCGGCATCGGCACCATCATTGCGCTGCCGGTATATCTCCTTGCGCAAGCACACGCCTACCGCCAAATTGCGGGCGGACCAGTTCCCGACGACAGCATCGTGCGCCGGTAATAATGGTCAAGTAGAAATAGGCGCATAAACAAACGCACTGTGGATTCGAATTCCACAGTGCTTTTTATTTGCTCGGCGTGATTAAGATATCTGGCTTAACCGATTTTTTCTGCCAAGACTTTGCGGGAGCGCGCAACGGCTGCCTCGAAGGCCTGGACAACAAGCTCCCCAAAGTGGCGGAATTCTTCGCTCCGCGCTGCAGATGCGCGAAAGACCAAGCCGATTTCACGCTCGGCAACAACATCATCCCTAAATGTTGCGAGGCTGAGTTTATCGTTGGTGTACTCCGTCGCAATCGCAGATTCTGGCAAGAGAGTAGAGCCAAGTCCGCCCAGAACCAACTGGATAATCGTGGTCAATGATGACGCACGGGTAATGGAGTTGGTGGCATCAGATGGGTTGAGATCCGCGCGGCGGCACAAGTCCATGATTTGGTCTCGCAAGCAATGGCCATCATCGAGAAGCAATAGCTCTAAATCTTTAATCTGGGACAAAGTCACATCAGTATGACCGGATAGAGGATGACCTTCCGGAAGCACAATTGAAAAACGCTCACGGTACAAAGGCACAGAGACCAACCCAGAGCCTTCTGCCGGCAAGGCAATGATAGCCATATCCAGCTGCCCGTCACGAAGCTTCTGCGTTAGGTGAGTGGTTTGTTCCTCGACAATGCGAGGCTCAAGATCAGGAAACTGCGTCTTGATATCAGTCAAGATTTGTGGCAAGACATAGGGAGTAACCGTCGGGATCATGCCGATGGTCAACGGGCCCGCGAGTTCTCCATGAGTACCGCGCGCATGCGTGAGGAAGATATCAGCTGCTTCCAACGTAGCTTTCGCATAAGGCAAAAGGCGCTCCCCAGCAGAAGTGACGATAACCTTGCGAGTTGAGCGCTCAATGAGCTGAATTTCGAGTCCTTGCTCAAGCGCGACCAAAGCTTGGGAGAGGGAAGGCTGAGAAATCCTCAGCTTCTGAGCGGCCGTACCAAAGTGCTTATTCTCCGCAATGGTAACGAAGGTCCGCAGCTGCGCCAGGGTAGGACGGTACTCTTTATCGAACATGCCTATAACTCTACACGAGCAGCATATGCAAACTATAAATGCAGGTGCTATTGATAATGGTTTCAACTATATGCAGGTTAAGTGGAGATAAATTTCATACACGTGATTAGTATTGGGTAAAAAATTTTTAAGAATTGATAAAGGCGGCGAATATAATGGAAAATCCAGAACTGCGGGATTTGAAACAAAGAATTCCCCACTATGCCAAAAGCCAACAGCGCAACTTAAAAGTGTTGCTCAATTCTTCGGTGCTTACGCCGCGGCAAAAGTGGGGATGCTTGCTTGTATCCGCGGCGCTATCCAAAAACGCCTATTTGCTCAAGACTATCGATGCCCAATCCCAGAAGTTTCTAAGCGATACGGCCAAAGAAGCTGCTCTGGCATGTATCGCCACAATGACGTTGAACAATTGCGGGTTTAGAGCCAAGCACTGGTTGGGCACCGATTTTGAAGACGTGAGATTTGGGCTGCGCAACACCGTGGATTTAAAGCCAGGTATCAGCCAGGCAGACTACGAAGTCTGGGCAATCGCAGCTTCCGCGATAAATGACTGTGAACAGTGCATTCAAGCTCACAGTCAAACCGGTCAGGACGAAGGCCTAAAAATTGAACAATTATGGGAAGCCGTCAAGATTGCTTCTGTTATTAGCTCGCTTGCGCAAATCTTGCACGTTCACGAGGTAATAGATAACTAGTACTCGATTCTTAGGCTGGATAGACGAACTTCACCGGCTTCATCAGAAGCATCCAAATCAACGGTCGCTACCAACTGATATCCATGATCGCCTGCTGGATCTTTGATAATCTGGCGTACCTCCCAAGCCCTGCCTGAGGTATCTCCCAGTCTGAAGAATTCCTTTCCGCGTGCTTCCGGGCCGGTTTCCATGTCGTCATACTCATCGAAGTAATCATCCAAGGCAGCTCCGAAATCAGGGATGTCCTCAAGATAATCCAGCATCTCTTCCAGACGGTCTTCTTTTTCGAAGGCAAAAAGCTGCACGATGCGGAAGAGATAGTTGCGAACCATGATCGTAAAAGCGCGGCGGTTGGACGTTAATAGCGTCGGGTCCTCGACGCCGAAAGCTAGCTCGCGGTCGAGCGTTTCTTGAGAAATCGGGGAGTCTTCCCCGGTCATCTCTGCCCACTCATCGACCAGCGAGGAGTCCACTTGGCGGATAAGCTCTCCCAGCCAAGTGATGACATCGGATAGCTCCTCAGTCATGTACTCATCCGGAATTGATTGACGCAAGGTCCGCCACGCATCGGTGAGATAGCGCAAGATTACGCCTTCCGAACGGGCCAGCCCATAGCTAGCCACCAGATCGGAGAAAGTCATTGCGCTTTCGAGCATGTCACGAACGACAGACTTAGGCGCTAGCTCAAATTCCTTTACCCACGGATTCGACTCTGCAAAGGTGTCATAGGCTTGCTCTAGCAATTCTTCTAGCGGCTTTGGCCAGGTGATATCTTCTACGATCGCCATGCGTTCGGTGTAGTCAACGCCGTCAGCTTTGAGCGCAGCGATTTCTTCGCCACGTCGCTGCGACTGTTGAGCTTGTAAGACCTGGCGCGGATTATCCAGAATCGATTCGAAGACAGAGATGACGTCGAGATAAAAAGTCGGTGACTCCTTATCCAACAACGACAGTGCAGCGAGCGCAAACGGCGACAGCGGCTGATTTAACGCAAAGTCACGCGGAAGCTCACGCACTAGGTGGTAGGGGCGTCCGTAGATATCCAAGCCCTTGGTAGAACGCTGCACAAGCCCTGCGTTCAGCAAGCCACGGAAGAGATCCAGTGCAGTCAAAATATGCTTGTTTTGCTGCACGCGGGTGTCATGGTTAGTGCGCAGCAAATGTTTCATGTGCTCATAGCCATCACCATGACGGGCTAAGACATTGAGCAGCATGGAGTTAGAGACTCGAAACTGCGAGGTCAATTGCTCAGGCTCTGCATGAATGATGCGATCAAAAGTTTTCTCTGACCACGTCACTGTGCCATCACGCGGGGCCTTCTTCTTCAGCTTTTTCAACTTGGCAGGGTCAGAAGAGAGACGCTGGCGAGCTTTCGCATTTTCAATCTCATGCTCGGGTGCTTCTACAACCACGGTGCCTTCCGTGTCATAGCCTGCACGACCCGCACGACCCGCAATCTGGTGGAACTCGCGGGACTTCAAGATCCGTTCGCGACGACCATCGTATTTTGCCAGGCCAGTCATAAGCACTGTGCGGATGGGAACGTTAATACCCACGCCGAGAGTATCCGTACCGCAGATTACTTTGAGCAGGCCTTTTTGTGCCAGACGCTCGACCAAACGGCGATATTTAGGCAGCATGCCAGCATGGTGAACACCAATGCCGCGACGCACCAACTTGGATAAATCCTTGCCAAAAGCGGTGGTGAAACGGAAAGTGCCAATCTCTTCTGCGATGCGCTGCTTTTCTTCCGGAGTTATCAGCCCAGATAGGGAAGTAAGCGCCTGTGCACGCTCAGAAGCCTCGCGCTGAGAGAAATGCACAATATAGATAGGGGCCTTTCCAGCATCCAAAAGCTCTTGCACAGTTTCATGAACTGCCAAGAAGGTATAGGAGAAATCCAATGGAACTGGGCGAGTGGTGCCACCTACGAAAGTGGTTTTGCGCCCAGTTCGTTGGGTGAGATCTTTTTCTAGCCACTCGGTATTGCCCAAGGTTGCGGACATTAGCAAAAATTGCGCCTTGGGCAGCTCCAGCAAGGGAACTTGCCATGCCCAGCCGCGGTCCGGCTCGGAGTAGTAGTGAAATTCATCCATTACTACTTGGTCGATTTTTGCTTCTGCACCATCACGCAGCGCGATATTGGCAACGATTTCGGCAGTGGCGGCGATAATGGGCGCATTCCCGTTGACCGTGGCATCACCGGTCATCATGCCGACATTCTCTGGGCCAAAGATTTCACACAGGGCAAAGAATTTTTCGCTCACCAAAGCTTTAATCGGCGCAGTATAAAAGGACCGCTGGCCGCGTGCCATCGCAATAAAGTGCGCGGCATTGGCCACCATGGATTTACCGGAGCCAGTCGGAGTTGCGAGGATGACGTTATCGCCGGCTAACAGTGCAAGCGATGCTTCTTCCTGGGCGGGGTAGAGAGAAATCCCTCGCTGATCGGTCCACGAGACAAATGTGTCCCAAACCGCGTCATCAACGAGGGATTCAGGTACTTCTTGCAAGTCAGGCAGCATCTGGGAGAGGTTCACCCATCCCAGCTTAGCTACGTCCCTTGTTAGAAGTCATCCTCAGGGTCGGAGTCCTTGCCGTCTTCAGAATCATTTTCTAAGAAATCATCCGCGGTGTCTATATCCGCGAGGAAACGTTGGAACTCTGCTCCAAGCTCTTCACCACTTGGCACATGCTGCTCGCCCGGCATGATCGCCTGTGGATGTTCATTGCGGTAACGCTCCATATAAGCGTCATATTGATCCTCTAAGGAGTGAACGACCTGAACAATTTCCTCAGAATCATTGACCTGCTCTTCAAGCTGGATATTAACCCGTTCAATGTCATGCTCTAAGGACTTCAATGGCAGGTTCAGCCCTGCTGCCTCAGATACCGCGTCCAATAGCTGGTGAGTGGCATGTGGATATGGGGACGAGGACAAGTAGTGCGGAACGTGTGCGGTATATCCAGCGACATTACGGCCAAGTTGCGCAAGTTCCTTTTCGATGAATAAGGAAGCAGAACCTGGAACAATCATCTTGGATTCCATACGCACCATGCGAGAAACCAACTCAGCAGAGTTTCCATGCGCAGTAACTACCAAAGGACGTGTGTGTGGCACGGGCATCGGCGCAGCGTACAGACAGATGGTGTTTTTAACATCAAAGCGCGTTACTAACTCTGCAACGGCCTTGGTAAAAGACTCCCACCGTAGATCCGGCTCGGGTCCAGAAAGCAGCAGAAAAGGCTTGCCTTCAGTGTCCTTGAGCACGCGAATATCTAGATCCAAAGATTCAATTTCCACGGGCTGGTCAATATCAATCGTGACCGCAGGGCGACGGGAGCGATAATCAATGAGCTCATCGCTATTAAATGTTGCTAACGGGCGTGATTCTAAAGCAGCCTTGAGGTGATCAGCGCTGGATTCAACCGAAAGGCCGGCATCGGCATAGCCGTGCATTGCCACTACCAGCGTTGGCCCCTCATCAACCGACGGTGCGGGATATTCCAACTCATACATGCGACGTTCGTTATCTTGCATGATAAACCTCCTCTTACTACCACGTTCAACACACTTAATGGATAAAGTATTCCGGGTATTGCTCCGTGCTAACCGTGGTGGTTGTCCAACTATTCTAGGCTAAAGGCCAACTTTGATGTGTCAGGTTGACGCGGATTCGTCGAAGCGTTGGGCCAAATTGTGGATAACTATGATGACACATCAGCAAAACGGCTAAGTTATCCACAGGTTTCTGGTCTCGTGCTGCTTTGCCCTAGTGCGCTCAGAGAAAGTCAGCGAATCTTAAATCATGACAAACTCTTCAACACTTCGAACCCCTGGACAACTACTAGCAAATATCCCTGGAATCCTCGGATTCTATCCCTCTGACTCTATCGTGTTAATGGCTTTTGAAGAAAGCGACGGCGATCTAACCCTTGGCCCTACACTGCGCTTCGACATCGCCGATTTGAGCGCAACCTTGACCAAAGCCTTAACAGCAATCGATCATCACCGCTGCGTGTTCATCATGCCTTTCGCCATCACCTCGTCGACTGGATCTGACATCCAGCGCATTGCACAGGAAATCTTTAACCATGCAGAACTTCTAGACATGCCCATCACCGCGCTATGGCACACAGCCGAAATTGCCGACGGTGAACCGTTTGCTGCCATTGAACGTGACCTCAGTGAAATTTCAGAAGAACTACGAGAGATTGAAGAAATGCCTAGAGATTGGAAAAACGGACACATTGACCAAGTAGTCAGCGCTGTAACCATGGAACCTTTCATCCGCGAGGGGCGCTTGCCCGGATATGACCGAGACGAAGCGCATGCTCCACTGCACCGACGCAACCACATCATTGATGCCGACACTTTGGAGCTGATACAAGGACAAGCACTACACGCGGCAGCAATAATGCACGATAAAGACAGCCTTGTAAATCCCCGATATGGATACGGACTAGAGGACTTGCTCAAAGAATGCGAGGAGCTGATATTCCAAGCATCCACTTATGGCTTTGATGCTGCTGATAGCTGCCTGCACGATCTCGGGCTTTTGGGCTCAGCTGCCATGACGATGGGTAACACCTATGTCCGTGACCTCACTGCAGCCACCTATTTGGACCATCCGGAAGAAACTGCAGCGATCATGCTTGCTACCTCGCAGTCTTTTAGCGGAGTTATCCGCAATAACGCACTGTGCATGTATGCCGCGGCCCAAATCAAACGCGGCATGTCTATGTATGCCGGCATGGCACTGGGGGCTTCACAAAGTGCGGACCACAACCACTCACTGACATCTTTAATGCTGCAGTGCTATCTCAACGGGCTAGCTACAAACTGCGTGGACAATATCAACCAAGGAAGTGCTAATGCACGCAGTCATTACTACCGGAAACTAGCGCAACGAACGAGTGATTCGGCAAAGAGCGAAGATGAGGCCGGCACCGACAACTTTGACGATGCCGCCTAGTTAAAAGCTACTTTGCGATGCGCGAAGCGGAGTGCGCGCGTTCACCTAATTGACGGGTGAATTCCCAAGCATCCGTAACAATCGTGTGAAGGTCGGTACGCTGTGGGTTCCAGCCGAGCTCGGACTTGATGCGCTCGGAAGACGCAATCAAGGTAGCTGGGTCGCCTGCGCGCCGGGGTGCAACTTCAGCTGGAATGGGGTGGCCGGTAACCTCGCGGCAGGTTTCAATAACTTGCTTGACGGAGTAACCGTCACCTGAGCCGAGGTTGAATATCCGATGCTCTCCGAGGGCATTAGCTTCTAAAGCGAGCAGGTGGGCATCTGCAAGGTCACGGACATGGATATAGTCGCGCACAGCGGTGCCGTCGATGGTGTCCCAGTCATCGCCAAAAATGAAAATCTTGTCACGGTGACCCAGGGCTACCTGTAAGACGATGGGGATGAGGTGGGTTTCAATTTCGCGGTTCTCGCCAATAGAGCCATAAGCGCCAGCGACATTGAAGTAGCGCAATGACGTTGCTTTGAAACCATAAGCCTTAGCGTAGGAAGTGATCATGTAGTCAATAGCCAGCTTGGATGCGCCATAAGGATTAGTCGGCTGCGTCGGCATATCTTCGGTGATGGGAACCTGCTCGGGCTCGCCATATGTTGCCGCGGTAGAGGAGAAGACTAAGTTATCGACGGAATTCGCGCGCATCGCCTCGAGCAGCGTCAAAGTGGTGACGACATTGTGCTGCCAGTATTCTGCCGGCATTTCTACGGATTCGCCAACAAGCGAGCGAGCCGCAAAGTGCACGACGCCATCGAAGCCGCCTTGTGCCAGCACCTCTGCTGCCAGATCGGCAACATCGCCCCCGACCAAAGTGGCTTTTGCTGGCACTGCCTCGCGGTTGCCTGTTGAAAAATTATCAATAATGGTCACGTCATGACCTGCTTCGAGCAAAGTTGCAGCACACACGCTGCCAACATAGCCAGCGCCGCCAGTAACTAGTAGTTTCATCTCAGACCTGCCAAGTGTTTGGAAATTCATGAACGTGATCACGCTGCGTAGTCCGCCCACGAGAAAACGTAGGTAGGCGTTGCCTAAAATGCAGCGCCTTAAAAACGTTAAAAGGGTTCGAACCTAACTGAAAGGTTCGAACCCTTTTGGGATAGGCGCAGACTAACGCAGAGCCACGCGAATAGCGTGGGCGTAATCGTCTGCCAATTGTACCTGTCCACCCTCAGCGTTGGTGAGAGTGACTACGCCACCTTCTTGGCGAACAGTGACATCAGCGCCGACATTCATGCCAGCAGCAAAGAGATTCTCGAAAGCATCACCGTCGTACTGGATGATCTCATTGATCTGCGTAATGGTTGCTTCAACATCTTCACCATGTGGAAGATCAATCGCGCGCTTATCGTCATTAAACGGTGCGGAAACTGCGCCGAGCTTCTCCAAGCCCGGAATCGGGTTTCCGAAAGGAGACAAGGATGGGTCATCAATGACTGCAACCACGCGGCGTTCGACATCCTCACTCATGACGTGCTCCCAGCGACAGGCCTCATCGTGTACCTGGTGAATATCGAGCCCCAAGACGTCGGTCAATAAACGCTCCGCGAGACGGTGCTTGCGCATCACAGAAGTCGCGTGCTCGCGTCCTTCTGGAGTCAAGTCAAGACTGCGGTCTGGGCGCACGTGCAAAAGTCCGTCGCGCTCCATGCGCGCAACCGTTTGGGAAACGGTTGGACCAGATTGCTCAAGACGCTCCGCAATGCGTGCGCGCAAAGGAACAATGCCTTCTTCTTCTAGTTCATAGATAGTGCGCAGATACATCTCAGTGGTATCGACTAAGTCCCTCACGTGGCGACCCTTTCAGCAACAAAAAACAGTTAATTACTTACACACTAGCGCATTTCTCCCGCCAAGACCTTTACGGTGCGCTAAGCGCCCACGGGATAAAAGTTCGCGACTAAGTGCTGTTATTGGAAGTTATGATATGTTTCGGCGGATATAAAAGATTATGTTTTAATTTAGCACAAATTGGCAACTCTGTTCCATTAGCGCAGTGCGCTGGGCTTTAAGGAAGAGTTTGCGTTGAAGCAGTAAAAAATCCACCGCCGCAACACTCAAGGTGGCGCCGGTGGATAAATCTTACTCAGTGACTTTGAGCTACTTCTAACTACAGTGCGTACTCGCGAAGACGGTTGGCGCGGTTGCCATCGCGGAGCTTAGCCATAACCTCACGCTCAATCTGGCGTACCCGCTCACGGGAGAGGCCAAACTTGCGTCCGATCTGGTCTAAGGTGCGTGGGACTCCATCATCTAGGCCATAGCGCAAGCGGATGACGTCCTGCTCGCGCTGCTCTAAGGTTCCGATGACGTCCCGGATATCGGAGTGGCGCATGGAAGCAACCACAGCAGTTTCGGCATCGGTTGCTTCGGCGTCTTCAATGAAGTCTCCCAAAGGTGCTTCTTCATCCGCACCGACTGGCATGTCCAAAGAGACGGGGTCACGGGACTGACGGAGAAGCATCTCAATCTTGTTTTCTTCGATGCCGGATTCTTCCGCCAATTCCTCGTTTGTTGCCTCACGGCCAAGCGATTGGTACATCTCACGCTTGATGCGCGAGAGCTTATTAACCTGCTCTACCAAGTGGACTGGTAGGCGAATGGTGCGCGACTGGTCTGCCATGCCGCGGGTGATTGCTTGACGAATCCACCAGGTGGCATAAGTCGAGAACTTAAAGCCCTTGGCGTAGTCAAACTTTTCCATCGCGCGAATAAGGCCCAGATTGCCCTCTTGGATAAGGTCCAGCAAAGGCATGCCGCGGCCGGTGTAGCGTTTTGCTAGGGAAACAACCAGACGCAAGTTGGCTTCCAGCAGGTGGGAACGAGCCTTCTTGCCTTCCTTGACTAAAATCTTCATGTCGCGCTTTTCAGCACGAGTGAGCTTTTCTGCGGTGTTGAGCTTATATTCTGCATACAAGCCAATTTCAATGGCTTGGGCAAGCTCAACTTCATCTTCGGCAGAAAGTAGTGCCGTCTTACCAATTCCGTTGAGGTAAACGCGAACTAGGTCAGCGGAAGGGTTGTCATTGGTCTTACCGCGGCGGGAGCCCCGGTCAACTTCCTTTTCATTATTTTCTGAAGCGTCATGGGAATTCTGGGCAGATGAATTGGTCATCGTTGGCCTCCTGAATTTATCGCCGGTTACATAATGTCCAACGGGTGACACGTGAAATTAGTTCCCGCAAGCAGGAAAGGCTTCTTCCCAGCCGGCAAAAGCCACCCTGATTGGGGGTAAGGGGAACCTTAGTTTAGGATTCGACGAGCACAGTAAAGGGGCCGTCGTTGACGGACGCGACTTTCATCATGGCGCCGAAGCGACCTTCTTCGACGTGAATATTCCGCGCGCGAAGTTGGTCAATTACTTTGTTGATAACTGGTTCGGCAGCAAGCCCTGGTGCAGCATCCGACCAAGAAGGGCGACGTCCTTTGGCGGTGCGGCCATAGAGGGTGAACTGGCTAACCACCAGCACTGGAGCGCCGGTAGATTCCACAGAGGTTTCACCATCAAGGATGCGTAGCTCAGCAATCTTGCGCGCCATAGTGGCGATCTTATTGTCCAGTACCGCAGGATCCTGCTCACCTGTGTGGATATCTTCGACCGAGACACCGATGAGCGCTAGAAGCCCACCGGTTGATGGCGCGTCGAAGGAGCCGACTATTTCCTCATCGACGGTAACTGTCGCAGAGATACAACGCGTTAAGACAGCGCGCATAAGAAAAGAACTCCTTGTCGGGTTGCTAGATTACTGGGCCTAATTCGGTGGGGTAGAGGAAGCCATGGCGCACTAAGTCCGTAATAGCAGGCAGAGCAGCGCTATAGAGCTCGTCTGCGTCGTAGTCATTAGCGACGGCATATAGCTCCAGGGTCTCGCGCAGGTTGAGTCCCTGGGGGTTAAGACCTGCGACAATTGCTGCGATGTGCTCATCTACTTCGTGTGTCCAGCGCGGTCCTTCCGTGCGTGTAAGGCGCATGGTTGAGCGAGTGAATCCGAAGCCGAGTTCTGAATTCGACAGCGCAATATCCTCGCGTGCAACGCCCGGGCGCAGCCCAAACTGTTTATCTCCCAGCTCATCAGGTAAAAGATTTCGCAGCCACGCAGAGCGCATGAAGTGCTCTTCAACTTCCGCACCTAAAGCATCTTCGAAAGCCTGTGGAATTTCTTCAGCAGTAACTTCGGATGGCAAGTTGTCATCGATACGCTGCAAGGCGACAAATCCAAAGCCGATGCCGGTGACATTGTGCTCCCGGAAGTGC